>NZ_JBXAHA010000016.1:36829-222547 GCF_058794615.1 Cupriavidus sp. GW823-FHT07A04
CCCCCCCCCTCTCCCCCCCCCCCCCCCCCCCCCCCCCCCCCCGCCAGTCCTTCGCGCCGCCGCGCCGGGCGCTCCCGAACAGCCGCAATAGCCATAACAACCGCAATAACCGCAATAACCGCTCAACGCCGATAACGCCACCGATACAGCGACCGAGGTGATCAAAATGACCGAAGCTACCCAGACCGAAACCACCGCCGACAACAACAACAGCAGCAGCACCGCCCCCGCCAGCAAGATGGCCACCCGCAAGCGCCTGCTCGCCGCGCTGGGCCTGGCCTCCCTGATTGCTGCCGGCGGCTACGCTGGCTACTACTTCACCTACGCCGTGCATCACGAAGACACTGACGACGCCTACGTCAACGGCAACCTCGTGCAGCTCACGCCGCAGGTCAGCGGCACCGTGATCAGCGTCAACGCCGACGACACGCAGATCGTCCAGGCCGGCGAAGCCGTGGTCAACCTCGACCCGGCCGATGCGCAGGTCGCGCTGGGCAATGCCCAGGCTCAGCTCGCGCAAACGGTGCGCCAGGTCAGCGCCCTCTACGTCAACAACAACGTCTATCAAGCCGCGATCCAGCAGCGCCAGGCCGACCTGGCCAAGGCCCGCGACGACTTCCAGCGCCGCAGCCAGGTGACGGAAACCGGGGCCGTGTCCGCGGAAGACGTGGCCCACGCCCGCGACGCGGTCAAGACCGCCGAGGCCACGCTCGAAGCCGCCCGCCAGCAACTTGCCTCCAACCGCACCATGACCGACCAGACCACGGTCGCCGAGCACCCTGCCGTACAGGCCGCCGCCGCCAAGCTGCGCGACGCGCATCTCGCCCTGGCGCGCAACACGCTGCCGGCGCCGGTCACGGGCTATGTGGCGCGCCGCTCGGTGCAGGTCGGCCAGCGCGTAGCCCCGGGCGCGCCGATGATGGCCATCGTCCCGCTGGATGGCGTGTGGGTGGATGCCAACTTCAAGGAAGTACAGCTCCAGCACATGCGAATCGGCCAGCCGGTTGTGCTGCGCGCGGACGTGTACGGCAGCAGCGTGCGCTATCACGGCCGCGTGGTGGGCTTCTCCGCCGGCACCGGCAGCGCGTTCTCGGCGTTGCCGGCACAAAACGCCACCGGCAACTGGATCAAGGTCGTGCAACGCCTGCCCGCCCGCATCGAGCTCGACCCGGCGGAGCTGCGTGCGCACCCGCTGCAGATCGGCTTGTCGATGCAGGTCGACGTGGACACCAGGGACCGCAGCGGCGCGCAACTCGGCGCGGTCAAGAAAACCACCTACAGCACCAATGTCTACCGTGGCTATGGGGAGCAAGCCGATGCTGAAATCGCTCGCATCATCGCGCTGAACAGCACCTCGGGCGCATCCAGCCAGGGCGCACAGGCCACTGCGGTTGCCGCGAAGACGGCTGAAAAACCGGCCAAAGGTGCTGTCCTGTAATGCCTTGCCAGGATTTTTCTTCGTTATTTATCTGATAACTCAGATTTTTAAATAGCAATCAAATCCGGCAAGAGCCGGCCGACACCAGCCAGAGACACGTCGAGTTCACCATGGAAAACGCCAACACAGCCGAACCGCTCCAGCCCCCGCCGCTTACCGGCGGCAAGCTGGTGCTCGCCACCTTCGCGGTAGCGCTCGCCACCTTCATGAACGTGCTCGACTCGTCGATCGCCAACGTGGCCATTCCCACCATCTCCGGCAACCTCGGTGTGTCGGTGGACGAAGGCACGTGGGTCATCACGCTGTTCGCCGCCGCCAACGCGGTATCGATCCCGCTTACAGGCTGGTTGACCCAGCGCATCGGGCAAATCCGCCTGTTCGTGGGCGCCATCCTGCTGTTCGTGCTGTCATCCTGGCTGTGCGGCATTGCGCCCAACCTGCCGATCCTGCTGGCCGCGCGCGTGCTGCAAGGCGCCGTGGCCGGCCCGCTGATTCCGCTCTCGCAGGCCATCCTGCTTGGCTCGTATCCCAAGCGACGCAGTTCCACAGCGCTGGCGCTGTGGGCCATGACGGCCACCGTGGGCCCGATTGCCGGCCCGGCGCTGGGCGGCTGGATGACCGACCGCTACTCCTGGTCGTGGATCTTCTACATCAACATTCCCGTCGGCCTGTTCGCCGCCGCCGTCACCTGGATCATCTACCGCTCGCGTGAAACACCGAAGCGCGCGCTGCCGATCGACAAGGTTGGCCTGGCTTCGCTCATCACCTGGGTGGCAGCGCTGCAGATCATGCTCGACAAGGGCAAGGATCTCGACTGGTTCCATTCGTCGCTGATCGTGGGCCTGGGCGTCGTTGCGTTGATCAGCTTCATCTTCTTCGTGATCTGGGAGCTGACCGAGGAACATCCGATCGTCGATCTCAAGCTGTTTGCCGGGCGCAACTTCCTGGGCGGCACCGTGGCGATCTCGGTAGCCTACGGCGTGTTCTTCGCCAACCTGGTCCTGCTGCCGCAATGGATGCAGCAGTACCTTGGCTACCCGGCCGTGAATGCCGGCCTGGTGACCGCACCGCTGGGCATCTTCGCCGTGATACTGGCGCCGGCGCTGGGCAAGATCATGCCGCGCTCCGATGCGCGGGTGCTGGCGACCATGGCCTTTGCCGGCTTCGCCGCAGTGTTCTTCATGCGCTCGGGCTACACCACCACCGTGGACACCTGGACGCTGGTGCTGCCCACATTGTTGCAAGGCATCCCCACCGCGCTGTTCTTCGTGCCGCTGACCGCGATCATCCTGTCGGGGCTGTCACCGGACAAGATTCCGGCCGCCGCGGGCCTGTCGAACTTTGCTCGCGTGTTCACCGGCGCGGTAGGGACGTCGCTGGCCAGCACGGCCTGGAACGACCGCAATGTCCTGCACCACTCGCAACTCGCGGAGCAGGCCAGCCAGCACAACCCGGCCTTTGTGCACGCGCTGGAAGCCTTGCAGGCGACGGCCGGCTTCAGCCATGACCAGGCGATGGCGTTCTTCGAACGCAGCCTCACCACGCAAGCCGCCATGCTTGGATTGAACGATATCTTCTGGATCTCGGGCGTGATCTTCATCGCGATCATTCCGCTGATCTGGTTCACCAAGCCGGCCAAGGGCGGCAATGCTGCCGCTGGTGCGGCAGCGCATTAAAGGCGCGCGGAAGCTTGCAGGAACGGGCGGCAAACCAACCTACTTGCCTACTTGCCGCCTTGCCCCGCCGTCCCGTGGGGCTGCTCTGCCCTCCTGGCGGCCCATAGCAGCAACCACATGCCCAGCAGGCCCGAATAGATCACCAGGCCCACGCCCGCGATGCGCTGGTCGGCCAGCAGGTAGCTGGCGCAAAGGCGCGTCTCGCTATCGATGAACAGCATCCCGACGGTCAGGCCCATCCATACGTAGTTGCCGCCGATGAACAGCACCGGCGGCCACGCGCTCGCCTTGAAACCGAAATGCGCGGCGACGCCCGCTGCCACCACCAGCGCGTACTTGGCCACCAGGGTCGGAAATTCCAGCCGGCTGAGGTCCAGCGCGACGGGAAGCATCCATGCGCCGTAGGCCAGCAGGGCAAACGCCAGCAGGCTCAGCGCGTAGGGCCGCAACGCCGCCGTGATCCGCTCGCGCCGCGCGTCCGAGATCAGCCAGGGCAGCGCACAGCCCGCGCAGAACAGGCCCGGCAGCAGCACCAGCATCTGCAGCGTCATCGAGCCCTCCAGCAAGGCATGCGCACGCGGCACGCACAGCGCCACGGCTAGCGCCGCCAGCCCGCCGGCAAGACCGGCCCGGCGCGCCCGCCAATGGCGGAGCCACGGCTGCTGCACGGTGGCTTGCGGGCTCATGGCAGATGCCTGCGCGCGAAATCGTAGGCCTGCTGGTAATCGGCCAGCGTGTAGACGGCCAGCACCCGGCCATGGGCGTCAGTCACGTGCACGCCGCCGTTGTGCTCGAAGCCGCCGAGGCCGTCCGGGATAGCGATAACATCCGCGTCGCGCAGCAGCGCCTGCATGGCTGGCGTGGCGACGGGCGTGGCCACCTGCCAGCCAGGCAGTTGCGCATGGTGCTCCCTGGCATAAGCGGCAAGGCTGGCGGTGTCGTCGCCGGCGGGATCGAAAGACAGGGAAACCAGGCCAATGCGGCCGTCCATGCCATCGGCACGGATGCGGCCCTGCAATTGCTCGAACTCTGAGCCGAGCGCGCGGCACACGCTCAGGCAGCGCGTGTAGATGAAATCCACCAGGAAGAGCCGCGCGCCCTGGTCCCGCCCGGCGCCGAACAGCCGCGCGGGCTCGCCCGCTTGATTGCGCGTCTCGATGACCGGCAGCACCAGCGCGCCTTGCGCAATGCGCGTCTCGCGGCGGTCGTCCAGCGTCCAGGCGGTAAAGCCCAAGGTGAGATAGCGCAAACCCGCGACGGCCAGCACCAGCACCAGCAACAAGGCCAATGCCGGCCACGCCGGGCGAATGCGCGACAGCATGCTAGCCACCCGGCGCGCCAAGCGCGGCATCGCCGTCGAACGGTGCGGTCATGGCCGCGGTCTGCGCGCGCGCCGCCTTGACGATATCTTCCGTCATCGCCGGCGAGGTGTTGCCCCACTGGCTGCGCGCATGCGTGAGCACCGCCGCGATCTCGGCATCGCTCAACTGATCCGCGAATGCCGGCATGGCGCCGTTGTAAGTGGTGCCCTTGACCGTCAGCTTGCCGGTGATGCCGCGCAGCACGATGGAGGCAACCTTGGCGTCCTTGCCGTTGACCCATTCCGAGCCGGCCAGCGGCGGGAACACCCCCGGCAAGCCCTGCCCCGTGGCCTGGTGGCAAGCCACGCAGCGCGCCTGGAACACGGCGGCGCCATCCACGGCACCGCCAGCGGCCTTGCCGCTGCCCTGGAGATCGGCCAAGGTGCGGCGGTCGCCCAGTTCTGCCGGCGCGTTGATGGGCGCGGTGGCGATATACCAGCAGCCCCAGGCTACCAGGGCCACCACCAGCACCAGCACCACCTTGGGCATGGGTGCGCGGTTTTCATGCGGGTCCGCATTCTCGCGGGATCGGGCCGCGGCGGCCCGGCGCTTTTCCGATGGGCTGTCCATCTGTGTCTCCGGGGGGCTACGGCGCGGCCTTGGCCGCGGGCGGCGCGGGCAGGACGGCGCCGGTGCGGTTCAACGATTGCAGGTACGAAACCAGGTCGAGCGCGGTTGCCGTGGCCACCACGATCTTGCCCGGCGGATTGAAGGCCTCCGGCAGGTTGACCACCTTGTCGCCGGGGTCCGCCTTGTCCTTCACGTCGAACAGGAACGGATAGCTTGGCATGATGCTGCCGGGTACGTAGGCGCGCGGCTGGAACAGGTGGCCGAGGTGCCAGTCGGCACTCGGCTGGCGCACGCCGATGTTCATCAGGTCAGGCCCGGTGCGCATGGTGCCAAGCAAGTGCGGGTGGTCGTAGTAGTAATCGCCGGCCACCGACACCCGGCCCCAGCCACGCTTGGCGTCCGGCGCGAACGAGGCGTCGCGCGGCTGCTGCGAATGGCAATAGACGCAGCCGTTGGCGATATAGACCTCGCGCCCGCGCAGTTGCGCGGCGGAATACGGCTTGACGCCTTCGGTGGGCTTGACGTCCCGGAGTTGCAGATAGGGGATCACGACCAGCGCGCTCGTTGCCAGCGCGAGCATGGTCATGCCGCCGGCCAGCAGGGCTTTTTCATTGTTCACGATTCAGGCTCCCAGTGCCCGCTTGCGGCCTTGGTGGAACAAGGCGGGCCGGTCCCGGTTAGGTCCCAGGCCAAGGATGGCGCAGACAAAATTGGCGACGAAGAAGAGATGGCCAAGGAGCATCATGCCGCCACCGACCGAGCGCGCTTTCAGGTAAGGGATGGTGACGGCCACGGAGTCCATGAAGGGCTTGCTGGCATCGAGCATGGCATAGCCTTGCAGCGTGCCGCCGATGGACAGCCCGATGAAGTACACGCCGATGCCGGCCACCGCGAGCCAGAAGTGCGCGTAGATCAGCCAGCGGTACGGCCACTCGCGGCCGGTCACGCGCGGCACCATGAAGTAGATGGCGCCAAAGAACGCAAAGCTGACAAAGCCGTACAGTCCCAGATGCGCGTGCGCCACCGTGTAGTGCGTGAAATGGGTCACGCGGTTGACGGCCCGCAGCGCCTCGAACGAGCCTTGTGCCGAGCTCAGCGTATACATCATGCCGCCGAAGGTGACGAAGCGCAGCGTGGGCGAATCGATCAGCCGGTGGAAATGGCCGCGCATGGTCTGGTGCTGGTTGATCGAGAACGCGATCACGGGCACCAGCATCATCATGCTCTGCACGATGGACAAGGTAATCAGCCAGCCCGGCACCGGCCCGCCGATCAGGTGATGGCCGCCGACCTGGCCATAGAAGAACGCCAGCGCCCAGAAGCCCAGCAAGGACAAGCCGTAGGAGCGCACGGGCTGGCCGATGATCTTGGGCAGGAAGTAATAGATGGAAGCCAGCGCCAGCGGGGTGTAGAACAAGCCGAGCACGTTATGGCCGAACCACCAGTTCATGGTGGCCTGCTCCACGCCGAAATGCAGCCCGGGGATGTTCGCCACCAGGAACAGCACGGGGAACCAGAACAGCGCGCAGCCCATGTACCAGACCGAGACGTAGAGGTGATCCACTTTGCGGTTCACCAGCGTGAGCACCAGCGGCATGCCCACCAGCGCGCCGCCGGCCACGAGCAGGATGTCGACCTGCCACGGGATCTCCAGCCACTCCAGGCCGTCCGAGATCCCGGCCGCGATGCTCCCCAGCCCGGCAATGAGCCCGGCGTTCCACAAGGCCGCGCCGAGTACGGCGTATTTCGCGCCGGCCAGGCGCGTCTTGAGCAGGCGTGGCAGCAGGAACAGCGCGATGGACAAACCGGCCATCGGTGCCCAGCCATAGGCCACGGCGTTCAGGTGGATGGTGCGGATGCGGCCGAACGACAGCCACGGCACCGTGGCCAGCAAGTCGGGCTCGTGCAACTTGACCGAGGCCGTCAGCCCCGCCAGCGACGCCACCACCAGCCACACCATGGCGCAGCAGATGAACAGGAAGACCACGGGCGCCGAGGATTCGTCCGCGATATCGCGCGAGGTGTCGTACGCAGCGTCGCCTGCGGCCCCGTGCGGCTTGTCCGCGGCAGGGTCTTCCGGCCGCCCCGCCTCCCCGCGGTCGAAGATCACGTTGGCCGCCGCTGGCGAGGTATCGAAGAAGCCCTTCTGCATGCTCCAGATAAAGGCCGCGAGCGCGACCACCGAGAGCAGGAAGGCGGATAGCAGGATGGCGATGGTGCTCATGGGACGTTTCGGTTGCTGCCGCATCAGGCGCGTGGCGACGATTGCCGGGCGCCGGGCCACCAGCTTGGCAAAGCGCTCGACCCTGTGGATGGTTTTGTTGCGGATGTGCCGGCGGCGGCCGGCGGCCAAGGCCTCCCCCCCCCCCCCGGGGCCTTCTTCAAGATGCTCATCAAAACTTAGCTCTTTTTTTGGCGGGCGGCGTCGCCTGGGCAAAAAACGGCCTTGCCCGGGTACGTCACAGGCCCCGTCCCGTGCAGAGTAGGTAGTGAATGGCTAAGCCGTCCATAGCCACTTTCCAGATTTTTCTGGTGACCACTAGCGGGCGGGCAGGCGCGGCACCGACCCCGCCTTTGTGCAGCCAGGGCCGCGGGCGGCTTAGCGGCAAATTGTCGCGTCGCCGCGCCGTGTATCACCCCGCTGACACACCCGTATTTTATGTTGCATTTGAAATGCTTGTTTTATAGAATCGTTCACAGGTTGCTGCGGCGCACGATATGCGAATTCTGTTGGCAAGCACACGGACAAAGACCTGGAAGCACCAGCAAACACCGACAAACACCGACAAACACCAACGGCAATCCGCGTTTCATCCAACCCTTTGCGAGAGGCGTCATGCTGCCCCTGCCACAGACCCGGCCATCTGCCCGGCCACCTACGCGGCCACCAGCCGGCGCCGGATACCACGGCCACCCCGTGCTTGCGCTCGCGTTCCGGCCCTTCTATCTGCTGGCGGCGAGCTTCGCCGTGGTGGCCATCGGCGTGTGGGCAGCCATCTACCTGGGCTGGTGGCCGTGGTCTGGCGCACAGCCGGCCATCGGCGGCATGCTGTGGCATGCGCACGAGATGGTGTTTGGCTTTGCCGCCGCGGTTGTGGCCGGCTTCTTGTTTACCGCCGGCAAGAACTGGACGGGACAGCAGACGCCGCAGGGCTGGCTGCTGGGTAGTCTCGCCGCTGTGTGGGTCGCGGCGCGCGTGGCGATGTGGACCGGGCCCGCTCCTGCCGCGGCCGTGCTGGACCTCGCCTTCCTGCTGCTGTGCGCCGCCACCTTCCTGCGCGTGCTGGTGCGCGCCGGCAGCGCGCGCAACTACGGCCTTGCCGCAGCCTTGTTCCTGTTGTGGTCGCTGAACGTGGTGTTCCACCTGGCGATGGCGAGAGGCGCCGTGCACGTCGCGCTGCAAAGTGCCGATGCCGGCATCGGCCTGGTCGTCATCTTCATTACCGTGATCGGCGGGCGGGTGATCCCGATGTTCACCGCCAATACCGTGCCCGGCGTACGCATCCGGCGCTCGATGCCGGTGGAGCGCAGCGTGGTGGCGCTGACGCTGGCCGCGATGATCGCCTGCACACTGGCGCCGCGCGGCATGGCAACCGCAGCCATCGCGCTGCTAGCTGCGCTGGCGCAAGCGCTGCGGCTTGGCGGCTGGCGCTCGTGGCACACGGTGCGCAAGCCGCTGATCGCCATCCTTCACCTGGCGTATGCCTGCCTGCCGCTGGGCCTGGTGTTGCTGGCGGCATCCGCCCTGGGCTGGGCCGACCGCTCGACGGCGCTGCACGCCCTCACCGTGGGCGCGATCGGCTGCGCCATCCTGGGGATGATCACGCGCACCGCGCTGGGCCACACCGGCCGCAAGCTGGAAGCGGGTGCGATGGAGAACGCCGCCTACGCGTGCATCGGCCTGGCCGCTGTCGTCCGCGTGATCGGGCCGCTGCTGTTGCCGCAATACAAACCGTTCTGGATCGCCAGCGCGGCGGCGCTCTGGATGGCGGCCTTCGCGCTGTACCTGCTGAAATACGTGCCCTACCTGACCCGGCCCCGGGCCGACGGGCGGGAAGGTTAAGGCTTCCCGCGATGCTCGCCGAACAAGACCACGCTCCCCGCTCTTCCCACCTGCCCGCCTCAGCCTTTGGCGTTGTGCCGGGCCCGGGTAACCACCAACAAAAGATCAAGAGATGGATGTCCATTTGAGCATTCACGGCCGGCAGGGCCTTGCCGGCCAACTCTATCGACAGTTGCGGGCGGGCATCGTCGACGGCCGCCTGGCGCCGGGCGAAAGGCTGCCGTCGACCCGCGACCTTGCCACGCAGCTTGGGGTATCGCGCAAGACCACGCTCGACGTGTTCGAGCGGTTGATTGCCGAGGGCTACCTGCGCTCCCGCGCCGGCGACGGCACCTTCGTCGCGCATGAGATGACGGGCCTGGCACCATCGCCATCATCGCTGTCCCCCAGCGCCGGCTCCGGCTCGATCTGGGAGGCGCTGCCCGACACCCTTCCCCATACGCCACCCGGCGCCGCGCCAGCATTCGACTTCGTGGGCGGCGTCACCGACAAGGGCATGTTTCCCTTCGATAAGTGGCGCAGCTGCGTCAGCCACGCGCTACGCGTGCAGGCCCGCGGGCGCGGCAGCTACCGGGATCCCGCCGGCGAGCAGGAATTGCGGCTTGCGGTGTCGCGCTACCTGGCGTTCAGCCGCGCGGTGGTGAGCAACTGGCAGGAAGTCATCGTCACGCAGGGTGCGCAGCAGGCGATCGACCTGATGGCGCGGGTGGTCATCCGCCCCGGCGACGTGGTGGCAGTGGAGGATCCCGGCTATCCGCCCGCGCGCATTGCGTTTTCCGCGCTGGGCGCGCAGGTGGCTTATGTCCCCGTGGATGCGCAGGGGCTGGTAGTGGACGCCCTGCCGGACAACGCGCGCATTGTCTACGTCACGCCGTCCCACCAGTTTCCGCTGGGCATGGCGATGAGCCTGGAGCGGCGCGTGGCGCTGCTCGAGTGGGCGCAACGCCGTGGCGCGCTGGTGCTGGAGGACGACTACGACGGCGAGTACCGCTTCATGGGCCACCCGGTGGAGTCACTCAAGAGCCTGGACAAGACAGGGGTGGTGGCGTACGTCGGCACCTTCTCCAAGACGATCTTCCCCGAGTTGCGCATCGGCTACGTGATCCCCCCGGCGCCGCTGGGCGCAGCCGTGCGCAGGGCCAAGCAGGTCAGTGACTGGCACAGCTGCACCATGACGCAGACGGCGCTGGCCAGGTTCATGCTCGACGGCCACTTCGCCAAGCACCTGCGGCGCATGCGCAAGGAGTACGCCGCACGCCGCGCCGCGTTGCTTGCGCACCTGCAGGGCCCGTTGAGCCCGTGGTTCATGCCCCACGCGCCGGCCGCGGGCATCCATATGGTGGCCCACCTGAAGATGCCGCAAGATGAAACCGCGCTGATCGCGCGCGCCGCCGCCGCATCGGTCGGCCTGTATGGCATTGCAGGCATGTACGGCGGGCAGGCGCCGGTGCCTGGCATCCTGTTGGGCTACGGTGGCATCAGCGTGGCGGACATCCACGCCGGCATGGAGAAGCTGGCCGGGGCGCTAGCGGCGGACGGCCCGCCACTGGTTACCTCAAATTAGAGAAAACTGGCTATTTTGCATAGCCAGTCGCCGTCCTATTCTTGTTCCTGTCGCGCCTCCACACCGATGGCGCAAAACGCAAAGCAGGAGCAAACCATGGAACAACGTCTCGACTTCTACAAAGCCAGCCCCGCCGCCATCAAGGCCGTGCTCGGCCTGGAAGAACGCGTCGGCAAGAGCGGCCTGGAAAAACCGCTGGTAGAACTGGTGCGCCTGCGTGCCTCGCAGATCAATGGCTGCGCCTATTGCATCGACCTGCACACCACCGATGCGCGCAAGGGCGGCGAGAATGACCGCCGCCTGGCCACCCTGTCGGTCTGGCGTGAAACGCCCTTCTTCACCGACCGCGAGCGCGCCGCCCTGGCCTGGACGGAAGCCGTCACGCTGGTCGCCCAGGATCATGTGCCCGACGCTGCATGGGAAGCGGTTCGCCCCCACTTCGGCGACGCCGAGCTGGTCGACCTGACCCTGCTGATTGCCACGATCAACAGCTGGAACCGCTTCGCCATCTCGTTTCGCAAGACGCCGGCCTGAACCCGGGCCGACCTCGCCCCGGCGCCGCTCCCGCCAGCCGGGAGACCGGCGCAACGCGGGCTTACTGCTCGCCAGCGTCCTCGGCTGCCGCCTGGGAGGCCTTGGCCTTGCGCGTCACGCTCTTGATCGGGATGCCGGTCAGGGTGGCGGCGCCACCGTCGCCAAACGCCCGCGTGAGCGCCGCAGGCTTCTCCACCAGATCCTGCAGGCTATACGCGTCCAGCACCTCGAAATAAGCCCGCAACGCCGCGGACAGCACGCCGCGCAAGCCGCATACGCGGGTGATGATGCAGTGGTTGTCATCGCCCTGGAAGCACTCCACCAGGTTGAAATCCGACTCCATGGTCCGGATCACTTCGCCCACATTGATCTGCGCAGCCGGCCGGCCCAGCTCGATGCCACCTGCGCGCCCGCGCACCGTATGCAGGAAGCCGGCCTGGCCGAGCTTTTGCACGATCTTGATCAGGTGGTTCTTGGGAATGCCGAACGCATCCGCGATGTGCTGGATGGTGACCAGTTCGCCCGGATGGACCGCCACATAGATCAGGGTCCGCAGACTGTAGTCGGTGTAGTCGGTCAGTCTCATGGAAAAATCCGGTTTGCGGCGATGATGTATGGGGTAGCCAGGATGGGGCCCCGGCAGGCATTGCAGCCTCAGTGTGACGGCTGCCGCAGTCTAACATGGACCAAAGATGCATCTTTGCGCGCTGCCGCAAATTTTATGTTGCATTGCAAATGCATGTTTAATAAAATCGATTTCAAGGCGTCGCCACCTGGCCGCGTCCAGGCTGAACCGGGACTGCACCCAGCGCCGTACGCCGCCACCGCACCACGTTGCGGAGTCTTTTTTCTTTTTTGTTGCATTTTCCGCACATCTTTGGAGGTTGCCGTGCTGTCCGAACAATCGAGACCCCTGATCGACGCGAGCGTGCCCGTGCTGCGCGAACATGGCCTGGCCATTACCCAGACGTTCTATCGCAACATGTTTGCCGATCGGCCCGAGCTGACCAACCTGTTCAACATGGGCAACCAGGCCAACGGTTCGCAGCAGCAGTCGCTGGCCTCCGCCGTGTTTGCCTACGCCGCCAACTATGGCGACAACAGCGCCCTGGCACCGGTGGTCAGCCGCATCGTCCACAAGCACGCCTCGGTCGGCATCAAGCCCAGCCACTACGCCATCGTCGCGCGCCACCTGCTCGGCGCCATCGGCGAAGTGCTCGGCGATGCCGCCACCCCGGCGCTGGTCGCCGCCTGGGACGAAGCCTACTGGCTGCTCGCCGCCGAACTGATCGCCGCGGAAACCCGCCTCTACGAGCGCGCGCAAACCGGCCCCGATCACCGCCAGCCCGTGCGCATCGTCGCGCGCGAAGCACAAAGCGCCGACATCACCGCCTTCACGCTCGAAGCCGTGGGCGGCACCACGCTGGCCGACTTCCTGCCCGGCCAGTACATCTCCGTGGTGGTGGAACTCACCCCCGGCGCCTTCCAGCAGCGCCAGTACAGTTTGTCCGACGCGCCCAACGGCAAGACCTGGCGCATCTCGGTCAAGCGCGACCGCGGCAATGGCGAGGACCTGCCCGCCGGCGCGGTCTCGAACTGGCTGCACGAAAACGCCCGCGAAGGCGACGTGCTGCTGGTCAGCCAGCCCTTCGGCGACTTCGCCCCGCGCATCGAGCCCAGCACCCCCATGGTGCTGCTTTCGGCCGGCGTCGGTGTCACGCCCATGATCAGCGCGCTGAACACCGTCGCGCAGCGCAATCCTTCACGCAAGGTCGTATTCGGCCACGCCGCGCGCATGGCCTCGCACGTGGCGCACCTGAAGGACGTCAAGCATGCCGCCCGCAAGCTGCCCAAGCTGCGCACGCACTTTTTCCTGGAATCCGAGGAGCCGGCGGAATTTCTGGCGCAACCCGCCCTGCCTGGCCGCATGGATATCGATGTGATTCTGGCCGACGAAGATCTTGCGGATGCGGACTTCTACCTGTGCGGGCCGCTGCCGTTCATGCAGGCACAGCGCGCGGCACTGCAGGCGCGTGGCGTGAGGGCGGAACGGGTGCACCGGGAGGTGTTTGGGCCGGATCTGCTGGATACGCTGCTGTAACGCTGCTGTAACGCTAGAAACGAGACGGCAATGAAGCGCGCGGGGATCCCGCGTGCACGGCTTGCAGGCGCCGGCCGCCACAAGCTCTCAGGAAGCCAACCCTTGCTGCCGCGGGAACCGCAGCGCAAACCGCACCAGCCCCGGCGCGGGGCAACTGGCCATCACGCCGCCGCCGTGCAGCACCATGATGGCCTTCACGATGGCCAGGCCGAGGCCGTTGGACTCGGTGACCCGGCTGCGCGCCGCATCGCCGCGATAGAAGCGGTCGAACAGGCGGTCGAGCTGGCCTTGCGGGATGGCCTCGCCCTGGTTTTCCACCGCAACGACGATGCCGTCAGGCTCTTCGGTACTGCTCAGCCGCACCACGCTGCCAGGCGCGCCGTAGCGCACGGCATTGACCACCAGGTTGTTGATGGCGCGGCGGCACAGCAGCGGATTGGCCCAGACCGTGCCGAGTGCCTCCACTTCGAATGTCATCGCCTTCTCGTCCGCCGGCCCTTCGAAATACTCGGCGATCTTGTTGAGCTCGTCAGGCAGCGACACCGGGGCGCGCTCGATAACCAGCCCGGCATGGTCGGCCTGCGCCAGGAACAGGATGTTCTCGGCGATATGGCCGAGCCGGTTCAGCTCCTCCAGGTTGGACTCGAGGACGTCCTGGTACTCCTCCGGCCGACGCGACTGGCTCAGCGTGACCTGGGTCTGGCCGATCAGCGCGCCCACGGGCGTGCGGATCTCGTGGGCCAGGTCGGCGGAAAACTGGGACAGCCGCTCGTAGCCGTCGGCCAGCCGGTCCAGCATGGCGTTGAACGCGCCGACGAGGCCGCGCAGCTCGGCGGGAGCATCCCGCTCATCCAGGCGCACGGCGAGGCTGGCGGGGCTGATCTCGGCGGCCCGCGCGGCGATGCTGCCTACCGGCTTGAGCCCGCGCCGGATGGCGAAGAAGGCGAGCGCGGTCGCCGCCAGCATGCCGACCAGCGCGGCCAGCACCACGCGGTCGCGGTAGGCGGCGAGCATCCGCACTTCGTTGCTCATCGGATGCGCGGCGATCACCTCGACCACGCCGCCATCCTCGCTGGAGCGCGCCATCGCGGCCGCCCAGTGCACCGGCACGCCGTTGTCCAGCCGGGTGCGCAGGATGCTGGCCGCGCTCAGGCCGGCGCCGTCGCCCGGCGGGGATGCCTCAAGCTTTGCCGGCACCGGCAGGTTGTCCGGGTTGACGTGGATAAACGGCGGTTCGCCCGGCTTGCGGAAAATCAGCACGTCGCGCTCGGCGCCGAGCATGGATTCGAACAGCAAAGGCCGGTCCTTGAGCTCGCCGACGGTGTACACATCGCTGGCCAGCCGGCGGAAATGCGCCACGCGCCCGATCAGTTGCAGATCGGCGCGGGCCTCCATCGAGGTCTTGACGGACTGGTAGAAATACGCGCCCAGCGCGCCGATCACCACGCAGGCAATCGCGGCGAACGACAACGTCGTGCGCGCGGTCAGCGAGCGCGAGGACCAGGCTTTCACGCGCCCTCGCCGAAGGTATAGCCGATGCTGCGCACGGTATGGATAAGCTTCTTGTCGAAGGGCTGGTCGACCTTGGCGCGCAGCCGCTTGATGGCCACGTCAACGACGTTGGTGTCGCTGTCGAAGTTCATGTCCCACACCTCGGCGGCAATCAGCGTGCGCGACAGCGCCTCGCCCTGGCGCTTGACCAGCAGGTGCAGCAGCAGGAACTCCTTGTTGGTCAGCACGATCTCCACGCCCTGGCGCGTCACCTTGCGGCGCAGGACATCGAGCTTGAGGTCGGCGAATTCGAACAGCTCCGCCTCGCGCACCACGCCGCGGCGCAGCAGCGTGCGGATGCGCAGCACCAGCTCGATGAACGAAAACGGCTTGACGAGGTAATCGTCGGCGCCGAGCTCAAGCCCGTGGATGCGGTCGTTGACATGGTCGCGCGCGGTCAGAAAGATCACCGGCAGGTCGCGCCGCGCGCGCAGCGTGCGCATGATTTCCCAGCCGTCGATGCCCGGCAGCATCACGTCGAGCACGACGAGGTCGTAGGCGTGCTCCAGCGCCATGTGCAGACCGTCCGTACCGGTGCGCGCGAGATCCACGGCGTAGCCGCTTTCACGCAAACCCTTCTTGAGGTAATCGCCGGTCTTGGGGTCGTCTTCGATGACGAGGATGCTCATGATGCGCAATGCCATTCAACGGTATGCCGCCATTCTAGCGGTGGCCGGAGCCCCGATTCATGACATTTTGGTCATCAAAAAGTCATCCGAGCGACCCGGCCATCACCCTAACCTACGTAGCACTTTCCACGCACCAGGAGTTCCAGGATGAAGATCGTTTCGCGTAATTTGACACGTACCTTGGTGGCCCCGGCGCTGCTCGCCGGCGCCATGTTTGCCGCAGCGCCCGCGGTGCTGGCGCAGCCCGCTCCCGCCGCCACGCCTACCGGCGTGCGCGGCACCGTGACCGCCTTCGCCGGCGACACGCTGAAGGTGCGCACGCGCTCGGGACAGGACCTGGAAGTGGGCCTGACCAAGGACACCGCGGTGCGCGCGGTGACGCTGGCCAAGGTCGATGAGATCAAGCCCGGCAGCTATATCGGCTCGGCCGCCGTGCCGCAGGCGGATGGCTCGCTCAAGGCGCTCGAGGTGCACGTGTTCCCGCCGAGCATGCGCGGCAGCGGCGAAGGCCATCGTGCGTGGGACCTCGGCAAGAACAGCAGCATGACCAACGGCACCGTGGGCAACGTAGTGGTCAGCAACGGCCGCACCATCACCGTGAAGTACCCCGACGGCGAAAAGCGCATCGTGATCCCCAACGACGTGCCCATCGTCAACCTGGAGCCCGGCGACCGCTCCTTGCTGGTCCCCGGCGCGCATATCGTGCTGTTTGCCAGCAAAGGCGCCGACGGCGGGCTGACCGCGCGCTTTATCTCGGCCGGCAAGGAAGGCGTGGTGCCTCCGATGTAAGACCCGCCCGGGCCGGCGCCGTCCGGCCTGGATCCTTGCTGTCCCGCCAACGTTCCCCGTCATGCGCAAGCTCCCCTCCTCCTCACCCGCGCGGCGCGCCATCGTCCATCCGCTGGTCGTGCGCGCCACGCACTGGATCAACGCCTTCGCCATGGCCTGCATGGTGATGAGCGGCTGGGCGATCTACAACGCCTCGCCGCTGTTTCCCTTCAAATTTCCGGCCTGGGCGACGGTAGGCGGCTGGCTGGGCGGCGCGATCGCATGGCATTTCGCGGCCATGTGGCTGCTGGCCGCCAATGGCCTGGTCTACCTGGCTTATGGCCTCGCCACGCGGCATTTCCGGCGCCACTTCCTGCCGCTGAGCGCGCGCGGCGTCCTGCGTGACGCGTCGCTTGCCATCCGGCTGCGCCTGCCGCATCGGCCCGGCGCCTACAACGCGGTGCAGCGGCTGATGTATGTGGCGGTGCTGCTGCTGGGCGTGCTGGTGGTGGCGTCCGGGCTGGCCATCTGGAAGCCCGTGCAGCTGGACTGGCTGGCGACGCTGTTTGGCGGGTTCGACACGGCGCGCCATGTGCATTTCCTTGCCATGGCGGGGATCGTGGGTTTCGTCGTGATTCACCTGGCGCTGGTCATCCTGGTGCCGGCCACCTTGTTGCCAATGTTGACCGGACGCGCCGGGCGCGCTGGCCATGGAGATGTCGAAGCATGAGCGCCCCCAACGATGACAAGCGGATCGTCATGCCGGCCTCGGAGCCGGCAAGCGCGGCTGATTTCAAGCCCCAGCTCGTGCAACTCCAGCGGCGCCTGTTGCTGCGCTCCTCGCTGTCGCTGGGCGCCCTGTCCATGCTGGCGGGCTGCACCTTGCAGGATGGCGATGCCGTGGACAAGGTGCTGTGGTCAATGTCGCGCTGGAACGATCGCGTGCAAGCCTGGCTGTTCAACCGCAACCGGCTCGCCCCCACCTACGCGCGCAGCCAGATCACGCAGCCCTTCCCGTTCAACGCCTTCTATCCTGAGTACGACGTGCCGGAGGTCGACGGTGCCGGCTACCGCCTCGAAGTCTCCGGGCTGGTCGCCGACAAGCGCGCATGGAGCCTGGCGCAACTGCGCGCGCTGCCGCAGGCGGGGCAGATCACGCGGCATATCTGCATCGAAGGCTGGAGCGCGATCGGCGAATGGCACGGCGTTGCGCTGCGCACCTTCCTGGAACGCATCGGCGCGGACACCACCGCCCGCTATATCGGCTTCAAATGCGCGGACCGCTATTACTCCAGCCTCGACATGGAAACCGCGCTGCACCCGCAGACCATGCTGGCGCTGGATTTCGGCAGCGAGCCGCTACCCGCCCGCTATGGCTACCCGCTCAAGCTACGGGTGCCGACCAAGCTCGGCTTCAAGAACCCCAAGCATATCGCCGCGCTCTTCGTGACCAACGAGAATCCGGGCGGGTACTGGGAAGACCAGGGGTATAACTGGTTTAGCGGGCTGTAGGACAAGAACGCACCGCTGCCTGCAAGTGACGACCCCTGGGTGATGCACGGTACGCCGGGCACCAAACACGTTGCCTGGTGTACGCATTGCCGCACCTGGCGAGCGCGCCAAGCATTCCCACCATCGCCGCACATGGGTAATATCAAGGTCATGCGTGCCGCCACCCTGGCCGTGGCGCAGTCTGATTAGCGCAAGCCCGCCTGATCTCCCGCCGCGGGCACCGGCATGCGAACGAGGGAGACCATGGCTTCAGTGGCTTCAGTGGCTTCAGTGGCATCAGGCGGCAGCCCCTACCGGCAACTCTGGCACCTCACATCCGAAGGATGGGGCTACTGCGCGCTCGGCACCTTCAGCCACGATGGCCTGCCCCCGGAATGGCGCGCCGTGCTGCCCATGCTGCCGCTGCGCGACCGCTACTCCCCCGTGAAAGCCGCGCGCATGGTGCTGGTCACCATGCAGATCCGCGGCGCGGCGCCGGCATCGGCCAGGCAATCGGATCCGCAGCGGCCGTTGTATTACGTTTATCAGGCCTGGAGTACACGGCGGATGACTTGAGGCAAGTCGTCTTAGCGATCCTCTCGGGTATGCCACACCCGCAGCACGTAGATTGTCGAATCCCGAATCTCATAGCGCATCTCATAATGCCCCGCAAGAATCCGCCGCACCTCGCGGGGCTCGAATTCATCAAGCTGCTCACCGATGCGTGGGTGAGCCAGGAAATTTGCAGGTGCCGCCGCGAGCGCCTGGACGGTTCGCGCAGCTGCCAGCTTATTCACGGGGGCCAAAAACTTGGCGAGCGCCTTGCTGGTCCACTTCAGGTCCATCAACATCAGCGCGAGACCGGCGGGGGCGTGTCCGTGCTAAGACCGTCGGCCCAAGCCTGAACGGCCTGATGATCGATAACGCGACCTGCATCCACGTCGGCTAAGGCCTCACGTGTCAGACGGCTGCGCTCTTCCTCCTGATCGATCCAGGCAGATAGGGCCTGCTTCATGATCCAGCCGCGCGAGCGCTCCAGGCGGGCCGCCAACTGATCGACCTTCTCGGCCAGTGGCAACGGCACATGCACGGTCAGCACCTTGGTTTCGGTCTGTGCCATATGTAGTCCTTTTCGATGCGGGTTGAATCACAGTGAATCATAGCGATTCATGATAGCGCGTCCAAACCGAAGGTCTTGTTTGGGCATTTTTCAGCACTTATCTGTGTCACCCGCTGAGCGCGCACGGAAATGCAGCCTGCCTGAGGCAGCCAACCCGCTCAGTGAATCCCGCATCGACAAAAGGAAAAGCCCGCGCGAAGCGGGCTTTTCCTTTCTACAGCGCGAAAAACAGCAGGCCGTTCAACCCACCCACTTGCGCGCGTTGCGGAACATGCGCATCCACGGGCTGCCGCCGTCTTCCACCTGCTTCCAGGCGTCCGGCGCCCAGCTCATGGTGGCGGTGCGGAACACGCGCTCTGGGTGCGGCATCAGCACGGTGAAGCGGCCATCGGTGGTGGTCACCGAGGTAATGCCGTCGGGCGAGCCGTTCGGGTTCAGCGGGTAGGTTTGCGTCGGCGCGCCGTGGTTGTCCACGAAACGCAGCGCCACCTGGGCCTGGCTCTTGTCGCCTTGCTGCGAGAAGTCGGCGAAGCCTTCGCCGTGCGCCACCACGATGGGGATGCGGCTGCCTTCCATGCCGGCGAAGAAGATCGACGGCGAGGATTGCACTTGCACGGTGACGTAGCGCGCTTCGTACTGCTCCGACTGGTTGCGGGTGAACTTGGGCCATGCGCCCGCGCCGGGGATGATCGGGGCGAGGTTGCTCATCATCTGGCAGCCGTTGCACACGCCCAGCGCGAAGGTGTCCTGGCGGTTGAAGAAGGCCGCGAACTGCTCGGCCATCTGCGCGTTGAACAGGATGGTCTTGGCCCAGCCTTCGCCGGCACCCAGCACGTCGCCGTAGCTGAAGCCGCCGCAAGCGACAAAGCCGGAGAAGTCGGCCAGGTTGGCACGCCCGGCAATCAGGTCGCTCATGTGCACGTCGTGCGTGTCGAAGCCGGCGCGGTCCATGCTGTACGCCATTTCGATCTGCGAGTTGACGCCCTGCTCGCGCAGGATCGCCACGCGCGGACGCGCGCCGGTGGCCACGAACGGTGCGGCGATGTCTAGTGCCGGATCGAAGGTCAGCACCGGCGAGATGCCCGGGTCCGCCGCGTCGAGCACGCGATCGTATTCGCTGTCGGCGCAAGCCGGGTTGTCGCGCAGGCGCGCGATGCGCCAGCTGACTTCGCTCCAGGTGCGCTGCAGCTCGCTGCGCGCGGCGCCGAAGACCTTCTTGGCGTCGCGGTAGATCTCGATCTGGTCGGTGGCATTGGGCTTGCCCACCACGTGGCTGCAGGCCGACAGGCCGACTTCGCGCAGCACGGCGAACACGGCATCGCGCTCTTCCTGGCGTACCTGGATCACCGCGCCGAGCTCTTCCGAGAACAGCGCGCGCAGGGTCTGCTCGTCGCGGCGGCCGGAGATTTGCTGCGCCCAGTTCTTGGCGTCGCCGAAGTCCTGCTCCTGGACCGGGTCCAGCGCCAGCATGTCGACGTTGAGCGACAGGCCGCAATGGCCGGCAAAGGCCATTTCCGCCAGGGCAGCCATGAAGCCGCCGTCGGAACGGTCGTGATAGGCCAGCAGCTTGCCCTCGCGGTTCAGGCGCTGGATCACGTTGAAGAAGTTCTTCAGGTCTTCGGCGCTGTCCACGTCCGGCGCGGTGTCGCCTACCTGCTGCGTCACCTGGGCCAGGATGCTGCCGCCCAGGCGGTTCTTGCCGCGGCCGAGGTCGATGGCGATCAGCACGCTGTCGCCCGCATCGGTGCGCAGTTGCGGGGTCAGGGTGCGGTCGGTGTCATCCACGGCGGCAAACGCCGAGATGATCAGCGAGACCGGTGCGACCACTTCCTTGTCGACGCCGTCGTCCTGCCACTTGGTGCGCATGGACAGCGAATCCTTGCCCACCGGGATGCTGATGCCCAGCGCCGGGCACAGTTCCATGCCAACCGCATGCACGGTGTCGTACAGCTTGGCGTCTTCGCCGTCCACGCCGCAGGCGGCCATCCAGTTAGCGGACAGCTTGACCTTGGCCAGGTCCTTGACCGGCGCGGCGGCCAGGTTGGTCAGCGCCTCGCCGATGGCCATGCGGCCCGAGGCGGGGGCGTTGATCACGGCTAGGGGCGTGCGCTCGCCCATGGTCATGGCTTCGCCGGCCCGGCCCTTGTAGTCGAGCGTGGTCACCGCCACGTCGGCCACCGGCACTTGCCAGGGGCCGACCATCTGGTCGCGCGCATTCATGCCGCCAACCGTGCGGTCGCCGATGGTGATCAGGAACGACTTGCTGGCCACGGTCGGGTGGCGCAGCACGTCGCGCACGGCCTTGTCCAGCGCGATGCCGGTCACGTCCACCGGGGGCAGGCTTTGCGCCACGTGCTTGACGTCGCGGTGCATGCGCGGCGGCTTGCCCAGCAGCACGTCCATCGGCATGTTCACGGCATAGTGTTCCTTGAGCGCCGCGTCGACATGCGCATCGACCAGTTGCAGCTGCTGCTCTTCGGTGGCGATGCCCACCACGGCAAACGGCGAACGCTCGCGCTGGCACATGGTCTGGAACAGCGGGAAGGACTCCGGCGCCACCGCCATCACATAGCGTTCCTGCGACTCGTTGCACCAGATCTCGGCCGGGCTCATGCCCGACTCTTCCAGGTGCACCTGGCGCAGGTCGAAGCGCGCGCCGCGGCCCGCGCCGTCCACCAGCTCGGGGAAGGCATTGGAGATGCCGCCCGCGCCCACGTCGTGGATCGACAGGATGGGGTTGTCGTCGCCGAGCTGCCAGCAGGCGTTGATGACTTCCTGCGCGCGCCGCTCCATTTCCGGGTTGCCGCGCTGGACCGAATCGAAGTCCAGGTCGGCGGTATTGGTGCCGGTCGCCATCGAGCTGGCGGCGCTGCCGCCCATGCCGATGCGCATGCCCGGGCCGCCCAGCTGGATCAGCAGCGAGCCGGCCGGCAGCGCCTTCTTGTGCGTGTGGCCGGCGTCGATGTTACCGATGCCGCCGGCGATCATGATCGGCTTGTGATAGCCGCGCACGGTGCCGCCCACGTTTTGCTCGTAGACGCGGAAGTAACCGCCCAGGATGGCGCGGCCGAATTCATTGTTGAACGCGGCGCCGCCGAGCGGGCCTTCGGTCATGATTTGCAGCGGCGAGGCGATGCGGTCCGGCTTGCCGGTCACGCTCACCTTGTCGTCCGGGTTGCGGTGCGCCACCGGCTGGGCGGCGTCACGCGCGTTTTCCCAGCCTTCCACGGCGTCGGGCAGCATCAGGTTGGAGACCGTGAAGCCGGTCAGGCCAGCCTTGGGCTTGCCGCCACGGCCGGTGGCGCCTTCGTCGCGGATTTCACCGCCGGCGCCGGTGGAGGCCCCGGGGAACGGCGAGATGGCGGTCGGGTGGTTGTGCGTCTCCACCTTCATCAGCGTGTGGGTCAGCGCCTCATGGCGGCCGTACTTCTGCTCGGTGCCGCGCGGGAACCAGCGCTCAGCCACATCGCCTTCCATCACCGCGGAGTTGTCCGAGTACGCCACAATCGACCCTTGCGGGTTGAGCTGGTGGGTATTACGGATCATGGCGAACAGGGATTTGTCCTGCTGCACGCCGTCGATGGTCCAGGTGGCGTTGAAGATCTTGTGGCGGCAGTGCTCGCTGTTGGCCTGCGCGAACATCATCAGCTCGACGTCGGTCGGGTTGCGCTCCAGCTTGGCGTAGGCGTCGACCAGGTAGTCGATCTCGTCTTCCGACAGGGCCAGGCCCATTTCGGTATTGGCTTGCGCCAGCGCGGCGCGGCCACCGGAGATGTCGATGAAGCGCAGCGGCTTGGCCGGCAGTTCCTGGAACAGGCCGGCGGCGTCTTCACGCGAAGCCACCACGCTTTCGGTCATGCGGTCGAACAGGTGGGCAGCCACCGCGGCGCGCGTGCCGGCATCCAGCGTCTTGCGCCCACGCAGCAGGCCCTTCTTGCAGATCACGGTGATCTCGATGCCGCGCTCGATGCGGTGCACGTGCTCGAAGCCGCAGTTGTGCGCGATGTCGGTCGCCTTGCTGGCCCACGGCGAGATGGTGCCGAAGCGCGGAATCACCACAAAGCGATCACCGTCGGTTTGTGCCTCGAAAGGCGCGCCATAGGTCAACAGCGCGGCGATGCGGGCGCTGTCGTCTTGCGATAGCGGCACGTCGGTGTCGACAAAATGCAGGAACTGGCCGTGCACCGACTCGATGTCGGCGTCGATCTGCTTGAGGGCGGTGAGCAGGCGTTGCTGGCGAAAGGCGGAAAGCGCCAATGCACCGGGGAAGCACGAGAAATGCGCCATGGTCTGAGCGGTCGGGAGGGCAGGAGGTAGGGGCTGCTACCGGCCGGCGCCGCTGGTTGGGGCGCCGTGCTGGCGGGAAACCGGGATTATACCTTGTCGAGAGGGGGTTCCCGCGTTGCAGCAGAGGTGGCTTGACGGACAAAAGGTGGTGGTGGCCCGGACAAGCTCCGCAGCCATCACGCGGGCCGGGTGGCATCCGGGCTAATTGCGCCTCATAAACCACTTAAGCAGGCCGAACCCAATCCGCCCCAATCCGCCCACGCCACGGCCTTGCCCTCCAGCGCCACCGTCACCTTGCACAGCCAGAACGGCTGCGATTCGCCGACGACGGGCCGGTGGCCGGCTCAGCGCTCCGGCCAGGGCGCCGCGTCCACCACCGGGAAGCTGCCGCTGAACTGGTCCAGCAGGCCCATGAAGCGCGGCAGCAGCGACACATCGCCGCGCAGCGTGAGCCGGCCTTGCGCCACAGCCTCGGCCGCCGTCAAGCGCCGGGTCAGGACGGCGTCGAGCGTGTCGCGGCTGGTCTCGATGACCACGTCCGCCGTGTTCGCCACGTCAGCCGCCACATCGGCCACCACATCGGCCGCCTCCACCAGCAGGCTGCTCAGCGCGCAGTTGGACAGCGTGCTCATCCAATGCTCGCCGCTGTCGGTGAACAGCCAGCCGATCTGGCACGCCATGCCCTGCGCGCGCTGCCCGTGGATGCGCACCGCCAGCGCGTCGAACAGCAGCTCGTTGCTCATCGCGCCCATCAGCGCGTTGGCCGGCGGCCCCTGCGGATTGGCCTGCGGCGGCCCTTCGCGATACTCGCGCGCGGCCAGCAGGTAGGCATTGCGCCACGTCGCCGACTCGGCCTGGAAGCCCATCTGCTCCAGCGCGCGGGCCGCCAGCTCGCGCGCCTCGGCATGCGCCGGATGCGCGTAGACCGCGTGCTTGAGCACCTCGGCCACCCAGCGGAACTCACCGCGCTCGTAGTCGGCGCGGGCCTTGGCCATCACGGCGTCGATGCCGCCCATGTATTCCAGGTGCTTGCGCGCGGCGGCCACCGGCGGCAGCGCATGCAGGTTGGCCGGATGCGCGTCGTACCAGCTCAGGTAGTGCTGCACGATCGCCTTGACGTTGTGCGACACGGTGCCGTAGTAGCCGCGCGTGTGCCAGCGCCTGGCCAGCGACTCCGGCAGTTGCAGCCCTTCGGCGATCTCGCCGGCCTTCAGGCCATGGCTCATCAGCCGCACGGTCTGGTCGTGCAGCACGCGGTACAGGTCGCGCTGCTCGGACAGGAAGCGCCGGGCGCGCTCCGCGCCCCAGGTCGGCCAGTGGTGCTGGGCCAGCACCACCACGGTACGCGGGCCATAGCGGTGCAGCGCGCGGTGCAGGTACTTGGACCATGCCAGTGCGTCGCGCACCTTGGCGCCGCGCAATGGGCAAAGATTGTGCAGGTTGTGGGTGGCGTTTTCGGCCAGGTTGAGCGCGCCCTCGGACGGGATGAAGAGGTGCATCTCGGAGGGCGCCTCGGTCTCTGGCGTGAGCTGGAACTCGATCTCCAGCCCGTCGATCACGTGGATCTCGTGCTCGGCCTCGATCGACCGCGTTGGCGCGATCAGCGTCGAGCGGCCCATCGGCAGCGTCTTGCCCAGGCCGGCATCCACCTGCGCTGCCGGCCCTTTGGCCAACGTGTGGCCAAACTGGAACTGCGCGCGGCGCGCCATGGCCACGCCGCCGATCACGTTCTCAGCGATGGCGTGGTGCATGAAGCCGGAGGGCGCAATCACCTGGACCCGCCCGGCGCGCACGTCGGCCTCGTCAACCAGCCCCGCCACGCCGCCAAAGTGGTCGGCATGGCTGTGGCTGTAGATCACGGTGTGCAACGTGCGGTTGCCGCGATGCGCCCGGTACAGCGCGAGCGCGGCTGCGGCGGTCTCCGGGCAGGTCAGCGCGTCCAGCGCGATCACGCCGGTGTCGCCTTCGATAAAGGTGATATTGGCGATATCGAACCCGCGCACCTGGAAGATGCGCGGCGTGACCTGGAACAGGCCGTGGATGCGGTTAAGGCGCGCCTGCCGCCACAGGCTGGGGTTGACGGTATCCGGCGCCTCGGCGGCATCCAGGAAGCCATAGGCTTCCATGTTCCACACGCCGTGCCCGTTGGCGCGTGCCACCTTGGCATTGGGGATGGTGCCGACGAAGCCGCGCTGCGCGTCTTCCCAGTCCTGCTCGTCGTGCTCCGGCAGCTCGCGCGCCAGCAGGCGATGAAAATCAGCCGTGGCCGCGTGGGCACAGCTTGCGTTGTCCGGCATGGGGTCTCCTTGGTGGCGCGTTGACGATGCTCAGGTAAGCCAACCGCGCCGCCAATAGCGGCATCAACAGCGCCGGGATCGGTCAGCACAGCGTGAATCGGCACGCCATGCCATGGATGATCGAACGCAACCCGCTTGTGAGCGCAAAGGGCGGTTTCGCCGCGATGGGCATGGCGCGAATAACCTGAACAGGAATTGGGGTTTCATTCTTTGTCGCCCCCTGCGTTCACGTTATCGGTAAAAACCCTCGCCGGGCGGGGCTGCCTCAGGTGCGTGGCTGCCCGGCGGCTTGGTGGATAGCAGCGCGGATCCGCGGGTAGGTGCCGCAGCGGCAGACAATGTGCTCCATCGCCTTATCGATGTCGGCATCACTGGGCTTTGGGTTGCTTCTCAGGAGCGCGCTGGCGGTCATGAGCTGCGCGCTCTGGCAGTAGCCGCACTGCACCACGTCCAGATCGAGCCAGGCGGCCCTCAAGGCTTGCGCCTGCGGGCCGCGCAAGCCCTCGATGGTCACGATCCGGATATTGGCCAGCGTGGAGACCGGGCTCATGCAGGCGACCTGCGGCGCGCCGTTCAACTGCACCGTACAGGCCCGGCAAACGCCGATGCCGCAACCATACTTGGTGCCGGTCAACCCCAGCTCGCACCGAAGCACCCACAGCAGAGGGGTGTCCGGATCGGACTGCACGGACACTGTCTTACCGTTGATGTTCAGGGGCAGCATGGCTTTCTCCCGGGACTCAGGCCAGTTTCAAAGGCAACGCGCGCAAGCGCTGTCCCGTCAGCGCAAACAGGGCATTGGCCACCGCCGGCGCAATGGGGGGCGTGCCCGGTTCACCTACACCCTGGGGATGGTCCTGGCTTGGCATGATGTGGGTTTCGATGGCCGGGCAGTTGTTCATGAAGATGACGGGGAAGTCACCAAACGTTTTCTGGTGCACCTGGCCGTCGACGATCGTGATCTCCTCGAACAGCGCGGCCGACAAGCCAAAGATGATCGCGCTCTCCATCTGCTGGCGAATCAGGTTCGGGTTCACCGGCAGCCCGCAATCGATCGCGCAGACCACCCGGTGCACGCGCACGGTCTTGTCCGGCGCCACGGATACTTCCGCCACCTGCGCGACGATGCTGCCGTATGCCTCGTGCAGCGCCACCCCGCGTGCGCGTGCGGCGCCGTCGGCTGTCTTCCCTAACGGCGTTCCCCAGCCGGCCTTGTCCGCGGCCATGTGCAACACGGCCAGATGACGCGGATGCCTGACCAGCAGGCTGGCACGAAAGGCAACGGGATCCTTGCCGGCGGCCGCCGCCAGTTCGTCGATAAAGCTCTCGGTAAAAAATGCCTGGTGCGAGTGGCCCACCGAGCGCCAGAAACCCACCGGCACCGGCAGGTCGACAATCACGTGCCCGACGCGCGCGTTCGGCCATTCGTAGGGCCGGTCGAACGCGCCTTCCGTCGTGGTCTTGTCGATGCCCAGGCCCGGCAGGCCAAGCAAGCGCGCCAGCATGGCCGGCACGATCGCCTGGCTGGCCGACGTGTTGTGCCAGGCCACCAGGTTGCCCGCGCCGTCGAGCCCGGCCTTGAAGCGCGAGAGGCAGGCAGGCCGGTAGAAGTCGTGCGTGGTGTCCTGGACGCGCGACCAGATCGTCTGCACCGGCCGCCCACCGCCCGCGCGCGCGATTGCCGCGGCCTGGGAGATAAAATCCACCTCCAGCCGCCGCCCGAACGCGCCACCGATCAGTTGCGGCTGCACATCGACCTTGTCGGCATCGATGCCGAGGACCTTCGACACCGCCCGGCGCGCCAGGCCAGGCAACTGCGTCGAGACCCAGACCCTGGCCGCGCCGTCGCGCACCTGCGCCGTGCAGTTGATGGGCTCCACCGCGCCATGCGCGAGGTAGGGCGCGCTGTACTCGGCGCTGACGGGCTTGGCGGCTGACTTCAATGCCGCTTCGACATCGCCGTGCCGGTAATAGGCGTGGCCGTCGGAGGCATCCAGCGCCTGCGCGAGACGCCGGCTCACCTCCGGGCTGGACAGCGAGGCGGCGGGGCCAGGGTTCCACACGATCTTGACCGCATCCAGCGCCTTCATGGCCCGGTACGCGTTGTCGGCGATCACCGCCACCCCGCCGGTGCCGCCGTTGTAGGCATCCACCGCGAGCACCTTGACGATGCCCGGCATCGCGGCGGCAACCGCGCCGTCGAAGCTCGCCACCGTGCCGCCCAGCGTCGGGCACATCGTCACGCTGGCGTACAGTAGGCCCTCGGGCAGCACGTCGATGCCAAAGCGCGCCGTGCCATCGATCTTGGATGCGGCCTCCAGGCGGCGTATGTCCTTGCCGATCAGCTTGAATTCGGATGGCGTCTTCAGCGCCACCTTTGCCGGCAGCGGGAGCTTCCCGGCCTGGGCCGCCAGTTCACCGAAGGTGGCTGTTTTCCCGGACGGATGCAGTACCTTGCCGTCCTGCGCGCGGCACTCGCCCGCTGGCACGTTCCACCGCGCGGCTGCCGCGCCGATCAACATCGCGCGGGCGGATGCGCCGGCCTCGCGCATCGGGTCCCACAAGTCATTGAGGCTCGACGAGCCGCCTGTCACCATCTCGCCGATCTCGCGCATGAGCTTGGCGGTCAGCCAGGCGGCCAGATGCCTGGCCACGCTGTCGTCGTCCGCGCGGAACGGGAGATCCTCGACGACGACTTCCAGGTTGTTGTAGATCTTGTCCACGGGCGCGTGCTCAACCTTCACGTGCGCCCAGCTGGCATCCAGCTCGTCGGCCAGCACCATGGCCAGGCCGGTGTGCACGCCCTGCCCCATCTCGGAGCGGCACATCATGATGGTGACGGTGTTGTCCGCTGCGATCTTGACCCAGCCATTGAGCCCCACCTGCGTGCCAACCGCCGGCAACGGCTGCGACGTGGCCAGCCGCTGCCGAGGCGGCAGCACCGACCAGCCGATCAGCAACGCACCGACTGCCCCGATGCCGCCGATGCCACCGACCAGGAACGCTCTGCGCTTCATCAGAACTCGAGGCAGAAATCGATCAGGCGATGCTTGTCCCAGTACACCTTGCCAAGATACACGCCAGGCGCGATGCAGCGAATCTCGTCGCGGATCCAATGCGCGACCAGCGATGTGGCGGAATAGTCCAGGACAATGCACTCCTTCTGGTCAAGCCAGCTCTCGCCCTTGTACACCTTCGCCAGGATCGCCTCGAGCCCGAAGATGGAGACGCGGTTCTTGAGAACGCCGCGCTTGGCGTCGAAGACCTTTCCCTGCCAGGCAAAGAGGTTGATCATCTTGGCGATGCTCTCGGTGAATACCGTGCCGGGCGAGATGATCGCGGTGCCGGCGGCCTCGCCATCCGGAATATCGCCGGCCGGGCTGTTGCGAAACAGATCGTCAAGCTGGTCCTGGCTCATTTCCAGCAGCATGCGTACGTCGTATGCCATGTTTGCACCTCCAATGTCGCGCCTGCCTACACCGTCGCCGCCGCCGTCGCCTTCGCCGCGGCGTTCGCTTCGTGCAAGAGCACGTCGGCAGCCTTCTCGGCGATCATGTAGACCGCGCTGGCCAGGAAGAAGCCGGGAATCCTCGGGAAGACGGACGCGTCGACAACCCGCAGCCCGCGCGTGCCATGCACGGAAAAATCGCTGCCCAGCACGCCGCCCGCCGCACGCGCGCCGATGGCGCAACTGCACGAGGCGTGATGCCCCCAGGCGTTGTCGCGCACATAGCCGCCCAGTTCATCGTCGCTGCGCAGGTGCGCGCCAGGAAGCTGCTCCTGCGCGATCACGCCGCGCTCTGCCAGCGGCGCTGCCAGCTTGCGCACAAAGCGGATGGCGTCGATCACCGCGCGCAGATCCTCGTCCGCCCCCGCCCCGCCTTCTTCGAAATAATGGAAATTGATCAAGGGCGGCTCGAGCGGATTCGCGGAGCGCAACCGCACCGTGCCCGCGCGGTTGCGCGTGTGTGCCTTGAGAATGGCCCAGGTAAGCGCATCGTCGCTCTGGGCGAATAGCTTGGAGTAACCCGGGAAGTAGCCGGTGAAATGCTCAACCAGCGCCATGCAGAACACATCCGGTGCGGGCGCGGATTTGCGCGAGCGCCGTGCGACCGCGATCGCCACGCCGTTGGAGGTGTAGACCCCATGCCGGCGGTCGCGCCAGCTGCAATAGGCCGGATCATCCTTCTGGAAGCGGGCGCCATCGAGGATGCGCCACGGCTGGGCCATCCGGCTTACCACGCCCACCTCATAGCGATCCTGGAGATTGCGCCCGACGCCCGGCAAATCCACCTTCACGGCAATGCCGTGCGCCCGAAGGTGCTCGGCAGGGCCGATGCCCGACAGCATCAGCAGTTGCGGCGTATTGAACGCCCCGCCCGCCAGGATCACCTCACGGCGCGCGTGCACTTCATGGCGTACGCCCGGCGCCGTGCTTGGCGAGACGTGGGCCTGGTAGAGGCGCTTGCCCTTCAGGTATTCGACACCGGTCGCCGTGCCGTGCGCGTCCAGCAGCACGCGCGTGGCCAGCGCGTCCATCTCGATATGCAAGCACGACGGCAGGCGGGTCGCCACATCCAGCACCCGTTCGCGCGCGCCGTGGCGCGCATGCCCGCGCGTGGAAAGCGGCGTATAGCAAACGCCTTTGAAACATCGCCTTGCCCAGATCCTGGCGTTCGGATCGCCCTGCCAGCGCAAGAAGCTCAGGACCGCATGCAGGCGCCGCGGCACGCTGCGCGCCGCCAGTTCCATGGAGCCCAGGATCAGGCGCGTGAGCGCATTGTCGGCCAGCGCTTCCAGCGGGAACGCGCGCTCGGTGCTGAGCCATCCGTCCCAGCCGTGCGCCGTGGGATCGAAGCCAAGGCGGCGCGCGAGCGCCCACAGCGGACGGTGCCGGCATTGCTCCAGCGTCTTGGCATACCGGCGCATGCGAGCGGCTTTCCACGAGTGGTCGCCGGTCAGCTCGGCAATGCCGTCCCAGTCCGAGTCGTGCGGGTAGAGGAAGATCATCGCGTTGTGCGCGGTGCAGCCGCCGAGCGTCGCCGCCCGGGGATAGAGCACCCCTTCGCTGCCGTACTTCGGGTCCCTGCGCTGCTGCGCATCGTCCGCGTAGTGGCGCACGAAAAAATTCCAGCTCATGGCCGGATTCTCAGAGGCGCAGGCATGAAACGCCGGCACCTCGTAATCCTCCGGCATGCAAGCCGTGCCAGGCTCGCGCGCATCGTTGCCGGCCTCGAGCAGGAATACGCGCATGCCGGCCTCCGCCAGCCGCGCGGCGAGCGTGCCGCCCCCCGCGCCGGAACCGACGATCACGTAATCCCATGCTTGTTCGCCTGGAGCAGACATATCCCCGCCGCGCCGCCTACGTCAAAACGTCTTGAGAAAGGCAATCAAGGCCCGTTTGTCGTCATCGCTCAATACCGGCTCCTGCCCGAACGATTGCTCATCGGCGCTCAGGCCGGCCTGGTTGTTGAACTCCGCCGTGCCGAAGTAATGGCCGCGGTTCACGACAAAATCCGGGCACTTGCTGAGTGCCAGCATCGGCTTGACCAGATCGGCGTAGGTCTTGCCCAGATCCGCGTCGGTCGCACCTTCCGGCACGGAGGCCAGGTCCGATCTCAGCTTGAGCGCAAGGCCCACCACCTTGGCCGCATGCTCGGCCTTGGCCCCGACGTCGGTGGTCTCCGATAGCGGCTGGATATTGGCCAGCAGGTTGACCGGCATCTGCCTGGGCGCCGGCCCGATCGTCACATCGCCGCTCGCCCCCACCAGCCACGGCGCATAGCGGTGCATGAAGCCCTGCAATGGCTGGAGCGCGTCCGGCACGAAGCCCTCCGGCACCGTAATCTGGCTGCGCTCGGTGGTGCGATCGATGGTGCCCGGCACCTTGGCGCCCAGGATGTCGTCATGCACGCGCTTCTCGGGCCAGAGCAGCTGCTCGATGGACGCATCGAAGACCTGGATACGGCTGGCGACCGACGGATCCTCGCTGAAGGGTCCAAGCGCGTTGTTAAGCAGGAACGGCGCCGTCGACCAAATGCTGATCAGCGAGGGCACGCGGGTATAGCCACGGCCGCCCGCCGGCATCCGGTATTGCCAGCGCTCGCCGGTGAAGGGGTCGTTGAGGGTAACGCTACCCACCGAGGGCAGCGTCTTGTACGACTCCGACGAGAAATTGTCCCAGATATTTCCGCGCAGTGCATTGGTCGCGAGCGGGCTGCACACGTTGGTCCGCAGCAGCGTGGCGGGAATGCGCGCATCGGACGACAGATAGTTGCCCGCCAGGAAGTCCGGCGCCTTGACCACGTCGCGCATCTGCGTTTTGAATTCGTCCGTCTGCGTCCATTTCCAGTACCGCATGAAGCAGGCGAGATAGTTCGGGCCCGCGCAGTTCTGCAGGTTCAGGCTGGCCGGCGGCGGCGGCGCCTTGCTGGAATGACAACGTGCGCAAGTGTCGGCGAACACGAGCTTGCCCCGGTCGAGCATCTGCGCGCCGGCCGGCATGGAAGTATCCGCCAGGAAGCCAGCGCCGCCCGGGGCATCGCTCAAGTGGTCCGGCGGGGTCGCCTTCAGCAGGAAAAGCGCCATATTGATCGTGCCGGCTTCCGTTGCCTTCCAGTAGCTCGAGTTCTTCTGCGCCACGGCGAGCTCGATGGGCGAGATCGCCTTGCCGCCGAGGATGGGATTGAAGTGCAGCAGCCATTCCTCGCTGAACAGGCCGATATTCAGGTACACCCGGTTCAATGCGCCCAGCACGCCGACCGAATCGGCGCCGTCCTTGAGGACATGCGGCGTCCATACCGTGTCGGGCGGCGTGTAGAACTGCGTCAACGCGCCGGTCTTGACGAAGTCGTTGAGCTGCCGGTTGTTCAGCTCGCCCCCGGCCAGTTTTTCTTCGCCGATGCGCCTGGCCACGCCCATGCGCGACATCAGGTCGTAGAGTGCGTTCATGGTGCGGGGGTTGTTGATGTTGTCCGTGGACACCAGCGAAGTATCCATGGTGCCCGGGCGGAAGGTATGCACGAGCTGGAACATGAAGTTCTGCCGGCCTTCGGGCGTCGATGCGTTATGGATGAACAGCCGGTCCACCCACATGTACTGCGCACCCACCGTGGAACTCAGCTCGGGCCATTGCGGGTGCGCGGGATCCCCGGGGGGATGGATCGGGCTCGGGCCCACGTGGCAAAAACCGCAGGCCATGCCAACGCGGTAGGGCCGCACGAGATCTGCGCGATTGTAGTACTTGGGATCGGTGTAATAGCGCTGCGGATCCCATGCCTTCGCAGCCTTCTCGTCAAAGGCCGGGTTGGGGAACAGCCGCAAGCCGACGATGCCCGTGGGGTAGCCGTAGTAAGAGCCCACCGGCAGCTTCGCGCCATTGGCGAACGTGGTGCCGCGCGCGCCAATCTTGACGCCCGGATAGGCTTGCTCGTTCTCGAAGGGATCGGCCGGGCAATCCTTGACCCGTTGGTCCAGCCACAGCCCGAAGCGCTGCGGATCGGGCCCTGCGGGTTTTTCGAAGCAGGGCTCGTTGAGCAGGCCCAGATAGCGCCAGCGGGTGTCGCGGGAATAGCCCTGGCTCGGATGCGAGCTGATGGACTTGAGCAGGTCGAACGCGCCGAACGTGAAGTTCGTCATGTCGTCCCAGAACCGGTCGTTGCCGCCGCTCCACACCAGCCACATATTGCGGCCGGCGATTTCTTCCTGGGTCAGCGCAACGCCACGATCCATGTCGTGGAAATAGTCTTCCGATGCGTGCCGGAACGTTTCCGGGCCCCGGCCGGCCTGCTTCGCCTCGTCAAGGACGCGGCCCGGCTCCGGCTTGGTACACCCGCCCGCGGCGAGCGCGCCAATCAATGCGCCAATCAATGCGATACCAAGAACGATTGATCTGCTGCGTGGCGTCACTGCGGTCCCTCCCTTGCCCCCCCGGGAAGGACCACTTGCTGCACGATGGCCTCGCCCCCCAGGGTCTTCATAAACCTAGGAATCACCTGAGGATAAGTCAAGGAGTTTGCTGCAACGCGATGTGTCCGGCAGCGACGCCCGGCGCGCCAAACCTGGTGAAAACGATGGATCGAAAATTCAGGAAGTGACGAAAGACTGATCTGTTGGAAATGAATGGAAATGAATGCGAATGTAAATTCGCCGCGCCCGCGAAGCCCGTGCGACGAGCCGGCGCGTTGCACCCCGGCTCGCCCCGCCACGCCCTTACACCTTGCCGTAGCCCCCGCCTCCCGGCGTTTCCACCACGAAGACATCGCCCGCTTGCATCTCGCAACGCCCGACATGGCCCAGCGCTTGCTCGCTCCCGTCACCCCGCACCACGTAGTTGCGGCCCATCGCGCCGGGCTCGCCGCCGGCCATGCCGAACGGCGCATGCAAGCGGTTGTTGGACAGGATCGACGCCGTCATCGGCTCCAGGAAGCGCACCTTGCGGATGCCGCCGTTGCCGCCGTGCCACTGCCCCGCGCCACCCGAGCCGGGCCGGATCTCATAGCTCTCCAGCCGCACCGGGAAGCGCCATTCCAGCACCTCGGGGTCGGTCAGGCGCGAGTTGGTCATATTGGTCTGCACCACGTCGCAGCCGTTGAAACCCTGCCCCGCGCCGCTGCCGCCGGAGATGGTCTCGTAGTACTGGTAGCGCGCGTTGCCGAAAGTGAAATTGTTCATGGTGCCCTGGCTGGCCGCCACCACGCCCAGCGCGCCATAAAGCGCGTTGGTGATGCACGATGACGTTTCCACATTGCCCGACACCACCGAGGCCGGATAGCGCGGATTGAGCATGGAGCCTTCGGGGATGATCACGTTGATCGGCTTGAGGCAGCCGGCATTGAGCGGAATGTCCTCGTTGACCAGCGTGCGGAACACGTAGAGCACGGCCGCCATGCAGACCGCGCGCGGCGCGTTGAAGTTGTTGGGCAGTTGCGCCGAAGTACCGGTGAAGTCCACCACGGCTTCGCGTCTGGCCTGATCCACGGTCACGCGTACCTGGATTTGCGCGCCATTATCCAGCGGGTAGCGGTAGGCGCCGTCCTTCAGCGCGGTGATGACCCGGCGCACGGCTTCCTCGGCGTTGTCCTGCACATGGCCCATATAGGCGCGCACCACCGGCAGGCCGAACTGCACCACCATCTTGCGCAGCTCTTCCACGCCCTTGGCGTTGGCCGCCACCTGGGCGCGCAGGTCGGCCATGTTCTGGTCGATATTGCGGGCCGGGTAGCGCGCGCCCGCCAGCAGTGCGCGCATGCCGGCATCGTCGAGCACACCGGCCTTCACCAGCGGAAAGTTGTCGATCATCACGCCCTCTTCCTCCACCACCGTTGAGTCCGGCGGCATCGAGCCCGGCGTGATGCCGCCGATATCCGCATGGTGGCCGCGCGAGCCAACGTAGAAGAGGATCTCCGCGCCGGCCTCGTCGAAGACCGGCGTGATCACCGTCACGTCCGGCAGGTGCGTGCCGCCGTTGTACGGGTCGTTGAGCACGTAGACATCGCCATCGGCCATGTGCCCGGCATTGCGCGTGATCACGGTCTTGATGCTCTCGCCCATCGAGCCCAGGTGCACCGGCATGTGCGGGGCATTGGCGATCAGGTTGCCGCCGGCATCGAAGATGGCGCAGGAGAAGTCGAGCCGTTCCTTGATGTTGACCGAGTACGCCGTGTTCTGCAGCCGCTGGCCCATCTGCTCGGCGATCGACATGAACAGGTTGTTGAACACTTCCAGCATGACCGGATCGGCGTCGGTGCCCATGGCGCGCCGCTGGGGACGCGGCACGGCGCGGGTCAGCACCAGGTGGTCGCGCGCGGTCAGCTCAGCCTGCCAGCCGGGCTCGACCACCGTGGTGGCGTTGCGCTCGGCAATGATGGCGGGGCCCGGCAGCACGTCGCCGGGGCGCAGCGTATCGCGCGGGAACAGGCCGGTGTCGTGCCAGGCGCCGCCGCTGAACACGCGCACCAGTTCCGCCGGCACGGGCCCGCCGGTGCGCGGCTGCGCGTCGGGCAGTTTCTCCTCGGGCGGCTCGCTGCTGCCGATGGCTTCCACCGACAGGGCTTCCACGACCAGGGGCTTGCCTTGCATCAGGAAGGCATAGCGCTGGCGGTACGCGGCATCGAACGCCGCCTGCATGGCAGGCAAGGTGCCGAACGGCACCACCAGCGCCGAATCCGTGCCCTCATAGCGCAGGTGCGCACGGCGCACCACATCGATCTGCGCCTCGGCGACTTCCTGCTCCAGCAGTTCCTGCCGCGCTTCGCTTGCCAGCGCATCGAGCGTGGCTTGCAACGCGGGCAATGCGCTGTCGTCCAGGCGCGTCTCCACGGCGCGCTCGCGCATGGCGGTTCGGTCGGCCAGGCCCATGCCGTAGGCCGACAATACGCCCGCCAGCGGATGCACGAACACGGTCTGCATGCCGAGGGCGTCCGCCACCAGGCAGGCATGCTGCCCGCCGGCGCCGCCGAAGGTGGTCAGTGTGTAGCCGGTCACGTCGTGGCCGCGCTGCACGGAGATCTGTTTGATGGCATTGGCCATATTACCGACCGCGATCTCGATGAAGCCTTCGGCCACCTGCTCGGCGCTGCGTTGATCGCCAGTCGCTTCCGTTACCGCTTGCGCCAGCGCCGCGAACCTGGCCACCACCGTGTCGCGGTCCAGCGCGGCATCGGCGCGCGGGCCGAACACCGCGGGGAAATGCCGCGGCTGGATCTTGCCGAGCATGACATTGCAGTCGGTCACGGCCAGCGGGCCGCCGCGCCGGTAGCTCGCCGGCCCCGGGTTGGCGCCGGCCGAATCGGGGCCGACGCGGAAACGGCTGCCGTCAAAATGCAGGATGGAGCCGCCGCCGGCGGCCACCGTGTGGATGCTCATCATGGGCGCGCGCATGCGCACGCCCGCCACGCTGGTCTCGAACACGCGCTCGAAATCGTTGGGATGATCGCCGTTGAAGTGCGAGACATCGGTCGACGTGCCACCCATGTCGAAGCCGATGATGCGCCCAAAGCCCGCGCTCTGCGACGAGCGCACCATGCCGACGATGCCACCGGCCGGGCCGGACAGGATGGCGTCCTTGCCCTGGAAGCGGTGCGCATCGGTCAGCCCGCCGCTGCTCTGCATGAACTGCAGGCGCACGCCCGGCATCTGCTGCTCCACTTGCCCGACATAGCGGCGCAGGATCGGCGACAGGTAGGCGTCCACCACCGTGGTATCGCCACGCGAGACCAGCTTCATCAGTGGCGACACCTGGTGCGAGACGGAAATCTGCGTAAATCCGGTCTCGCGGGCGATCCGCGCGGCGGCCTGCTCGTGCGCCGCCTGGCGGTAGCCGTGCAGGAACACGATGGCGATGGCGCGGATGCCGCTGTCGAATACACGCAGCATATCGGCGCGCAGCGCGGCTTCGTCGAGCGGCGTCACCGTTTCGCCCTGCGCATCCAGGCGCTCGCCCACCTCCACGACTTCGCGGTAGAGCAGCTCCGGCAGCACGATGTTCAGGTCAAACAGGCGCGGCCTGTTCTGGTAGGCGATGCGCAGCGCATCGCGAAAGCCGCGCGTGATGAACAGCGCCACCGGCTCGCCCTTGCGCTCCAGCAAGGCATTGGTCGCAACGGTGGTGCCCATCTTCACCACTTCCACCTGCGCCGGCGTGACCGGCTCGCCCGGCGCCAGCCCCAGCAAGTGGCGGATGCCGGCCACGGCGGCATCGCTGTACTGCTCCGGGTTCTCGGATAACAGCTTGTGCGTGACCACCGTGCCGTCCGGCTGGAGCCCCACCACATCGGTGAAGGTGCCGCCGCGATCTATCCAGAATTGCCAGCGGCGACGGTCCGAAACAACGGCGGCGGAGGATGGCAGCGACTTCGGCATACGGGGGCTTCCTTCTAGGGCGTGATGGAGATGTCGGGAAAAAACGGGCGGCCATGCGGCGGCGCGGCCGGGGCGCAGGCCGGTCGCGCGCGATGTGCTTGCTGCTACAGGGACGTTGCCGAGCGTGCGGCCTGCTCGTACAGGCCGGTCAGCACACGCAGCAGCCGTGCCAGCTCGCCGATCTCCACGTTCTCGGCACTGCCGGCGGAGAAATTGCTGGTCAGGCATTGCTCGCGGATCTCGCGGTAGCGTGCGCAGGCCTGGGTGCCGGCGGGGGTGGTGATGTAGGTGGCTTCCTTGCCGATGCGCTCGCCCTCCACCAGTGCCAGGCCCTGCAGCTTCTTGAGCGCGTAGGTGACCAGGTGGGTGTCCTCGACGTTGAGCACGAAGCAGATATCGGCGAGCCGCTTGGGGCGCGCCCGGTGGTTGACGTGATGCAGCACCAGCACGTCCAGGAAGGTCAGGTCGCGCACGCCGGAGGCGCCCATGCAGCGTACCACCCAGCGGCTGTAGGCGTTGTAGGCCGTGTTCAGGCCGAACTCGAACTCCGACAGCTCCGGGCTGCGCTCCGACACCAGGTGCGAAGACGAAACGATATTGGGGCCCGACGGATGCGCCAGCGCGCTGGCCGCAGATCTGGCGGGCGCTTGGCCACCCTCGGCTTGATCGGCTACTGGCTCGGTTGCTGGCTCGGTTGCTGGCTGAGTTGCTGGCTTACGCGCCATGTCTTCACTCCTTTCAGGGGTCGGTGTACGCACGGAACGACAAGAATGACTAGGTGTAACCCCGATGTCCCGGCCACCATATTTGGCTTGACAGTTTATTAACAAATTATGAGGATAAACACAAAATAAATCCAAGCAAAACATCGGGGATGTCACCGTGGATTCTGCACGAAAAAAGGGCGGGGAACGCGGGTTGCGCACTATCGCGGGGACGCAGGCGTGCCCCGCCATGGGCTGGTTGCGCAGCGCGGACGCACTCGATAGACTCGATCGGACCCCTCCTGAGCGCGACTGATCGCGAGCCCCATGCCCACGGATATCCAAACATTACAGACAAAACTTCGCGATGGCGCGATCTCCCGCGCCGACGTGATCGCCCAGGCTGCGCAGCACGCGCAACAGCCGGACGCGCACGCCGTGTTCCTGCATACCACCTTCGACACCGCCGCGCAGGTCGCCAAGGCCGCCGATGCGGCCTGCCGGGCGGGCAAGCCGCTGCATCCGCTGGCCGGCCTGCCGGTCTCGGTCAAGGACCTGTTCAACATCGCCGGCGAAACCTCGCGCGCAGGCTCGCCGGTGCGCAGCGACGCGCTGGCGGCCACGGCCGACGCCACGGTGGTGCGCCGGCTGCGCGAGAGCGGCGCGGCGCTGGTCGGGCGCACCAACATGACCGAGTTCGCCTTCTCGGGCGTGGGCATCAACCCGCATTTCGGCACGCCGGTGAACCCCGCGGACAAGCAGGTCGCGCGCATTCCCGGCGGCTCGTCGTCGGGCGCCGCGGTGTCCGTGGCGCTGGGCCTGGCCGCGGCGGGTCTGGGCAGCGACACCGGCGGCTCCATCCGCATCCCGGCTGCCCTGTGCGGGCTGACCGGCTTCAAGCCGACCGCCCGGCGCGTGCCGCTGGATGGCGCCTTCCCGCTCTCCTATACGCTGGACACCGCCTGCGCCATGGCGCGCACGGTGCAGGATTGCGTGCTGGTGGACAGCGTGATCGCCGACCAGGCGGTGCTCCCCGTCATCAAGGCCGCGGCGGGTATCCGCCTGGCCATCCCGCGCCAGGTCCTGCTCGACGGACTCGATGACACGGTGGCGCGCGCGTTCGACCGCGCCCTCGGCCGGCTGTCCGCGGCCGGCGTGCAGATCGAGCACATCGACCTGCCGGAGCTGGCCGAGCTGGCCAGCATCAACGCCGGCGGCGGCTTCACCGCCGCCGAGGCGCATGCCATCCACCGCCACGTGCTGGCCACGCGGCGCGAGCAATACGATCCGCGCGTCGCCTCGCGCATCGACCGCGGCGCGGCCATGAGCGCGGCCGACTACGTGGACCTGATGCGCGCCCGCCTTGACTGGATCGCGCGGGTAGCAGTTCGCATCGAAGGCTTCGACGCCGTGGCCTGCCCCACCGTGCCGATGGTGGCGCCGCCGATCGCCCCCCTGGTGGCGGACGACGATTTGTTCTTCCGCACCAACGCCCTGCTGCTGCGCAATACGTCGGCGTTCAACTTCCTCGATGGCTGCTCCATCTCGCTGCCCTGCCACCAGCCGGACGAGCTGCCCGTGGGCCTGATGCTCTCGCACGGTGCGTTGCGCGACGCGCAACTGCTGGGCACGGCAATTGCATTGGAATCCATCATCAAGCCGGCGGCCTGAGGCGCCGCGGCAAGGACAGAGGTAACCCGCGCCACCCCTGAGCCAGGTGGCGCGGGCAAGACGACTTCAGAACAAAATCCAAGACAAACGTAGCCGCAACGACAAACCAGGAGAGATCGATGCAAGGGAAGGCCACACTGAAGTGCATGTTGCTGGGCGGGGTGCTTGCCACCGCTGCCGTGATGACGTCGGCCGCGCGGGCGGATACCAAATGGGACCTGCCAACCGGCTACCCGGTGAGCAACCTCCACACCGAAAACCTGCAGCAGATGGCCACCGACGTGGAGAAGGCCACCGGCGGCAAGCTCAAGATCGTGATCCATCCCAACGGCTCACTGCTCAAGGCCAACGAGATCAAGCGCGGCGTGCAGACCGGCCAGGTGCAGATGGGCGAGATCCTGATGTCGCTGCTGGCCAACGAGAACCCGGTGTTCGGCGTGGACGCGGTGCCCTTCCTCGCGACCAGCTACCAGGACTCCTACAAGCTGTGGCAGGCCTCGCGCGCGGTCACTGACAAGGTGCTGGACAAGCAAGGCATGAAGCTGCTGTACGCGGTGGCCTGGCCGCCGCAAGGCATCTACGCCAACAAGCCGATCAACACCGCGGCCGACATGAAAGGCCTGAAGTGGCGCGCGTATAACCCCGCCACCTCCAAGATCGCCGAACTGGTGGGCGCACAGCCGGTGACCATCCAGGCAGCCGACCTGGCGCAGGCGCTCGCCACCGGCACCGTCAATTCATTCATGTCCTCGGGCGCCACGGGCGTGGACACCAAGGTCTGGGAGAGCGTGAAGTACTTCTACACCGTCGATGCCTGGCTGCCCAAGAACATGCTGGTGGTCAGCAAGAAGTCCTTCGCGGCGCTGGACAAGCCAACCCAGGATGCCCTGCTCAAGACGGTGGCCGAAGCCGAGAAGCGCGGCTGGCAGATCTCGGAGCAAAAGACGCGTGAATACCTGGCCGTGCTTGGCAAGAACGGCATGACGGTGCAGCCGCCCTCGCCCCAGTTGAAGCAAGACATGCAGAAGCTTGGCCAGGTGATGGTGGAAGATTGGGCCAAGGGCGCCGGCGACGACGGCAAGGCCATCCTGGACGCATACAAGAAGTAGGCGTTTCCGTCATTGCCATAGTTGGCGCTGTAGTTGGCGCCGTAGTCAGTGCTCTAGCGAGAATCAAGCGATCCGTATCCGGCCACGGCGGCGTTGCACGCCGGCGTGGCCCTGCTGCCGCAAGCCTCCCGCGCCCTCTTTTTCACCGCATCAACCCTCCCCACTCGCCATGGAAGCCACTTCCGTCAACAAGCGCTGGCTGGACCGGCTGCTTGACCTGTTCGCCGTGCTCGGCGCGCTGTGCATCCTCGGGGTCTGCCTCATCATGATCCTGATGTCGTTCTCGCGCGAGACCACGTTTATCTTCAAGGGCGGCGACGATATCGTCGCGTGGCTGTGCGCCGCCTCCGCCTTTCTCGTACTTGGCCAGACCTTCCAGCACGGCGGCATCGTGCGCGTGGAAATGCTGCTGGAGGCCGTCAAGCCGCGCGTGCGCTGGTGGCTGGAGCTGATCTCGCTGACCATCTGCGCGGTGTTCGCCGCCTACGCGACCTGGGCCTTGTTCAGCTTCGCCTGGGCGAGCTGGGAGATCGGCGATGTGTCGCAGGGCCAGATCGTGGTGCCGCTGTGGATTCCGCAGAGCTTTGCGGTGCTGGGCTGCGCCGGCTTCATGCTGGCGGTGCTGGACGAACTGTTGCGCGTGGCGCGCAAGCAAAAGCCGCGCTACCAGCTGGCGCAGGAAGCCAAGCTGGCCGCCGGCGACTTCGGGGAGACCGTCTGATGAGCACCGTCCTGATTTCCCTGATCCTGCTGGTGGTGATGATCGGCTTCCTGGTCATCGGCGCGTGGATTCCCGTGGCCATTGCCGTCACCTCCTGGGTGGGGCTGGTGGTGTTTGCCGATCGCGATGCGCTGGTCAACCTGGCCAATGCGTGGTGGTCGTCCAGCGCGTCGTATACGCTGGCCTCGCTGCCGCTCTTTGTGTGGATGGGCGAGATACTGTTTCGCACCAAGCTGTCCGAGCAGATGTTCAACGGGCTCTCGCCGTGGTTGAACTGGCTCCCCGGGCGCCTGATGCACGTCAACATCCTGGGCTGCGGCATCTTCGGCTCGGTGTCGGGCTCGTCTGCCGCCACCTGCGCCACCATCGCCAAGTCGGCGTTGCCCGAGCTGACCCGGCGCGGCTACGATGAGCGCGTGACGCTGGGCTCGCTGTCGTGCGCTGGCACGCTCGGCATCCTGATCCCGCCTTCGATCACCATGGTGGTCTATGCGGTCTCGGCCGATGTGTCGATCATCCGCGTGTTCCTGGCCGGTTTCCTGCCCGGCCTGCTGCTGATGCTGCTGTTCTCCGGCTACATCGTGGTGTGGGCGCTGTCGAACCCGGACAAGACGCCGAAGGCGGAAGTCTTCAACTGGCGCTCGCGGCTCGCCTCGATCCGCCAGTTGATGCCGTGCATCGTGCTGATCGCCTTTATCACGTGGATCATGATCACCGGCTACTCCACCGCCACGGAAGCGGCCGCCTACGGCGTGGTGGCGTCGCTGGCGCTGGCGTGGGTGGGCGGCTCGCTCACGCGCAAGGCGTTCTGGGAAAGCCTGATGTCGGCCACCCGGCTGACCGCCATGATCATGTTCGTGCTGGGCGCAACCTCGTTCCTGTCGGTGACCATGAGCTTTACGGGCATCCCGCGCGCGCTGGCGGAATGGGTGGCCTCGATGCACCTGTCGCCCTGGGCGCTGATCGCCGTGCTGACCGTGATCTACATCCTGCTGGGCACCGCGCTCGATGGCATTTCCATGATCGCGCTGACCACCGCCACGGTGCTGCCGATGGTGCAGGCCGCGGGCTTCGATCTGGTATGGTTCGGGATATTCATCGTGCTGCTGGTGGAGATCGCCGAGGTGACGCCACCCGTGGGGTTCAACCTGTTCGTGCTGCAGAGCATGACAGGCAAGGACAGTAACTACATAGCGCGGGTCTCGCTGCCGTTCTTCATGATGATGGTGGTGGCCATCGGCATCGTCACCGTGTGGCCGGAGATCGTCACCTGGCTGCCCGATGTGGTGATGCAAAAAGAGCTGAAGTAACTGAAGTAACCTACGGAGCGCCATGCATGTGATCGTCATCGGCGCCGGTGTCATCGGCGTGTGCTCCGCGTGGTACCTGCGCGAGGCTGGCTTCGACGTAACCGTGGTCGAGCGGCGCGCCGCGCCGGCGCAAGAGTCGAGCTTCGGCAACGCTGGCGTGATCGCACCGGGCTATGTCACACCCTGGGCGGCGCCCGGCATGCCGGGCAAGGTGCTGCGCAACCTCTTCGCCAGCACCTCGCCCGTGCTGTTCCGGCCCAGCGCCGATCCGGCCATGTGGCGCTGGATCGCGCGCTGGCTGGGCGAATGCACGCTGGAGCGCTACCGTCTCAACAAGCTGCGCATGCAGCGCCTGGCCTTCTACAGCCGCGAATGCCTGCATGCGCTGCGCGGCCAGCTCCAGATCGACTACGAGCAATCTCAAGGCTACCTGCAGCTGTTCCGTACCCAGCGCGACCGGGATCTCGCCGAGCCGGCGCTGGCCCTGCTGCGCGAGCACAAGGTGCCGCACCGGCTGGTCGACGCCGACGGCTGCCGGCGCATCGAGCCTGGCCTGACCACCGACACGCCGCTGGCCGGCGGGCTGCATCTTCCCGAGGACGAATCCGGCAATTGCCCGATGTTCGTGCGCCGGCTGCGCGTGCTGGCCGAGGCCGCGGGCGTGCGCTTTGTCATGGACAGTGACGCCAGCGCGCTGCGGCCGTTGCCGGGCGGCAAGCTCTCGCTTGACCTGCGCAGCACCGGTGCCGGCGATGCCCGCGGCGCGCGCGAAACGCTCACCGCCGATCGCGTGCTGGTCAGTGCAGGCATAGCCAGCGCCGCGCTGTTGCGCCCGCTGGGCCTGCGCATCCCCCTCTACCCCGTCAAAGGCTATTCCGCCACCGTGCAGGTCAGCGACGAGCTGCAGGCGCCGCTGGGCGCGCTGATGGACGAGTCGTACAAGGTCGCCATCACCCGCATGGGCAACCGACTGCGCATTGCCGGCACCGCCGAGCTCGGCTCGCGCAAGCTCGACTTGCGCCCCGCGGCCATCAACACCTTGCTCAAGGTGGCGCGCGACTGGTTCCCGGTTGCAGGCCACTATGGCACGGCCACGCTGTGGGCCGGCGCCCGCCCGATGCTGCCCGATGGCCCGCCGCTGATCGGCGCCACGGCCGTGCCCGGGCTCTACCTCAACCTGGGCCACGGCTCCACCGGCTGGGCGATGGCATGCGGCTCCGGGCGCATTGCCGCCGACCTGATCGCAGGCAATCGCCCCGGCATCGACCTGGATGGCCTGACCCCCGACCGCTACGGCTTAGGCCCACGCTGACCATGCAAAGCTCTGCCCCGACTTCTCCCACGCTGGCCGCTGCGCTGCCCGACGATGCCTGGCTGCCCCTGGACGCGGCAAGCGCCAGCGTGATCCCGCTGTACGACGTGGCGACCATCCGCCACATTGAAGCGGCCGCCATGGCCAGCCTGCCCGCCTTCGCGCTGATGTCCCGGGCCGGCGCTGCCGCGGCGGCCTGGCTGGCGCACCATGCGCCAGCGGGCCCGCTGCTGCTGCTGGCCGGCCCGGGCAACAACGGCGGCGACGCGCTGGTGGCCGCCACCCGCCTGCACCAGGCCGGGCGGCAGGTGCAGGTGTGGCTGACGGCCGAGCCCGATCGCCTGCCCGCCGACGCCGGGCGTGCCTGGCTGGAGGCGCGCGCGGCCGGCGTGATACTGCACGCCATGCCGGAGTCCACCTGCCATGGCACCCTGCCGCCGTTTCCCCCGGACACCTGCGCGCTGGTCGACGGCTTGTTCGGCATTGGCCTGAACCGCGCCGCCGATGGCTTCACGGCGCAGTGGATCGCGCACCTTGCCGAATCCCGGCTGCCAGTGTTCTCGCTCGACATCCCGAGCGGGCTGTTCGCCGATACCGGCGCCGGCACGCCGGCGGTACGCGCGCGCCGCACCCTCACCTTCATCGGTGCCAAGCCGGGCCTGCTCACGCTCGACGGGCGCGATTGCGCGGGCGAGGTCGATATCGCCCCGCTCGGCCTGCGCTACCCGCCGGCCCAGTCTGCCTGCGCCACGGTCAACGTGCCGGCGTCGTTTGCATCGGCGCTGCCCACGCGGCGCCATGCCACCAACAAGGGCACGTTCGGCTCGCTCGCCGTGATCGGCGGCGGCATCGGCATGACCGGCGCACCGCTGCTTGGCGCGCGTGCCGCGCAGCACCTTGGCGCCGGGCGCGTGCACATCGCTTTCCTGGCGCAGCCCGCGCCGCTGATCGACCTTGTGCACCCGGAGCTGATGCTGCACCCGATCGCGGAGATCGAGCTGACCTACATGTCCGCGCTGGTGATCGGCCCGGGCATGGGCACGGGCACGGCGGCGCGCAAGCAGCTGGCGCAGTTGCTGCAAGCCAGCGTGGCCGCCACCGAGCCGCCCGCGCTGGTGCTGGATGCCGATGCGCTGAACCTGCTGGCCGCGGACCCCGCGCTTGCCGCCATGCTTGGCGGCGGCCCGCCGGTGCGCGTGATGACGCCGCACCCGCTCGAAGCCGCGCGCCTGTCCGGCATCAGCGTGGCCGAGATCCAGCGCGACCGCCTGGCGGCGGCGCGCTCGCTGGCGGCCCAATGGCAGGCCGTGGTCGTGCTCAAGGGCTCGGGCACGGTGATCGCGTCGCCACCGGATGCGCTTGGCAGCATGTCGCTATCGATCAACCCGACCGGCAATGCCGGCCTGGCCACCGCCGGCACCGGCGACGTGCTCGCCGGCATGATTGGCGCCCTGCTGGCCCAAGGCATGCCAGCGCTGCAGGCCGCGCAGGCCGCGGTCTGGCTGCACGGGCGCGCCGCCGACCACCTGGTGGCGCAGGGCACCGGCCCCGCCGGCCTGACCGCGAGCGAGCTCTACCTGCCGGTGCGCGACCTGTTCAATGCCCTGCTGCGGGCGCAGCAGGCATGAGCAAGGCGACGGATGGCGGCGCCCGCCTGCGGGCCGCCAGCGGCTCGCAGGCCCGGCGCCAGCTGCTGACCGGCGTGGCCCTGCTGGTGCTCGGCCAATGGATCCTCAGCCTGCTGGATGCCAGCAGCAAGACGCTGACCCAGCAGGGCCTGCCGGTGGTGGGCGTGGCGTGGGTACGCTACGTGGGCCATGTGGCCGCCATCTTCCTGCTGCTCGGGCCGGTGCGTTTCCGCCAGCAATGGCGCCCCGTGAAACCGGGCCTGCAATGGCAGCGCGGGGGGATGATGCTGGTCTCCACGCTGGTGTTCTTCAGCGTGCTCAAGCTGATGCCGCTGGCCGAGGCCACGGCGCTGAATTTCTGCGCGCCGCTGTTCGTGGTGGCGTTGTCGCCCTGGCTGCTCGGCGAGCGCCCGAGCGCGCATGCGCGCGTCAGCCGCTGGAGCGGCGTGGCGATCGGCTTCATTGGCATGCTGATCGTGGTGCGCCCCGGCGGCGAGCTGAGCGGGGCCGGCATTACGCTGGGCTTGTTGTCGGCGCTGGTGTTCGCGTTGATGCAGATGCTGACGCGGCGCATCGCCGCGCATGACGCGCCCATGACCACCTTGATCCAGAGCGGCGTGACCGGCGCCGCCCTGACCACCCTGCTGGTGCCTTTCTTCTGGTTCGAAGCGGCACCCACGCCGCTGCAAGCCGTGCTCCTGCTGAGCACCGGCATCACCGGCTCGATTGGCCACTATTTTGTGATTCGCGCGTTCCAGTACGCGGATGCGTCATTCCTCAGTCCCTTCCTCTACCTGCAGATCCTGTCGGCGACGACCATCGGCTACCTGGCGTTCGGCCAGTTGCCGGACTGGATCACCGCGCTCGGCGTGGCGGTGATCTGCGTGGGCGGGGTGTGCGTGGCGGGGGGCGAGTCAGCGCTGCGGGCGGTTGCGCGCCGGCTCGGGCGCCCCGGCTGACGGGAGAACGGCGCCAGCGCGCGAAGGAATGCGCCCGGCGATCGATCCCCTCGGAAGCACTAATGCCGTCTTTTGCCGCCAAAACGCCGAGTCGTGCCAGATGGGCGCGTTATACTTGAGAGGCTCCTGACCGTTGCGCAAGGCCAGCCGGGCTGGCTGCCGGGGAGCAATGATATCTAGCCGAAAAACCAAGCTTGAAACGGTACTTCCGCGCTGTCCTTCAAAGATTTCCGCACGCATGCCCACAGACCTCCACGCCTGGCACTCACTTCTGCAACACCACGACGCCATTCGCGAAACGCCGATGCGCGAGTGGTTTGCCGCCGGCTCCGCGGAACAACGCGTCGAGCAGTTCTCGCTGGAAGCCGCAGGCCTGTATCTCGATTACTCCAAGAACCGCATCACGCCGCAGACCATGGCATTGCTGATGCAACTGGCGGATGAAGCCGGCGTGCCGAAACGCCGCGATGCCATGTTTGCCGGCGACCACATCAACGCCACCGAGGACCGCGCGGTCCTGCACATCGCGCTGCGCGCCGGCGCCGGCGCAGCGTTCAAGGTTGACGGCAAGCCCGTCATGCCCGCCATCCACGCCGTACTGGACCGCATGCGCGTGTTCTCGCAGCGCGTGCGCAGCGGCGACTGGACCGGCTTCACCGGCAAGCGCATCACCGACGTCATCAACATCGGCATCGGCGGCTCGGACCTGGGTCCGCGCATGGTGTGCCGCGCGCTCTCGCACCTGGCCGGCAACGGCCCGCGCATGCATTTCGTCTCGAACGTGGACGGCACCGAACTGGCCGAATGCCTGGACCGTCTCGACCCCGAGCAAACCCTGGTGATCGTCTGCTCCAAGACCTTCACCACGCTCGAGACCATGGCCAACGCCTGCAGCGCGCGCCAGTGGTTCCTCGACCAAGGCGTGGCCCAGGAGCAGCTGGCCAGCCATTTTGCCGCGGTGTCGACCAATGTGGAGGCAGTGCGCGCCTTCGGCATCGACCCGGCGCACATGTTCGAATTCTGGGACTGGATCGGCGGGCGTTTCTCGCTGTGGTCCTCGGTCGGCCTGTCGATTGCGCTGGCGGTGGGCTTCGATGCATTCGAAGACCTGCTGATCGGTGGCCGCGCCATGGATGCGCATTTCAGCAGCGCGCCGCTGGCGCAGAACATGCCCGTGGTGCTGGGCATGCTCGGCATCTGGTACCGCAACTTCTTCGGCATGCCGACCAGCTGCATGGCACCGTACTCCACCTCGCTCGAATTGTTCCCTGCCTTCCTGCAGCAGCTGGAGATGGAGAGCAACGGCAAATCGGTGCAGCTTGACGGCCGCCACGTGCGCGCCCATACCGCGCCGGTGGTCTGGGGCTCCGCTGGCACCAACGGCCAGCACGCCTATTTCCAGTTGATCCACCAGGGCTCGCAGATCGTGCCGGTGGATTTCGTGGCGCCGCTGCGGCCGCCGCGCCTGCTGCCCGGCCATCACGCCAAGCTGCTGGCCAACTGCTTTGCCCAGGCCGAGGCGCTGATGCTCGGGCGCACGGCCGAGGAACTGCGCGCCACGGGCCTCACCGACGAGATCCGTATCGCCCACATGGTATTCGAGGGCAACCGGCCGAGCAACACGCTGCTGATGGAAGACATCACGCCGCATACCCTCGGCGCGCTGATCGCGCTCTACGAACACCGCACCTTCGTGCAAGGCGTGGTCTGGAACATCAACTCGTTCGACCAGTGGGGCGTGGAACTCGGCAAGATCCTGGCCAAGCCGATCGAGGGCGAGCTTAACCATGCGGCAAGTGCCGCCGCCGGGCAGCACGACGCATCGACCGGCAGCCTGATTGCGCGCGCGCGCGCGGCGCTCGGCAACGCCTGACGCAGCGTTTTATCAAACCGGCGCGGTCATCCACTCGTCGCTGGCAACCCGGCCGGCTTCGATGGTCAGGATGCGCCCGCAGCGGGCCGCCACGGAGCGATCGTGCGTGACCAGCACCAGGGTGGAACCGGCATCGCGGTTCAGCTCGAACATCAGCGCAATGACGGCCTCCCCGGTGGCCGTATCCAGGCTCCCGGTAGGCTCGTCGGCAAAGAGAATGTCGGGACGGGCCACAAACGCCCGCGCCAGCGCCACGCGCTGCTGCTCGCCGCCGGAGAGCGTGCGCGGATAGTGGGAAAGGCGCCCGCTCAGCCCCACGCGGGCCAGCATGTCGGCGGCGCGCTCGCTCACGCCAGCGGTCTCTCCGCGCAACTCCAGCGGCAGCATGACGTTTTCCAGGGCGCTCAGGTGCCCGACCAGCTGGAACGACTGGAACACAAAGCCCACATGGCGTCCGCGCTGCGCTGCCCGCTGGTCTTCGTCAAGCTGGAACAGGTCCTGCCCGTTGAGCTTGACGGTGCCTGTCGTGGGCAGGTCCAGGCCCGCCAGCAAGCCCAGCAGGGTGGATTTGCCCGAGCCGGATGCGCCCACAATGGCCAGCGTTTCGCCGGGCGTGACGGAAAACGACACGTCGTGCAAAATCGTCAGCGAACCTGTCGTGTCGGCTACGGTCTTTCCTAATGACTCGACTGCAAGAATGGATGAAGACATGAGCAAGAAGTTCTGGTGCGGTTGGCGAAAGCTGGCGCTGGCGGTGTGCGTGACCACGCTGCTGCCCGCGATGGTGCCGGCCACGGCGTCGATGGCGCGTGCGGCAACGCCCGCCATCCTGGTGCTGGGCGACAGCCTGTCCGCTGAGTATGGCCTGGCCCGCGATACAGGCTGGGTCAAGCTGATGGAGGCGCGTCTGCGGGCGGAACGTTTCGATTATAACGTCGTGAATGCCAGCATCAGCGGCGAGACCACGGTAGGCGGCAAGACGCGCTTGCCCGACCTGCTGGCAAGGCACCATCCGGCCGTGGTCATCGTGGAGCTTGGCGCCAACGATGCCTTGCGCGGCCTGCCGTTGCAGACCACCGAGGCCAACCTGCGCAGCATCGTCACCAGCGCACAGCAGGCCAAGGCCAGCGTGCTGCTGGTGGGCATGCGCATCCCGCCCAACTACGGGCCGGACTACACCGAACGGTTCTTCTCGCTTTACCCCAAGCTGGCCAGCGAGTACAAGGTCCGGCTCGTGCCCTTCCTGCTGGAGCAAGTCATCGCCAAGCCAGAGTGGTTCCAGGCAGACCGCCTCCATCCCACGGCGCAGGCGCAGGGCACGCTGCTCGATACCGTCTGGCCGCAGCTCAAGCCCTTGCTGAAGGCGCCGGCGGCCGAGACAGCTACCCGCTAGTTGTCCGCGGCTTTGCCATAAAGAGAAAGGCGCCCGAAGGCGCCTTTCTCTTTATGGCTGCGAGCGGCAGTATTACTGCGCGCCAGCGCCGCTGGCCGGACCCGCTTCCGTCGTGGTGGCGGGCTTGAGCAGCTTCACCTTGGCCCGGTCCTTCAGGCCTTCGTAGAAGGCTTCCAGCTGGCTCTGGCCCAGCATCTGGCCCAGTTGCTGGGCCTCGCCCTGGCGCTGCGCGGCATCCGCCTGCGCAGGCTGGCTGACCTTGCCAATGCGATAGATCGCGTAGCCGTCGGCGCCCAGGTCCACACCGACATACGCGGGCAGCTTGGCGGTATCGGCACGCATCACGGCTTCCACCGCCTTCGGTGCCAGGCCGTCGGCCTTGGCACGCGAGACCGTTACCGGCGCGCCGAAGCCGTCGGCGCCGCCGCTCTTCTTCAGTGCTTCGAGACGTTCCGCGCCCGCCTTGGCCGCAAGCTCGGCTGCCTGCTGCGCGATATAGCCTTCGCGCACCTTGGCCTGCACGTCTTCGAACTTGCGCACCGTGGCCGGGCGGTAGTCGACGATGCGCGCCGCCACCAGCGTGGTGGGGCCAACCTGCACGGCCTCGGTGTTGCGCTTGTTCTTGACGGACTCATCGCTGAACAGCGCCTTGAGCAGCTTCTCGTTATTGAGCGGGTTTTGCGCGCCCAGGGCCGGGTTCGGCTGGCGGGTCACGTTGTCGGCACTCTGGATCGTGAGCTTGAACTTGTCGGCGGCCGGCTTGAGGCTGTCGGACTGCTCATAGACCGTATTGCCAAACGTGTCAGCCAGTTCGGTGTACTTCTTGGCGGCGAGTTGCTTGCGCAACTCCGCTTCCAGCTCGGTACGGACCTGGTCAAGCGGCTTGGTCTCGGCCGGCTTGATGCCAGTGAGCTTGATGATGTGATAGCCATAGTCGGTCTCGACCACGTCGCTGATCTGGCCATCCTTGAGCGCGTACATCGCGTCTTCGAACGGCTTGACCAGCGCGCCACGGCCCATGAAGCCGAGGTCGCCGCCCTTCTCCGCCGAGCCCGGGTCCTGCGACTGCTTGCGGGCCACGTCGGCAAATGTCTCGGGATGCTTGCGCAGGTCCTCGAGCAGCTTGGTGGCTTTTTCCTTGGCCGCCTGGCGCTCTGCGGCCGGGGCTTCCTTGGGCGAGCCGATCAGGATGTGGCTGGCGCGGCGCTGCTCGTCGGTGCGAAAGCGCGCGATGTTGCTGTCGTAGTAGGACTTGAGCTCTTCGGGCGTGACCGGCGTCGACGCGGCCAGCGCGTCGGCCGACAGCACCAGGTATTCGACCTTGGCTTGCTCGGGCACCGAGAACGCTGCCTTGTGGCTTTCGTAGTAGGCCTTCAGCGCGGCGTCATCCGGATTGACCTTGGCGGTGAAATCGGCCGCCTTGATTTGCAGTGCCTGCACGTCGCGCTGCTGGTCGCGAATGGCAATCAGGCGGTCCAGCAAGGACTTCGGCACGAAGGCGGTAGCGCCAACCGAGCTACTGAGCTGCTGGGTGGCCAGGTCAAAACGCATGCGGGCGTCGAACTGCTCGGGCGTCATGCCTTGCTGGGCCAGCAGGCCGACATAGGCCTTGTCGTCGATCGTGCCGTCTTTCTTCTTCGGCAACTGAGCGATGGCGGGAATGCTGCTGATCGTCTCGAGCAGGCGTTCGTTGGAAACGGTCAGGTGCTTCTTGGCCACCTCATCCGCCACCACGCGCTGCAGGATCAGCTGGTCGAGCACCTGCTGGCGTGCCTGCGCGCCTTCGAACTGGCGCGGGTCGTAGTTCGTGCCAAGCATCTGGCGCATGCGCTCGCTCTGGTCACGTACCACGTTATCCACTTCTTGCGCGGTGATAGCGCGGCCGTCGACCTTGGCGAGGTCGTGCGAGCTGTCCATGAAACGCGAGTAGCTCTCCACGCCGAAGAACACAAACGACGGGAAGACAAGCACCAGCAGCAGCAAAAGCATCAAGCGCCGGTTGTTGCGTACGAAATCAAGCATGCTGACTCAGGAAAAGGGTTGGTACCGAACGGCAAACCCCGGGATTCTATCAGGAGCGGCAAGCTTCACGCGATTTGCAGCCCTGCGGCGCAATTGGCGAGCCATATCTGCCTTGCCGGGCGGGTGCTGCGGGACACTGCAAGCCGGAGCCGGTTTGATCAAGAACGGAGCGCGGAACTGGGAATGCGACGTGGTGCGCAAAAAGCAAAACGGGCCACTAAGGGCCCGTTTTGCTGACTGCTTGTTTGGCGGAGTGGACGGGACTCGAACCCGCGACCCCCGGCGTGACAGGCCGGTATTCTAACCAACTGAACTACCACTCCTGAATCGGTGTTGCAGGATGCATCTGTGTGTCGGGCTTGTCTTGCGGCAGGAGCGATGGTGGGTGCTGAGGGGCTCGAACCCCCGACCTACGCCTTGTAAGGGCGCCGCTCTACCAACTGAGCTAAGCACCCGCTCTTACCGCAGCCGCACTGCATGCTGCAAGCATCGCCGCGCACATATCAGAGTAATTACTGCTGTTTGCGTTGCGAGGGCGCAAGTGTAATACAGCCTTTAGCGTTTTGCCAAGTATTCTTCGCGGGCATTTTTACAGGCCGGAAAATGCACCTGCACGTTGTGCAAGGTGGCACGGATCGAAGGCGGAACAGGAGGAGCCAGAATAGAAAAACGCCGCGGGGACACCCGCGGCGTTTTTCATGCGCTGCCAGCAAGCTACGGCAGCATCAGCGAGACATCATCAGTGATGAATCATCTCGACCTTGGCAGCGCCCTTGTCCGCCACATCGGCAGGCTTGGCCACTTCTTCAGGCAGAGGCTCGGGCTTGCGCTCGAGCGCGAGTTCCAGGACCTTGTCGATCCAGCGCACCGGGACGATCTCGATGGCGTTCTTGACGTTGTCCGGAATCTCCGCGAGATCCTTCACGTTCTCTTCGGGGATCAGCACCAGCTTGATACCGCCGCGATGCGCCGCGAGCAGTTTCTCCTTGAGGCCACCGATCGGCAGGACTTCGCCGCGCAGCGTGATCTCACCGGTCATGGCCACGTCCGCGCGCACCGGAATGCCCGTGAGCACCGACACCAGCGCCGTGGTCATCGCACCGCCTGCCGAAGGGCCATCCTTGGGGGTGGCGCCTTCAGGCACGTGGATGTGGATGTCGCGCTTCTCGAACATCTCGTCCGTAATGCCCAGACGACGTGCCCGCGAGCGCACCACCGAACGTGCCGCCTCGACCGACTCCTTCATCACGTCGCCCAGCGAACCGGTGCGGGTGATGTTGCCCTTGCCCGGCATGATCGCGGCTTCGATGGTCAGCAGATCGCCGCCCACTTCCGTCCACGCCAGACCGGTCACCTGGCCTACCTGGTTTTCCTTGCCGGCCAGGCCGAAGTCGTACTTGCGCACGCCAAGGAACTTGTCCAGGTTCTCGGACGCGACCTTGACCGTGCCCGTTTCCTTCTTGAGCAGCAGCAACTTCACCACCTTGCGGGCGATCTTCGACACTTCACGCTCGAGCGAACGCACACCCGCTTCCCGCGTGTAGTAGCGAATGATGTCGCGCAGGGCGTCTTCGTTCACTTCCATCTCGCCGGGCTTCAGACCATTGTTCTTGATCTGCTTGGGCAGCAGGTAGCGCTGGGCGATGTTGACCTTTTCTTCCTCGGTGTAACCCGACAGGCGGATCACTTCCATCCGGTCCAGCAACGGAGGCGGAATGTTGAGCGAATTGGAGGTCGCCACGAACATCACATCGGACAGGTCGAAATCGACCTCGATGTAATGGTCCTGGAACGTGTGGTTCTGTTCCGGGTCCAGCACTTCGAGCAATGCAGACGACGGGTCGCCGCGGAAATCCATGCCCATCTTGTCGATTTCATCGAGCAGGAAGAGCGGATTGCGCACGCCGACCTTGGCCAGGCTTTGCAGGATCTTGCCGGGCATCGAACCGATGTACGTGCGACGGTGGCCACGGATCTCGGCCTCGTCGCGCACGCCGCCCAGTGCCATGCGTACGAACTTGCGGTTCGTGGCACGCGCAACAGACTGCCCGAGCGAGGTCTTGCCCACGCCAGGGGGCCCAACCAGGCACAGGATCGGTGCCTTTACCTTGTCCACGCGCTGTTGCACTGCAAGATACTCAAGGATGCGTTCCTTGACCTTCTCGAGACCGTAGTGGTCTTCATCCAGCACGCGCTCTGCATTGGCGAGGTCGTTGTTGACCTTGCTCTTCTTGCGCCACGGCAGGTTGACCAGCGTGTCGATGTAGTTGCGCACGACCGTGGCTTCCGCCGACATCGGCGACATCAGCTTGAGCTTCTTGAATTCGGCGTCGGCCTTTTTCTTGGCTTCCTTCGGCATGCGCGCAGCCTTGATGCGCTTGTCGAGTTCTTCCAGGTCAGCGCCTTCTTCGCCCTCGCCCAGTTCCTTCTGGATGGCCTTGACCTGCTCGTTGAGGTAGTACTCGCGCTGGCTCTTCTCCATCTGGCGCTTGACGCGGCCACGGATGCGCTTTTCCACCTGCAGGATGTCGATCTCGCCTTCGAGCTGCGACAGCAGGCTCTCCAGGCGCTCGGTGACATTCACCATCTCCAGGATCTTCTGCTTCTGCTCGAGCTTGATCGGCAGATGCGCGGCGATGGTGTCGGCCAGGCGACCCGGCTCGTCGATACCCGACAGCGACGTCAGGATCTCGGGCGGGATCTTCTTGTTCAGCTTTACGTACTGGTCGAACTGCGACACGATGGCGCGGCGCAGCGCCTCCGTCTCGGCGGTCTCGACCGGACCCGGCGGCACGGGCACGGCTTCGCACATGAAGTGCGATTCGTCTTCGCTCACTTCGCGGATATTCGCGCGCTGCGTGCCTTCCACCAGCACCTTGACGGTGCCGTCGGGCAGCTTGAGCATTTGCAGGATGTTGGCGATGCAGCCCACCTCATAGAGGTCGTCAGCGGTCGGCTCATCCTTGGCCGCCGTTTTCTGGGCCACAAGCATGATGCTTTTGCCCGCCTCCATCGCAGTTTCCAGCGCCTTGATGGACTTCGGACGTCCCACGAACAGTGGGATCACCATGTGCGGAAACACCACCACGTCGCGCAGCGGCAACAGTGGCAAGCGGATCGGCTCAGCCGGGAGGAGTTGTGTTCCGGACATCATTTTCCCCAGTCAGTCATTTAGGCGTAAATTGGGTCTCATGAATCGATTGCAAGACATCCTTTGCACGCGATTCGATGCTAGTTGCAAAATGCTGCTCCCCGCACTTGCAAGACCCGTCCAAACAGCATACCCCCGTTTCCTCCCCTTCGTTTTACGAAAATGAAGAAAAAAAGCCGCTCGCTTTTCGCGAACGGCCTCTCAGGACTCGCTGCCGGCCTGGCATCGTCATAAGCGCCGGCGTTCGCGTCAGTTCGAACCAGCCACCTTAGGCTGTTCCTCGTACATCAGCAACGGCGGAGCGTCCCCGGTGATGGTGTTCTCATCGATCACCACCTTTTGCACGCCCTTGTAGTTAGGCAGGTCGTACATCACATCCATCAGCGATTGTTCGAGAATCGAACGCAGGCCACGTGCACCGGTCTTGCGGCGGATTGCCTTGCGCGCAATCGCGGAGAGCGCGGCCGGGCGGATTTCCAGCTCAACGCCTTCCATCGCCAGCAGCTTCTGGTACTGCTTGATCAGCGCGTTCTTCGGCTCGACCAGGATCTGCATCAGCGCGGCTTCGTCCAGCTTGGCCAGCGTAGCCACCACCGGGAGGCGGCCGATCAGTTCCGGGATCAACCCGAACTTGATCAGGTCTTCCGGCTCGACCTGCGGCAGCACTTCGCTGGCCTCGCGCTCTTCCTTGCTTTGCACCTGCGCGGCAAAACCGATACCGGTCTTGTCCGAACGCTGCATGATGACCTTTTCGAGGCCGTCGAACGCACCGCCGCAGATGAACAGGATGTTGGTGGTATCCACCTGCAGGAAGTCCTGGTTCGGGTGCTTGCGGCCGCCTTGCGGGGGCACCGAAGCCATGGTGCCTTCGACCAGCTTCAGCAGGGCCTGCTGCACGCCTTCACCGGAGACATCGCGGGTGATGGACGGGTTGTCGGATTTGCGCGAGATCTTGTCGATCTCATCAATGTAGACAATGCCGCGCTGTGCCTTTTCCACCTCGTAGTTGCAGTTCTGCAGCAACTTCTGGATGATGTTTTCCACGTCCTCGCCGACATAGCCGGCTTCGGTCAACGTGGTGGCATCAGCGATCACGAACGGCACATTGAGCAGGCGCGCCAGCGTTTGCGCCAGCAGCGTCTTGCCCGAACCGGTGGGACCGATCAGCAGGATGTTGCTCTTGGACAACTCGACGTCGTCCTTCTTGCCGAGGTGCTTCAGGCGCTTGTAGTGGTTGTACACCGCTACGGCCAGGATCTTCTTGGCCTGCTCCTGCCCGATCACGTATTGATCCAGGCTTTCGCGGATCTCGTGCGGGGTGGGGAGATCGGATTTGGCCGTGGCCCCCGCGTCCTTGTCGGATGCAGCAGCCTCGTCGCGGATGATCTCGTTGCACAGGTCGATGCATTCGTCGCAAATGAACACCGACGGGCCCGCGATGAGCTTCTTTACCTCGTGCTGGCTCTTGCCGCAGAACGAGCAGTAAAGGAGCTTCTCGCTGGATGAACCTTTTTTATCCGCCATAGGAATCAGTCACATTAGCAGTGTGCGTGCCGCAGTGCCGGAGCGCTGCGGGGATACGCTTCAAACGCATCATACGCCAAAAAAAATGGCGCGGCGGGTAGACCCCCAAGCTGTGGGGCAAAAGCAAAAAACGAGGCACAAGGCCTCGTTTCTGTATAGCCTTCTTCGTTGCGGCCGGGCGGCGATACCCTGAGGATCGCCACCCGACCCCGGCCCGGCCCGCCTTGCGGCAGCCGGGCCGGTCTGTCAGGCACGGCGGGCGAGCACCTTGTCGATCAGGCCGTAGTCCACTGCCTGCTCGCCGCTCATGAAATTGTCGCGATCGGTGTCACGGGCAATCTTGTCGACCGGCTGGCCGGTGACTTCCGACAGGATCGTGTTGAGCCGCTCGCGCAGGTACAGGATCTCGCGGGCCTGGATCTCGATGTCCGAGGCCTGGCCGCGCGCGCCGCCCAGCGGCTGGTGGATCATGATGCGCGAGTTGGGCAGCGCCGAACGCTTGCCCTTGGCGCCAGCCGACAGCAGGAAGGCACCCATGCTGGCTGCCATGCCCATGCACAGCGTGGCCACGTCCGGCTTGACGAACTGCATGGTGTCGTAGATGGCGAGGCCAGCCGACACCGAGCCACCCGGCGAGTTGATGTAGAGCGAAATATCCTTGTCGGGATTTTCGCTTTCCAGGAACAGCAACTGGGCGACCACCAGGTTAGCGGTCTGGTCGTTGACTTCGCCGACCATGAAAATCAGACGCTCCTTCAACAGGCGCGAATAGATGTCATAGGCGCGCTCGCCCCGACCGGACTGCTCAACCACCATCGGCACCAGCCCCAGTCCCTGCGTTTCCAGGGCGGAGGCCTGCGTGGTGGCCAGACGGTCAAGCAAATCATTGCGGGTCATGCAAGTTCTCCTGGAGTTCGGTAAGAGACAAGGCTGCGGCCAACGCGCCACGCGCGCCGGCCACGGGCCAGGCTCAGGCCTGCTGAGGCTGGTTGTTGCCTTCGGCAGTCAGTTCCTCGAAGGACACCGTCTTGTCGGTGACCTTGGCCTTGTCGCACACGAAATTTACCACGTTGTTTTCGAGCACGTAGGCCTCCATCTCGGCCAGGCGCTGCTGGTCACCGTAGTACCAGCGCATGACTTCCTTCGGGTCTTCGTAGCTCTTGGCGAAGTCTTCGATCTCGGCCTTGATCTGGTCTGCCTTGGCGTCCAGGCCGTGAGCCTTGACGATCTCGGCCAGGATCAGGCCCAGCTTGACGCGGCGCTCAGCTTGCTGCGTGAACATTTCGGCCGGGATGGGCATGTCCTTGGCGTTGGGCATGCCACGTTGCTCCAGGTCGCGACGCGCCATTTCCACCAGGCGCTCCTGGTCTTGCTCGATCAGGGCCTTCGGCACTTCCAGCTCGCTCGCCTTCAGCAGCGCGTCCATGACCTGGTCCTTCAGCATGGCGTGCGTGCGGCGCTTGACTTCGCGCTCCAGGTTTTCGCGGATGTCGGCGCGCATCTTCTCGACGCTGCCGTCGGCGATGCCCAGCGACTTGGCGAACTCGTCGTTAACTTCCGGCAGGTGCGCCCACTCGATCTTCTTGAGCGTGACGGTGAACTCGGCAGTCTTGCCGGCCACGTCCTTGCCGTGATAGTCCTCGGGGAACGCCAGCGGGAAGGTCTTGCTCTCGCCAACCTTCAGGCCCAGTGCGGCTTGCTCGAACTCGGGCAGCATGCGGCCTTCGCCCAGCACGAAGGCGAAGTCGTCAGCCTTGCCACCGGGGAATTCCACGCCGTCGATCTTGCCGACGAAGTCCAGGGTCACGCGGTCGCCGTTCTGGGCGGCCACTTCCGCACCGCCGTCGCCGTGCTCGCCGGCTTCGCCACGGGTGTGGTAGTGCACGCGCTGCTTGCGCAGGATGTCGATGGTCTTGTCGACTTCGGCATCGCTGATTTCGGTCTTGGTGCGGGTCACTTCGGCGCCAGCCAGGTCACCCAGCTTGACTTCCGGATAGACCTCGAAAGTCGCGTCGAAGGCCACTTCGTCTTCGCTCACGCCGTCGGTCTTGACTTCGAACTTCGGCTGGCCGGCAACCTTGACGTCTTGTTCCTTGGTGATGTCGAAGAACTTGCGGGCAGCCTTGTCGAAGCGCACTTCGAACTCGACTTGCTGGCCGTATTGCTTCTCGACCATCTTCATCGGTACCTTGCCGGGACGGAAACCGGACATCTTCACCGTCTTCGACAGGCGAACCAGACGTTCCAGCTTTTCCTTTTCGACTTCGGCCTTGGGAATGGCCAGGGTCACCTTGCGGTCCAGTTTGCCAAGGTTTTCAATGACATTCGACATGGTCGTTGATCCAATCCAGAGTGTTGTTGTGTTCGTAAGCGCACCCCGCTCGCGTGCCCGAGAAGACACAGGCAAAGCGACGGCTAATGCCGATACCCGGCACGCAAACCGCGTCGCACGCAGGACACGCGCAAAAATTGGCGTTTCCAGAGCATCCGGGCGCAGGTCCACGCAAACGGAAAACGGGCATTATCGCACGGTTTTCATTCGGTTCCGGCAGTTTTTACCCGGGAACCGGCTCGGCGGGCACATCACCGCTTGCCACGGTCCCCTGGCGCAAGGCGCGCACCAGCAGGCGCGCCGGATCGATGGCCTCGGCCAGTTCGAGCTCGAGCGGCAATGGCTCCCCTTCGATCTGGCTGGCCAGCAATTCCGCCCCCAATGCGGCCCATGTGAGGCCGCGCGAGCCATATGCAAGTGCCGCGTAAAGCCCCGGCAGCCGAGGGATATCCCTTAGGCGTGCCCCGCTGAGTGCCGCGGCGTCCCGCGCCGCCTGGGCCTCGTCGGCCACGCGGCCGATCAGCGGCAGGCGGTTGTGCGAGACGCTGCGCACGCCCACATACCCCTTGAGCGTTGCCGGATCCAGGCTGGCGGCCGTGCCGGCAAGCGCCGGCAGCAACGCGGCGAGCCGGGCGAGGTTCTCGGCGTGCACCGCGGGGCGCTCGTCCAGCGCGCCGGATTCCTGTGCATCCGGCTCGTAGCTGGAACCGATGCGCGCGGTGCCATCCGCGGCGCGCGGCAGCAGGTAGCCGGTGCCGGTGACCACGCAATCGGGCCATTGCCCAAGGCGCGCCAGCTCTGCCGGCTCCAGCGTGGTGAGCTGGCCGCGCACCCGGTCGATCGTCATATGGCGCAGCGCGAGCAAGCGCAGCGCTTCGTACGCGTTGGCCACGACCACCACCGGCGCCGCTGCCATGACCATGCCCGCCTCATCCAGCGCCTGCCAGCCATCCGCCACACGCGCCAGCCGCGCAACGCGGCTGCCATAGCGCGCCGTTACCGCCGTCCCGGCCCGCGCCAACTGCGCGCGGCAGATCTCGGGCGGCGGCGCCCAGCCGCCCTGCCCGAACCACAGCCCCCCATGGGGCACCGGCGCGCCATGCCGGCTGGCCGCCTCCTCGGCGCTCATCCACCGCGCGAACGCTTCCGGAAAACCCAGGGCGGCCAGAGCCGCCTGCTGGATAGCTGCGTCCTCCACGCCCGCACCGGTCTGCAGCACGCCGCAGCCCTGCCAGCCGGGCGCATGTCCCGCCGCCGCCAGCCCCGCCCAGGTCCGCAGGGCCTGCAGGTTGCCGGCGCGCGACAGGCGCGACAGGACGCTGTCATCCGAGGACAAGTGCGGATGCATGGCGGCGGCACGGTGGGCTGAGGTCAGCTGCGCCGGGCCGTCATGGGCATCGAACAAGGTCACGCGCCAGCCACGCAAGGCCAGCCGCTCCGTGACCGCGCAGCCGGCCAGGCCCGCGCCGATGACGATCGCGTGCCGCTCGGGCCACGCGGCGGCGGATGGCGGCGGCTGCCGCCGCGTGCCGTGCATGACGGGGAAGCGCGCCACGGTCATCGGTGGCTCTGAGCCATATCCCGGTGCAGAACTGACCGCGAAGCCGGCGGCTTGCAAACCGCGCTGGAAGACGATGTCCGCCACGTGGGTGGCGAGCGTGGCCTCCGGGCGAGCCAGCCGGGCCAGCCGCTTCATCAATGGCGGCTGCCACATATCGGGATTGCGCGCAGGCGAAAAACCGTCCAGGTAAAACGCATCCGCGCCCAGCGCCAGCCGCGGCAGCACGGCGTCGACATCGCCAAACGCCAGCGTCAGCACGACCGCCCCGCCCTCGAATTCCAGCCGGTGCAGGCCGGGCAGCGCCAGCGGCCACGCGGCCCTCAGTTCGGCGGCCAACGGCATGAGCGCCGCCTGCGCGCCAAGGCTGGCATGCATCGCGGCAAGCCCCTCGCTCGTCAACGGATGCTTCTCGATCGACACAAAGTGGAGCCGCCGGCAACGCTTGGGATCGTCTCGCCATGCCTGCCAGGTTGCCAGGAAGTTCAGCCCCAACCCGAAGCCGGCCTCCACAATCACGAACTGGCCGCGCCCACCCCAGGCCTGCGGCAAACCGTTGCCGGCAAGGAAGACGTGACGGGCCCGCTCCAGGCTATCCTCGTTACCGTGATAGGCCTCGTCGTAGCGCGCCGAGTATGGCAAGCCTGAGGCGGAAAATGCGGGCTCGGCGAGATCTAGGCTGCGGGACATGGACAAGGTAACAAGGTGACAAGGGTCGGGAGAATGGGAAATGCGCAGGACCGTCAGACGCGCAATGCACTGGAAGTGCATTGGGACCGGAGGATGGCGAAGGAGCCGGCAATCGGCAATCGCCCGCCAGGCGCGCCCTCCGGCATGCCGCCGGCCCGCCCCAAAGCCCGGCGATGGTAGCATAGCGCCCTGTGCCGCCGGCCCCTCCAGGCCGGCACCTGCACGCCCCGCACGCCCTTTTCCCGCCTCGCCATGCTCAGCTACCGTCACGCCTTCCACGCCGGCAACCACGCCGATGTTCTCAAACACGCCATCGTGGTCCAGTTGCTGGAGCAGTTGAGCCAGAAAGACAAGCCCTTCTGGTACATCGACACGCACGCTGGCGCCGGGCTGTACGCGCTCGATCACGCCTACGCGCAGAAAAAGGGCGAGTTCGAGACCGGCATTGCCCGGCTGTGGCAGGCCGCCGCCGCCAAGCGGCCCATGCCGACGCTGGTCGAGGATTACCTGGAGCAGGTACGCACGCTGAACCCGGACGGCAACCTGAAGCACTATCCCGGCTCGCCCTGGCTCGCCTGGCAGATGCTGCGCGACGCGGACCGCCTGCGCCTGTTCGAGATGCACAGCACCGAAATCCAGGTGCTGCGCGACAACTTCCGTGGCGCCGGCCGCCGCGTCATGCTGTACGACGGCGACGGTTTCACCGGCATCAACGCCATCCTGCCCCCGCCGCCGCGCCGCGCGCTGGTGCTGATCGACCCCTCATACGAGGACAAGCAGGACTACGGCCGCGTGGTGCGCAGCCTGCAGGATTGCCTGCAGCGCTTTGCCACCGGCATGTACGCGATCTGGTATCCCGAAGTGCAGCGCCGCGAATCCGTGCAATTGCCGGTGCAGTTGAAAAAGCTGCCGCTCAAGAGCTGGCTGCACGTCACCCTGCGCGTCAAGCACCCGGTCGCTGGCGGGCTGGGCCTGCACGGCAGCGGCATGTTCATCGTCAACCCGCCGTGGCGCCTGAAAGAAACCCTGGAGGCAGCCATGCCGGCCCTGGTGACGATGCTGCGCCAGGACGACGGCGCCGGCTTCACGCTGGAAGCGCAGGAAAGCTGACCTTCGCGCCGGCCGGGCCGCGCCCGGTTGCGTGCCTCGCGCAACCGCATCGGCTCGGCAATCAGCGGGCGTTCGCCCGTACCGGGCTTTGGCCTTCCCCACCCATCCTCCATACTGGTAAATCCCATTAGCAAGAGGCGCCCGCTGGAGGCAGCCCATGTGCATCAACTACGCACCCGCGCAGGCTGGCCTGCTCCGCGACGTATTTGGCGTCACCCGCCCGGCGCAGGAATGGCCGCCGGAAACATGGCCCGACTATGCGGCGCCGCTGCTCGTCTCGGACCATGATGGCCAGCGGCAATGCCTGGTCGCTACCTTCGGCATGGTCCCCAGGAAACGCATTCCACCGGGCGTGGCGAAGTTCGACACCACGAACGCGCGCTCGGAATCGGTGGCCGAAAAACGAACCTTCTCCGCCGCCTGGAAGAGCGGCCAGTTCTGCCTGGTGCCAGCGGATTGCTTCTACGAGCCCAACTACGAAACCGGCAAGGCTGTGCGCTGGCGCATCCGGCTCAAGGACGCCGCGCCCATGGCGATCGCGGGGCTCTGGCGCGCGTGGCCAGGCGCGGATGGCCAGCAGGCCGTCAGCTTCACCATGCTGACCATCAACTCGGATCGCCACCCGTTGATGCGCCGCTTCCATGCGCCGGGCAAGGAAAAAAGGATGATCGTGATCGTGCCGCCCACCGATTGGGACGATTGGCTGAACTGCCGGGATACGGAACTGGCGCGTAGTTTCCTGCGCCCCTATGCGGCGGACAAGATGGCGGCGGAACCCGCACCGCTGCCGCCTCGCACGGCAAAGGCATCGTGACGGGCGAGCGCCCCTCACGATCGGAATCGCCAGCGATCGTGCCGCCGTCAGGAGATGGTGTACCTGTTCTGCCGGCTGCGGGAATAAAGCCCGCGTGCTAGTTCCAGGATGTGGTCGCGGTGGCGGTCGAATGCCTCCAGCACGGCAGGCTCGTCCGGGCGCAGTTCGGGGCTGAGGTTGGAGAGTACCGCTCGGTCGACCTCGAAGGAGATCTCACGCGAACTGTCGTAGCCCCAAAAACATACGCAATGCCTGGATGGGTCGTAACTCCGGCTGGGATTGGGAAAATTAAGTGCCATCTCTGTATCCTAGTCCGATTCGCCGCCCTCTGTACGGTATAGAAGGCGGGACTGCCGTATTTGCGCCGGATTGGGCAACTATCCCATCAGCAAGTCTGGAGAAGACCGCTTCTCATTGCCATATCGCTTACCGATGACCTGGTGTCGAGCCGCACAGACATGACGCGACATAGGTGTTGGGAAAACCAGATCTAAGCATCTTCTACTTCGCCCGCGCACGGCCAGACCGTACGATTCGCATCACAACCACGGTGGCACGATCTCCGTGGTCCAGGACAGGACGGCAATCATAAAGCTGTCCGCCTGACATCAACACTAGGGTCAAGGGGTCTTATGAAAAGCTTGCGCGGAGCCAGCAACGGGTGGGCGCCGGACGTCGAGGTGACAGACAGGGGCATCTGGAAAAACACGATCGCCGCAGCCAGCCACGCGCTGGAAACCGTCGCCCTCATCGAGCACGGCGTTGGCATGACATTAAAGCTGCAGCGCAAGGTCCGCGCGCTGCGCGAGCGTTTGCACGCCACGCAAACCGAACTGGACCGCTACCGCGACATGCACGCCGCCGCCATGGAGGCGTTGCGCCGGGCCGAGGTGACGCCGCCCGAAGACACCGGCCGGCTGCGCGCCGAGGGCGAAGCCCTGCAGATGCGCCACCGTGCCTACAAGCTGCTGGTCGAGCATTACGCCCGGGCCGGCATTACCATCGACCTGGCCGTCTTCGCCAGGCAGCGCCGCCAGGTCCTCCAGCACATCCTTTTCCAGCAGCGCCGCGGCGTCGCGCCGGGGCAGATCAGCGTCGACGATATCGCCTTCCTGCTCCGCTGATCCCATCGCCAGAGGGGAAAGAGATTCCGACGGCCATTGCGACAATCGCGAGCCAGCCGGATCCGCTTACACCGGCTGCGCTTTCAAAGGCCCGCGCAGTTCGCGGGCTTTTTTTTTCGCGCCGGCGGGCGGGCGCCATGTTGCTGCTCCGTATTGCTGCTCTGTCGCGCCACTCAATGTAGCTATTGACGAACATTGCCCGCGCAAATGATAATACGTCGCATTTGCAACCACCCGCAACCGCGCGCACGCCATGCCGTCACATCCCTCGCGCGCGTTCGGCTTGTTCGCCTACTACGAAGAGCTGGTTGGCACCTGGACTCGCAAGCTCGCCAATCGCTTTGATGCCGAGGACCTGACTCAGGACGCGCTGCTCAAGGTGCTGGAGCGCAAGGACAGCCCGCCCGAGCATCCCCGCGCCTACCTGCACCAGACCGCCCGCCACCTTGCCATTGACGCCTTCCGGCGCGAGGGAGGCCGGCAGACGCTCCCGCTTGACAGCATCGACGCGCATCACGCAAGCTCCGGCGATCCCGAAGCCGCGCTCCACGCTATCCAGCTCGCCGCCGCGCTCGAGCAGGCGCTGGCGGAGCTGCCGCTGGCATGCCGTCAGGTCTTTGTCTGGCAACGCCTTGAAGGGCTCTCCCAGCAAGAGATCGCCGAGCGCCTTCAGGTCTCCAGGAACATGGTCGAAAAACACATGATCCGCACGATGCGCCATCTGCGCGACCGGCTCGGCCCGCAAGCACCCCATTGAGTACCACGCCTTGATCCAGGCTCCTGCCCCCTCCTCCTTGCCCGCGCCCCTCCCTGGGGCCGCACGCCGATGACGCCAATGACGCCGACGCCGCCGCCGGACGCTCCCCGTGAAGCCGCGGCACGCTGGTTTGCGCGCGTCCGCGCTGGCTCACTCAGCGAGCAAGAACGCATTGAGATGGCGGCCTGGCTTGGCGCCAGCCCCATGCACCGGGCCGAATACACCGCGCTGGAGCGCATCTGGCAAGTGGCAGGCGTGCTCGACCCGGAGCGCCTGCGCGCCCTGGCGCAAGACCCAGCACCGGCCGCCGCCGCCCGGAGATCGGGACCTGCCTTGCGCGCCGCCATACTGGCCAGCCTCTGCGCGGTGGCCGTTGGCGCCGCCTGGCTCATGCGCCAGCAGGCCGCGCCCGGCCCGGCTACCTATGTGGCCAGCGATGCGAGCCACTACACAGCCAGCTTCAGCACCGCGCCTGGCGAGCGGCAACGCGTGACGCTACCCGACGGCTCCGTCGTCGAGCTCAACACGCGCACGCGGCTATCGGTACGATTCGAGCCAGGCCAGCGCACTGTGACGCTGGCAGACGGCGAGGCTATGTTCGAGGTCGCCCACGCCAACGAGCGGCCCTTCGTGGTCGATGCCGGCAGTGGCAGCGTCACGGTCACCGGCACCCGCTTCGACGTGCGCCGGGACGGCGCCGAGGTCACGGTCGCGGTCGAATCCGGGTCGGTGAGCGTACAAGGGCGCAGTGCAGCTGCGTCTGCGGCGCGCCTGTCGGCCGGCCTTGGCACGCGCATTGCCGGCGACGGCCGGGTCGCGCCCGCGGCAACGGTCGATCTCGGCGCCGCCGTGGCGTGGCGCGAAGGCAAGCTGCTGTTCAAGGACCAGCCGCTGTCGCTGGTAGCCGCCGAGGTCTCCCGCTATCGGCGCAGCCCGGTCAGGATCCGCGACGCCGGCACCGGCGCACTGCGGCTGAGCAGCGTGTTCCGCGCCGACGATACCGATGCCCTGCTCGCCGCCCTGCCGCAGTTCCTGCCGGTGGGCGTGCGCACCCTGCCCGACGGCAGCACGGAAATATTTTCACGCTAGATTCAGGTTTTTGCTCCGCGTTTCGTCTTCTCCCGGAACGTGCCCGCGCGCCGCGGGCCTGCGTGCCTTTGTGCCAATCCGGCCTCTCCGAGAAGACCCGACGTGAACCAGCAACATCCTGAGAAGCAGCAACAGATCCCGGCCCGCCACGCACGCGCCAGGCCCCTCCTGATGGCCACCGTGGCCGCCGCGCTGATCGGCGCCGTTGCCACGCCGGCAACTGCCCAGCCAGCCTTGCCATCGCCGGTGGCGATCGACATCCGTGCCCAGCCCCTGGCCGACGCGCTCACGCAGCTCGGCCGGCAAACATCGCTCCAGCTGTTCTTCACGCCCGCATTGGTGGCAGGCAAGCAAGCCCCGGCCGTGCATGGCAGCATGCCCGCCGAAGCCGCGCTCGATATGCTGCTCAAGGGCAGCGGCATCCGCTACCAGCGCAATGGCAGCGGCATCGTGCTGCAGCCCGTGGGCCAGGCCGGTGCCGCCGCACCGGTCGCCGCCACCACAACGTTGACCACCCCGGCAACGACGACCGCGCCCGCCCCGGAGGCCGCCAGGATGCTCGAAGCCGTGGAAGTCACCGCCTCGCGAACCTCCAGCGACCTGATGCGCCCCACGCGGCAAGTCACGGTCATCGACCGCGAGGAGCTCGATGCGCTGAAGACCGGCTCCGACAGCGTCGCCACCCTGCTCTCCAAGGTCGTTCCCGGCATGGCCGACTCCAGCCATACCGTGACCGATTTCGGCCAGACCCTGCGGGGCCGCGGCATGCTGGTCCTCGTCGATGGCATTCCGTTGAACACCAACCGGGACTCGGCGCGCAACCTCGCCAACGTGGACCCCGCATTGATCGAGCGCATCGAAGTCCTGCGCGGCAGCAGCGCCATCTACGGCGGCGGGGCCACCGGAGGCATCGTCTCCATCAACACGCGCCCCGCCGGCGGCCCGCCGCTGTCGGAGACCACGTTTTCACTCACCTCGCCGCTGTCCCGGCTGCGCGCGGATGGCTTGTCCGGCCAGCTGCAGCAGCATGTTTCCGGCAGCGAGGGGATGGTCGACTATGCTTTCGACGTCGGTGCCCGCCGCATCGGCAGCGCCTACGATGCGCGCGGCCAGCGCGTCGCTCCGGAGCCCAGCCAGGGCGACCTGTTCCAGTCGGACAACTACAACATCGGCGGCAAGCTCGGCCTGCGCCTGACGCCCGAGCAGCGCGTGCAGCTTGCGGTGAGCCATTTCAACGCCAAACAGGACACCGACTACGCCTCCGACCCATCGGTAGCCCGCCTGACGCCGGGCAGCGTGCCCGCACGCGCCATCAGCGGCCTGCAGCTCGCCGACCAGAACCAGATCCGCAACATGCTGGTCAATCTCGAATATGAGCACAAGGACCTGGCAGGCAGCGCGGTCTGCGCGCAGCTCTACTACCGCGACTACTTCACGCGCTTCACGCCCTTCGACGCGCGCTCGGTCGTCACGCGCGGCGGCAATGTCGACCAGTCCATGCAAAACTCCGACGTGTTCGGCAGCCGCCTCACCATCAAGACGCCGCTGGACAGCGCCAAGCGCACCCGCCTGGTATGGGGCCTGGACTTCGAGCAGGAACGCAGCGACATGCCGATCGACATCTTCGATCCCAAGGCCTATGACGCCAGCGGCGGCCGCGTCTTCAACAAGACCGGCACGCTCACCTACATGCCGCAGATCACCACGCGCAGCCTGGGCGGCTTTGGCCAGTTGCAGCACAAGTTCAACGCGCAGTGGTCGGCCGAGGGCGGCCTGCGCTACCAGTACGCCAACACCCGCTTCAACGACTTCGTGCCGCTGTCGCAATCGCGCCTGGCACAGCCGGCTACGGTAAAGGGCGGCTCGGTCGACTACACCGCGCTGCTGGGCAATGTCGGCGTGGTGTACAAGCCGGTCAAGGGGCACGAGCTCTATGCCGCGTTCAGCCAGGGCTTCAACCTGCCCGACATCGGCCTGCAGGTACGCAATGCGCGCGCCGGCTTCGATCTCGGCGCCTCCGACCTGCAGCCGGTCAAGACCAACAACTACGAGCTCGGCTGGCGCGGCGCCTTCGGCAACACCCTGACCTCGCTGGCGGTGTTCTACACCACCTCCAACCTGGGCGACGTGCAGAGCTTCAACAACGGCCTGATCCTGACCCGCACCGCCGAGCGCATCTATGGCGTGGAAGCCTCCGCCGACTACCTGTCCGACAACGAGCAATGGGGCACCGGCGGCACCTTCACCTTGATGCGCGGCCGCGAAACCCCGCAAGGCAGCCCGAGCCAGCAGATGAGCGGCTACCGCATCCCGCCCCTCAAGCTCACCGGGTACGTGCAGTACCGGCCTACGCCCGCCTGGAGCCACCGCCTGCAAGCCACCTTCTTCGCCGGACACGACTACCGCCTCAACGGCGCCGACAGCTTTGGGCGGCGCGATGTGGCCAGCTACACCACGCTGGACCTCATCAGCCGCTACCAGGTCAGCAAGAAGGACACCATCACAGTGGGCATTCAGAATCTGCTCAACCGCTACTACTACCCGCTCTACAGCCAGTTGCTGCGCAACAGCAACAACACCTCCCACCTGCCCGCGGCGGGCATCGTCATGACGGCCACCTACGTGCATCGCTGGTAGCGCGACCGGGGCGCAGCGGTATTGTCGGCAGAATTCGATATACTGTATATGCATACAGTAACCCACTGACGCCATGTCATCTGCACCCCGCCGCATCGCCCACCTGGATATGGACGCGTTCTACGCGTCCGTCGAGCTATTGCGATACCCGGAGTTGCGCGGCAAGCCAGTGGTGATCGGTGGTGGACGAAATGCGGTACCCGAGATACTTCCCGACGGCAGCCGGCGCTTTGCCCGCCTGCGCGACTACGCCGGGCGCGGCGTCGTCACCACGTCCACCTACGAAGCCCGCGCGCTGGGCGTGTTCTCCGCCATGGGCATGATGAAGGCCGCGCAACTCGCCCCCGACGCCATCCTGCTGCCCACGGATTTCGACTCGTACCGGCACTACTCCCGCCTGTTCAAGGCTGCCGTCGCCACCTTCACCAGCGAAATCGAAGACCGGGGCATCGATGAGATCTACATCGACCTGAGCGACGTGCCGGGAGAGCCCGCCGACATCGGCACCCGCATCAAGCAAGCGGTGCGCGAAGCCACGGGACTGAGCTGCTCCATCTGCATCGCCCCCAACAAGCTCCTCGCCAAGATCGGCTCCGAACTCGACAAACCCGACGGGCTCACCCTGCTGGCAGCCAGCGATGTGCCACTGCGCATCTGGCCGCTGCCCGTGCGCAAGGTCAACGGAATCGGCCCGAAGGCCACCGAGAAACTCGCAACGCTGGGCATCGCCACGGTCGGCGACCTCGCCAGCGCGGACCTGGGCATGCTGCAGAGCCATTTCGGCCGCAGCTACGCCGCCTGGCTAGCCGAGATCGCGCAAGGCCATGACGAACGCCCGGTGGTCACCAGCTCGGAGCCCAAATCCATGAGCCGGGAAACCACGTTCGAGCGCGATCTGCACCCCAAGCAAGACCGCCAGACCCTTTCCGAAGTCTTCACCGGCCTGTGCCAGCGCCTGGCGGAAGACCTTCGCCGCAAGGGCTATGTGGGCCGCACCATCGGCGTCAAGCTGCGCTACGACGACTTTCACACCGTCACCCACGACCTCAGCATGCTGGCCCCGACGGCGGACGCCGCACAGTTGCGGCGCGCCGCCACCGAATGCGTCAAACGCGTTCCGCTGGACCGGAAGATCCGATTGCTGGGCGTGAGGGTCAGCGCGCTGACACCCGCGGGCGAACTGGCGCCAGCTGCGCTGCCGGCACAGGGAGAGTTGCCTTTCGCCGACAACCCTTAGCAGACCCCGCCGCGGGCCGATCCGTCTGATAGTATTGGCGCAGCCGTGCATAACTGCAGCGCTGGCTGCACGATCAACACCTTCGGGCTAACGTCAATTGTCATTTGACCTGGATATGCGGGCCTCTACCGAAGCTGAAACCAGACATGACCGCATCGACACCTCGAAGCCGCTGAACCTGAAAGCCGCATTGCAGCAAGAGCGGTTTGACGCGCTGACACGCCTCGCACAGCATCTCTTCAAGGTCCCGGTTGCGCTGGTTACGCTGCATGATGTGCCCCATGATGCGCATCCTGGCGACGCTCCCATCCTCGTCGACGGCCTATGCATGGGCTTTCATGCGGCGTGCGCCTTGACCACATCGAGCGGCGGCCAGCTTGGCGCCTTCTGGCTGTTCGACGCCGGATCACGCGAACTGGACCAGGCGGAGCGTGGCCTCCTGCAAGACTTTGCCGACATGGCGGTCGCCATCATCGAGCGCGACCTGGCCCAAGGCAAACTGAACGACGACACCGGCAGGCTAGCGGAAAACGAAAAGCGGCTCGAGCTGGCCATCGCAGGAAGCGGCACGGGCGTCTGGGACCGGGATGTCCAGGCGGGCAACATCCACTACTCGGCCGGCTGGAAGGCCATCATCGGCTATGAAGCGTCCGAGATCACCAACCGGATCGAAGACAGCTATACCCGCGTCCATCCCGACGACCTCGCCTACGTCCAGGCCGCCATGCAAGCCCACTTCAACCAAGAGACGGAAAGCTATGCAGTGGATCACCGGATCCGCTGCAAGGATGGCAGCTATAAATGGATATCCAGCCGCGGCAAGGTAGTCAGCCGCGGCAGCAACGGCGAGCCGCTGCGCATGATCGGCACCACCACCGATATCACGGCCATCCAGGCACTCTCCGAAGAACTGCAGCAAACCGTCGACCTGATCACCAGCCTGACCAACGAAGTCCCGGGACTGGTATTCCAGCATCGCCTGCTGCCAACGGGGGAATCCTTCCTCCCCTACGCCAGCGCCGGCATCGCCGATATCTACGAACTCACGCCGCAACAGGTAGCCGCCAGCACAGCCCCCATCCATGCCGTCATCCACCCCGACGATCTGGAAGCCTACGGCGCCTCGCTTCACGCATCCGCGGCGAGCCTGAAGCCGTGGCACCTCGAGTACCGCGTCGAACTGCCCAGGCAAGGGCTGCGCTGGCGGCAAGGCGACGCGCGCCCCCGGCGGCTCGAGGACGGCAGCACGCTATGGCACGGATTTATCACAGACGTGACCGAGCGCAAGCGCATCGAGGGAGAACTGCAGGAATTTGCAACTATCGATTTCCTGACGCAACTACCCAATCGCCGTCACTTCGTCGTGCGGATCGAACAGGAACTCGCCCGGATCCAGCGCACCGACGGCCGCCCTGCCGCCGTCCTGACGTTTGACCTCGACCACTTCAAAGCCATCAACGACACCTGGGGCCACGCCATGGGCGACCACGCCCTGCGGTGTTTCGCGACGCTGCTGCGCAATGCGCTGCAAAAGCACGATTTCGCCGGCCGCATCGGCGGCGAAGAATTTGCCGTGGTGCTCCCCGATGCGAGCCTTGATGCGGCGACACGATTCGCCAGGCGTGTACAGCATCAGATCGCGGAAACCCCACTGCTTGACGGCAGCCAGATCGTCACGCTGACCGTCAGCGTCGGCATTGCCCTCATGCATGCCGCCGATCCCAGCGCGGACCTATCGCTGTTACGCAGCGATGGGGCGCTCTACCGCGCCAAGGAACGCGGCCGCAACCGTATCGAGTGTTACTGATCCACGCCAGGCCGGTGGCTGGCGAAGCGATACCTCAGGGCAATGACACACCGGCAGAATCCCCAGCACCCCGGCCAGCCTCTCACGCCATTCATCAATGGCCGGAAAGCGCCTCCTGATGCATAAACCACCCATTAAATTACCCATTAGTCATTGAATTTGAAGTACCCACAGAAAATTTACCTTCAGGTAATGCACAGGTTTAATGGGCCATGGATATTCAAGATACGCGTCAACAGCGCCTAGCCCAGATCATGGCCGAACAGTTTGGCGGCTCCATAGCGCGCCTGTCAGACCGGCTAGACCGCGACCCCTCATACTTCTCCCGCATATTCTCGGACACAGGCAAAGCCGGAAAAAAACGCATCGGCGAACATCTCGCACGCGACATCGAAGCCAAGCTCGGCCTGCCTCGCCTATGGCTGGACGGCGACGCGCACGACGCCGCCGCACCCCCAAAAGAAGAATCCCTGCCGCCCGAGATAGCCGCCCGATTCGCCCGCCTGATCAATGGCTTGCGCAACGAAGACATCGACAGGATGCTCGCGGCCATCGAATTGATCACGCAGGTCGAAGCCGTGCAATCGGTGCGTAAATACAAGAAAAGCACCAAAACTGCCCGCGTGCTGAAGACCGACGGGAGAAGCACGGCATTCAAGCAAGCCAGCAACGCCGTTCACGAAAGCGGCATACAGACACCCGCCAAGCCACGCAAGAAAACGTCCGCAAGCTGAGATCAGCGCGACTTCCGGCTTGCAGGATGTATCACCCCGCGCTCCGCACGATCCTCTTGGGGCATCTCGATTACCCGTCGAGCTTGCCTTTTTAATTACCCATAGGTAATCTTTGGCATCGACTTCCCTGAAGCTGCACGACCAAGGAAACTTCATGCTCATAGGACTCTGCGGCCGCCCGGGCTCCGGCCAGGACCTCATCACGAACTACCTGGCTTGCGGGAACCACGCCTTCCACGTCATCACCTTCGACGCCCCGCTGCGCCACATGATCCAGGCCTGTGCGGGCATCCATGAGACATACTTCGGCCTGGCCAAACTCCATGACGTCATCCCGGCGCTGGGCAAGTCACCTGCCCAACTGCTGCGCACGCTTCGGGAATCATGGAACCGTGCGCCGATGGATCCGGATGTATTGGTCAGGTACTTCGCGCAAACGCTGGCCCGGCTCGATGGCCGCGATGTTGTGGTCCCCGATGTGTCCACGCAAGCAGAGGCTGAGTTCATACAAGCGCGCGGCGGACGGTTGATCCGGGTCGTTTCGCGACGCGGGCTGGGGGCTGAGCCGTTGATCAAGCGCGCATGGATTGATCTGGAGCTGGCGGTGGGTGAGGAGTCGGACTGGTCGTATGCGGAGATTGATGCGATCGTGGGCGAGGACGTTTTGGTGGGTTGACGGGTTGCGACGCCGGCCAAAGATCAAGGTTCCGCGCATCGGGTGCGACGGCAACCAGCAAACAATATTTGCACAATTGTTAGCCGCAATGGCTAACATGAAGATGCACACGATCGCGTTCACCAGGCAATCGGCCCGGCCGCCCAAGCCATGCCCGCAAATGCCGCGGAACGCCCATCGAGGAGGTGCCTTTCCATGATCAATATTCAGTTCATCGAACGTGACGGCCACCCCGAGTTCGCGGTAGTGCCTATTGAGGTGTGGGAGCGGATCAAGCACCGGGTCGAGGATCCGGGCGATGTCACGCTGCCAGACCACGCCAAGGCCCAAGACAACACCTTTCGGATCCCCGCCGCCATCCTGGACGCCGAACTCGCCGGGGATAACCCGGTCAAGGCATGGCGGGAATATCGCCGCATGACCCAGGATGCGCTGGCGACAGCGGCAGGCCTTAGCAAGCCCTACCTTAGCCAGATAGAAAACCGCAAACGCGATGGCAGCCCGGAGGTTTTCCAGAGCTTGGCGGCGGCGCTGCGCGTCCCGCTCGACGTATTGGTCGGACAGCCGGAAAAATAGCGCGACATCCGATGTCCAGACGAAATATCGGATACCTCCCGCCATCCCGCGGACAGAACATCCCCTAAAACAGCAGTAGCGCACTGCTCAGAGAGACAACCATGGATTCGATACCGCAACGCAACGTACACGTCGTGCCTCATGGCGACGGGTGGGACATCATCCACGAGGGGGCAAAGGGCGAAAGAGCACACTTCCTCACTCAGGAAGAAGCGGTGGAAGCCGCGACGGCGATTGCACAGCGCGAGAAGGTGGAACTCCTGGTGCACGGCCAGGATGGCCAGATCCGCACGCGGAATAGCTACGGGCGGGACCCCAGGAGCATAAGAGGCTGATCATGCTCTGGCGGCTGGCGTCGAGGACCCGACACGCCAGCCTACCTCCATGGAATGGCCACTAGGAGGATCGGAGCACTTTCTTCATCGAGGGAGCAGGATGGAGGACATAGCTCTCGCGCTCATAGAAGGGAATGGCCTCCGGCCGTGCGTCGAGAAACACAGCAGTCATATCGCGCGCACGCGCGTCGGCTTCCGCATATGCCATCAGGGCGTGACCGGCACCACTTCCCCGCGCTTGCGCATCGACCACAAGGTCATCGACGTGCAGGTGTGCCCCGCGCGCCAACGTATGGACGGGCCGCATCCCCATCACGCCGATAAGCTTGCTGCCTTGAAAAGCGCCAACAAGCTCGTAGCCAGAATGCGATTGCCGGCGGGCTCGGCGCAGGAACTCGGCTTCATCCAGCGAGCGCAATTGCGTGATGACAGGAAAAGCTTGCCGCCATTCCGCCGGGGAAAGCCTTCGGATATCCAGACTGGTGCTGCGATTTGCAGTCATCGTTTCATTCCTTCCTCATCGCCGAAATCCCGATTTTGGCACAGGCTTTAGCAGCCAGCATCCAACGTGCACGGCGAAGTCACCCGCTATCACGTAATGCCCCAGCACTCTCCTGCTTGGGGCGATTCTTTCCGGATGCCCAGCCGGCGCTATCTCCCTCGTCGCCATATAGCCCACGCCGCAACGCGCTCAGCCCTCCCCTCTACGGCGGGGTACTGAAACTGGTGCGACGCACCACAATCAATAGCGGCGACGGATTGCCCCTTTGCCCTCTCTCGAGGGTGTAGCAACCACCTTGCCGCCCCCTCTTTCACCCAACCGGAATGCAGCATGAGAATTACTCCGATTCTTGCTCTAATGTTGGTGCCGGGCGCAGTTCACGCCCAACTCGCGGCCTACAAATCTTCCGGATCGGCTGGCTACGGTGGCTATGCCGCCGCCTCGCAGCAGCACGGCAGCACGGCCTACGGCTCAGCACAAGGTCAGGGCAATTCGCTCTCTGGCGTAAACGGCGCCATTACGCAGCGCTATAGCAATGCCACTTCAGGGCATCAGCGAGAAGAGTTGACCGCTGCGCAGACTGCGGGAGCTTCGCGGGACTACGGCGGCGGTGGAAGCAAAACCTCGTTGAATCCGTCGACAGCCCGGGCTCAGCCGGGCAAATGAATAGGAGCGACGCCGCCGTGCCGAGGCCATGAGCGTCCCCGTTCTCTTGCGTGCCCAAAACGATACGCGGCGCCGGCAAACTCGAGCGGCATGCCTGCCTGGCGCTCAGGCACATAGATCTGAGTTGCCGCCTCATCCCCGAACTTTCCGCGCGAGTCCGGCTTCCGCTTCTGTATAAACGAAGCGATATCGTCCGCGCTGACCTGCCCCCCAATGGACCAAAGTCCTATAGCCTGGGAACCTCACTTCAAATACCATGTGTTTGGGGCTAGCTGCGAAGCAGGTGGCTTGGCGATCTGCTGCTGCCTATCCGGGAGCCGGCGCCAAGAGAATCGCCCATGCACGACAGCACCGCGATGCTGGCAACAACGATCGCCTTGCGGTTGTTTGCGGAGGATGAAATGCACAAGAAGACTGACTGTTGTCCAGCGACGTCCTCCAACAGCGTTGGAAGACGTACCGTACTGAAGACTGCGCTTGGCGTCGCAGCCATTGGGCTGGCGGGAACCATGGGGGGCGTTGAATCGGCTTACGCGGCGGCGCTATCGAAGTCCGAGCGGGACAAATTGACACCGGACCAGATTATCGAGAGCCTTAAGCAAGGAAATAGACGTTTCCGTTCGGGGAAGATGCTACCCCACGATTATCTGGCACAAAAAAGAGTGACTGCCGGCGGGCAGTATCCAGCGGCGGTGATCTTGAGTTGCATTGACTCCCGGGCTCCGGCCGAGATCATCCTTGACACGAGAATTGGCGATACTTTTAACGCGCGTGTCGCGGGCAATATTGTCAATGACGATCTCATTGGAAGCCTGGAGTTCGCCTGTGCAGCGGCCGGCGCTAAAGTTATCTTGGTGCTGGGGCACACAGGATGCGGGGCAATCAAGGGCGCGATTGATCACGTTGAACTGGGAAACCTGACCGGTCTCTTGGCCAAGATCAGACCGGCTGTGGATGAAACGCAGTACTCTGGTGACAGAAGCAGCAAGAATGATGAATTTGTCGATGCGGTGGCACAAACCAATGTTCGGCGCACGATCGACGCAATACGAAACGGGAGTAGCGTGCTGGCGCCGATGGAGAAAGATGGAAAATTAAAAATTGTCGGAGCGATGTACCACTTAAACGGTGGGGTTGTCGAATTCCTCGCCTGAAAATGAGACGCGGCACGGAGAAATCTGACAAGCAGTCGGGGCGTTGAATCGAGAAGCGCGATTCAATGCGGGACAAGCTTCTCCTTGGCAGGTTCAAGCGTATAGAGGAAGTTGCGCATGGGCGTTCTACCGTAGCACCAGCGCCCTCGCTTATCGCTTGCCGGGGCTAATTGGCGTCGCCTCGACACAAGAGATGATTTCTTCGATCGTTGTTTTGCACTGGATGAGCTGTTCAGCGCTGAATTTCTGACTGACTGCATTCGCCCAGGCCGCTTGACGCGTTGCCAATAGCGCCACAGCGGAATGGCCTGCGGCGGTTGGGGCGAGCAATTTGGCGGATTTATGTGATGGATTGTCGATAAACATCGCTAGACCCTCGCCTACCAGGACATCGGCTAGACGCTGCACACTTTGCCGGGTTAGCCCCATGAAGCGCCCAATCTCCGCGACAGTGCGGTGTTCATGGAGCACGGCTCCAAGAACGCGCCAACGGGCCGCCGTCAATCCCGCTGGCGCAGCGATCTGTTCGGCTGCTTCCATGAAACCGCCCTCGAGACGGAACACCATCAGCACAATATCCGTCAGAATCATGCCCGCTTTGGTCTTATTGACAGTCATTCCCGAACTCCTTCCTATTGGACGCTAGCGATGAAACGCAGGATTTCTCGCTCGACGCGATCGGGCTGGTCGAGCTGTATCCAGTGCCCGGTATCGGCCACCACGGCATGCGGCAACGCCGGGCGCAGCGCATGGAGCGCACTTGGCTTGTCGTTTGCGCTGCTGACCAGGAGAAAAATGGGGCCTTTCCATGCATCGAGCGCAGCTTCGGGATTCCAGCTTGCGAACGCGGCCGCAAATCCCAGCCGGGCTGCCGGGTCAACCGCAGCACAGTCTTCCAACACTCTGGCCTTTACCTGTGGGTTGTTGCCCGCAATCGAAGCATAAAACCCCCGCTGCACATCAAGGCTCGCAGGCCCATTCAGGGCCTCAAGAAACCCGGCGCGAACATCAGCAGGAAGCGCCCGTGGATCCGTCGCAGGATCAAGCAGGAACAGTCCCGCCACCCGGCCCGCGTGCCTGGCAGCATATTCCAGCGCAGCCGCACCACTGCCGCTGTGTGCCACGACAATGAACCGATCAAGTTTCAAGGACGCGGCTGTATCGCCAATGTCCTGTGCTCGCCCCGCATAGGAATAATCACCATCCGCAGCAGGGGCACTATCTCCGCTTCCCCGTGAGTCAACCGCATACACCCGCCTGCGTCGCCCGATGCGTTTGAGCATCTCCGACCACTGGCTTGCTCTGCCCGAGTCCGCATGCAGGAACAGCACGGGCAGATCGGTGCCGTCACCCGCTTCAAGCAGCGCAAGATTGCCCTGCGTTGCAGCGACTGTTGTCTGCTTCATCGTGATCTCCTGTATCGATTCCGCGGCTGTCGCGGGGAAATTGGTGAACCCTCGGCAACTGGGATCAGCAGTGCAATAGACAGCATCAATAGCTTGCCCGGGCGCATCACCAAAGCGCCGAGCCACCCATCAATTTGACAGGATACTGTCATTTTTACCTAATTGACAGCATCCTGTCAAATTGGGGTCGCGTTGGAAAACGGCTCTCCCGTCGTCTATGCCCGTAGCCCGCAGGCGGTTGCCTGCGTCCGCCAGCGCGCGGAGAGCGCCGGCGACAGGCCAGTGGCGGCCCGGAAGGCTGTTTCGGCCGCCAAGGCCCCAAAAAATGGAGAAGCCGGCACATGGCGAGCTTTGACTGAATTTAGGGACATCTTGTCATCTCGCTCTTACAAATTAAATTTGTTGCATACCAGATCTTAATTTGATTTAATTCGCGCCGCACGGCATCTGCTGTGCCCCTTTGCGCTCCTGCTTCTGCGCAAGACCGGCAAGGATCTCCCGTCTCGGCCGGTCTTTTTTTATGCCCACACCCGATACGGCGTGCCCGGCGCTGGCGTGACAACGGTGCTGGCAAGCCGCTGATTGCCCTTGGCGCTCACTTTGGCCACCCAGCCCTGCCTATGACCAGGCGCAGCCCAACCCGCCCTGGGAGCCGGGCGGCTCAGCGAAATAGCGCTTACTGCGAGCGCCGACAACGGGCCGGCAGCCATAAAAAAAGCCACCATCGCGGGTGGCTTGCGTTTGCGGCCCTGGAGGCGGCGCAATGCGTCATTAATATTGGCAGCGAGTAACCGGCCCAGTGTTGATGCACCGGATCTGATTGCCGTCTTGTGGTGTCAGAGGCGCAGCTTGCGGCGCCACGTATTGCGGCATTTGACGCCATGCGTTCTGCTGTTGCTGCAGTTGCTGGTTTTGCTGCTGCAATTGCGCGTTGAGCTGCTGCATTTGCTGGACAGTCATCTGCTGATTGAACTGATACATCTGCAACTGCTGATCGGTCATGGCGTCTCTGTATCCGGTTGCCTGACCGTCCGAGTTAAAGCACATGATTCGACTTGGCGAAAGAACCCTGTATCGCTCACATGTCGAATCGCCTGCCATGTAATATCTTCCGTTCACGAAGTTCGGCGCCGCCGAGCTTGCGCAGCCGGCGACCGTTAACGCTAGAAAAAGCGTTGTCATTTTTTTCATGGGTTGTTTCTTGAGCCCTTGTTGCGACGCGCGTTCGTCAGCATCGTCCAAAACCGCTCGCGATTTTCGCAATCGTTGACTCGTCATGCAAGCGGCATTGCGGCAGCCAACTGTCGGCGGCCCCCCCTCGGACAACATGATCTGCCCCATGAGCGGCGTACAGGCATTCGCTCATGAACCGCCTCCACGCCCCAGGCAAGGAAAAACGGATGACGGTGATTGTGCCGCGGGCGGAATAGGATGACTGGCTGGCCTGCCGGGATCCGGAGCGGGCGCGCGAGTTCGACGGCTCCAAGCCGCGGCAGGCTGACCGTGGTACCCGCCGGAGCATCCTGTTCGGCATGCGGTCAGGTTCGGCAGTACCCGCCACTGCCGGCAAAGATGCTGGGAATTGCTGCGTGACAGCCACACAGCGCGTTCGTGGATGTCTGCGAAAGCCGGAGGCCTACTCGGCAGTCACATAGACCAAGACCGCCAGGTCCGCGCCGACCACGTTCGCCTGGATCGTCGGGCTCAGGCTCAGTTCCTTTACCAGCCAAGGCTTGCCGCCAGCGTCCGGCAGACGAATGACCGCACCAATAGCGAGATGCGCGATGGGCGCGTCTGCGGTCAGTTCAGCCACGAGAACGGGGGCGCCGGCGGGCGTGGCGTTGGTTACATCAATGAAGGTGTATTTGAAAGCCATAGCATCTCCTAGGAAGGATCCGCGACCGCGCGCTGAGACTGGCCACTCCGACTTCATCTTGAAGCAGCTTCTCTCAACGAATGGCTGCATTGAGCGACACGTCAAATTAACCGCCGTCGCTGGAAACCAAGACTGCAGATGTGGGACTCCCCGCTGTAGTAGGAGTCGACCCGCGTACCGGCCGTTGGCGCGATGCTCGCCGACCTGGCGCCCCCGTTAGCCTCGTCTGGTCTTCGGGGAACTGGATCGGAGCATTGACACTATTTCATCAGGGAAATCACAATGGCGATCACCCCAATTGCCGCAAGGGTAACGATCACAAAGAGCAGCATGGGCTTGTCCGAGCTGGGTAGTTCAGCATCCTTCAAGCCATACGCAAAGGCTATCGGGTGCGCACTGATTTCATGCCGGATTTCGTCCTACAGGCGGTTCGTCGTTGCGAGATACCATGACAGCAAGTCGGGGATGCGCCTGCCGCCTCGGGATTTGCGCGTAGGCCGCATGCGGCCAGCCTGAGACCTTTTATTGAGCAGAAGGCACCCGCAACGCGGCCGCCTACATCGCAGCTGCGCGTGGCGCGTTCCCTTGCTTGACTCTCCACAAAACGGGGGAGCGGGCATTCCACCGGGCCGGTTTGAGCCAATCTAATCAAGGCCAGCAGCCTGCGTCGTGCCAACGAGTACTGCCAGGGGCAAGGCAAGGAAATGGAGGCGGTTGACATGAAGACCCACGGCGCTCGCGGGTGGACCCCACTTGAGTCAGAACTGACGTTCTAATGCGTCGCCCCGCCTAAGGCGCAGGCTCTTGTCCGTGTCAACCTATGTCAGGACTTGACACGCTCGGGCACGGCGGGAATGGCCTACACTGGTTGTATAGTCACCCAATAGGAGGCGCCATGGTTGCCTCGCTAGTCGTCCTGCTCGTCGGATTAGCGCTATGCGCGATCGTTGTCTGGGTGCTCCGCGAACATGATCCGACCCTGCTATCGGCACAACAGCGTGCCGTCCAGACATGGTTTGACCACCTGATCCATCGACACTAAGGGCTTATCGTCAAATCATCGCAGCCCGCCACCCGGCGGGCTTTTTGCTGTGCGCAACCTAGCGCCCGATGACCACCTGGAAGACCACGCCGGTCGGAACGGCGACGAGAAAGTAATCCCCGCCAACGCCCACCCACTGGTATCCGCGCGGCGGAGGCGACAGCCGATAGGCGCGCCAGTCATCGATCACGTACTGACGCTGACGGTATTCCGGGGGGACCCTTTCACCCTTGTGCCAGCTGCCAGGGCCCGGACGATCGGCGCGACGATCAGGGCCATACCTTTCGTCCATCTGTTCCCTGCCCCTGTCACCTTCCCAGCCTCTGTCACCTTGCTGATGGTGGTCACCATGCCGGCCGCGGTCGCTGTAGCCGTGCTGGCTATCGTGATCTTGTCCCTGATCATGACCCATGGGTGGCCTTCCGCGATCATCGCCGCCAGGCCCCCTATCTTGGGCATAGCCCGCAATCGAAGTGAGAGTACACGCCGCCAGCGCCAAGCTGGCGAACACCTTGATCTTCCGCATCTCGATCTCCTATAGCCCACGTATGAGGACCTATGCGATTCAGTCTATCCCGCCCCCCCGCGCCGACACGTTACGAAATCGTAACGTGTGCATCACAAGACCATTGGCGCCCTCACCCGCGCATCTTAGGCGCAACGCACGGACAGCAAGAACGCCGGCGAACTGAGCTCTCGCCTGACAAGGTAGAGAATCACCCCCCTGCGGGTGCTTGCGCGGCCAGAGAATCCAACAAGTCATTGATTTTAAATAGATTAGCAATGCCATGAGCAACCAGCCTCCCTTACCCACCTCAAGAGCGCAAGGCGAGAAGTGATCCTGCGCTCACCAACGTGGGAACGGACCAAGAGAAGCATCGCCTCACAGCCGCGCGTGCCAGAGAAGTGCTGCCGAAGGTACCCGGCCGATCTATTCGACCGCTGGGAGAGCGTTTGGCATGAGGGCCGGTTTGATCTCGTCCCCGACTGCGTAGGAACGCACCACATTCGACACGATGAACAAGGCAATCGGACGGTAACGCGGGAGGACTACGCAGAGATTGCTAAGGTCCAACAAGAACGCCCCGGCATATATGTCGTCGTCCATGACCACTCATTCGAAGATAATCGAGCCTGGTTTCGCTTCGCGTTTAAGTGGACTGATACCGGCACGGGTGAGCCGCGCAGTCGAGCAGGCATGCAGTCTTACAGGATCGAATCGGGCAAGCTCTCCGCAGGTCAAATAAGGCTTCCGATGGCCCGGCGGTGTCGCCTCTGAAGCGGCGTCCGCCAGGGCTTGCTACGGACGGATGCGCAGGCGCCATGGTCTCGTTATCTGCGCCGGCCGTCCAGCCGAGCATCGGTGGAAAACCGGGCAACTACCCAATCGAATCCGGAAGCGTAAGCGGTGAGCGCATCTCCATCGAAGCGAGCCACTGGCTCGGAAATCAGGTGCGTATGGAGGGTCGCATTCATAGCCCAACCAGGATGTCCGGCACCTATACGCAAACAGCGGCCGCTGGCGCTTGCCAATGGGACGCCACGAAGAAGTCATCAGGAACGATCCTAAACCGAGACGACAGGCACGCCCACCGGCAACTCGGCGCCCCCCTTCCCCGATCAGCCGCAGTGCCGCGACTCGCCTCCCAGGTCGCGGCAATTTTTGTGCGGTACAACCTGTCCTGGAAGGCCTGTGGGACCCCGCCCTCTGGCGGCCGGCGGCGGCCGCGCCTACAACGGATGCAGAAACCCCACCGGAGCTCAGTATGCCGCCGCGCGCTCGTCACGCCAGGGGCCCCTCAGATTTGAGGCTGCCGTTTCCTGCGCATATGATGGAAACTGAGGCGGCGCCACTCGCGCCACGAAGGAAGGCGCCATGACCGCATCCCCCGGTGGAATCAACTGCGACTTCACAATGAAAGCCCTCCGTATCGCTTCCTTTTTCCTCGCTACAGCCGCGCTATCCGCTCAAGCAGTTGAAGCGCCTGACAGCCAATGGCAGCGCGTTGGGTTGTCGCTATCCGAGCTTGTTGCACGTGGTTACGGCATTGCCGCGGTTACGAACGACTCGACTCCAATCGGGGTAGCAACCGAAACGTTCTTCCTCCAAAGGGGCGAAAGCGCGTACAAATGCATCGAGGTTCATGCCTATGATTCCAAGGCGAAAAAATCTGCAGTGCTTTTTGATTGCTTTGAACTCGTTACGCCCTACGTAACGCCTCGCACCAAGTGAGGCAAGTATGCGGGACAGGGCACGCCGTCATGCGTCACCCTACACAGCCTATCTGCACACCCCTGCCGCCGCCTTCAGCCTGACCTCGTAGCCGGCACGCAGCGCCAGCTCGCCCAGGTCCTTGTCGCGCCGGCGCTCGATGAAGTTGAACAGCCAGCGCACGATGGCCCAGTCGGGCAGGCCGCAGGCGAACACAACGCCGAACAGCGCCACCAGGCCGATGTAGTCGTGCATCCGGGCCTGCAGCCCGAACTTCTGCACGACCGCCGCGCCGGCTACGGCAGCGCCGCCAATTGGTTCGGGCATTTGTGACCCCGGCAAAGAAGAAGCCAGCTCGGGGCGAGCCATGGCTTTGCGTCATTGCTGCCTATCCGGACAGCGCGGAAACTGGCTTTGTGTGGAGAAAATGCTGAGGGGTGGGGAGTCATTCGAGGAACCCAAACGATCCCCCAATATTGGGGAATCAAAGAACGCAGACCGGCCGTACACTGCTTCCAACGTGTGCACCGCACCATGAGGCCGCTATGAGCATCTTCCTGCTGGGCTTTCTCGTCTTCGAGGCGCTCTGGTTCTTCCCATTCCGGAAGGTTTTCCGGACGGCTCGCTTCGAGTCGGGCTACGAGTATCTAGCCCTGATACCTGTATTTGGGCCTCTGGCCTGCGTCTGGATTCTCGCATTTAGGCCTTGGCCGCTGAAGTCGAGACTGGTGCGCACGCTGGCGCCCTAGACGAAAAAGCCACCCGGAGGTGGCCAAGAGCAGCAGCCGGTCAGGGCTGCGGAAAAGAGAAAGCCACCCGAAGGTGGCTGCGTTCCGGCAAATCGGTTCTGGTTCTACTGTGGTCGCTTTATCTGTGGAAGCGACTCCTGGAATCCGTGGAGCAAACAGCCGACGAGCGCCGGACCGTAGTTGCTATCCGGACTATCTGGGATCTTCCATTCGAAGAAGCCATCCTCGGCAAAGGTTGCGTTCCCCTGATCCTCGATCAGAATCACGTGGAATGGGACCAGCCGGATCATCTCATCCGCGCCTAGAATGAAGCGCGAGAATTGGTACCGCCCCACGAGGCGTCCATCCCACTTCGCAAAGCCGAACTGGGCATAAACGCGGCCGAAGCTAGTATTGAGCTCGAAACTCTCTCTCTCGTCACCCGGCAAAGCTGGGCCTTCCACCGCGGCGCGGGCCATGAATCCCTCCTGAGCAAGACATTCGCCCACGAACTTCATGAACCGCCTCGCCTGCGCGCGAAGCATCTCGGCGCGCATGGCGTTTTTCTTGGCGGCGTCGCCCTGCACTTTTGTGGCTTCCATGTCAGCTTCATGAGAGTGAAGTGATGCTCAGTCTCCGACGCGCTGGCGGTGTCTGCAATAGCCCTTTATGGGGGAATGTAGATCGCTGGATCGGGGTGGTGTGGCGAAACGACAAATACGGAAATCCCACAAGAGGAAATGCGCCATAGGACTGGCGACAATGGTTTCCAGCAGCAGGCACACGGGCCCGGGGAGACTCCGAAAGCACCGATCCAATCGTTGCTGCTACCCACGCCCCTTTGATGGTGCGCGTCTCGCCGGCATCCTGATACGTAAACCTCCCAAATGCAGTGCCGCGAGCATATTGGAATGCAAATGACTGCCATACCAATTGAGCGTGAGGCCGCGAGATGGTTGCCGACGCCAAGCGCGTTCGCGTCGCCGCAGAGGCCCGCGCCGCCGGTATGCAGCATGTGCAATGGCCGAGGCGAGATCAGCGGCTTCGTCGGCGCCGATTGCGGGCTACCAGACTGATCCGTGCCCGGACTGCGCCGCTCGCCGGCGCCGTGCGAACACCCCAATAGGATAGCCAACTACGACGATATCTCCTGCGAGACATGCGGCCACGTGCTGACGGATGAACAGACCCGCGTTATCGAGTTTGTCTGCGGTCAATATGAGCACCGCGGACTAACTGGCGGCCCCAATGCCTTGCGGCCCCTCTTGGCCGGCCATTCTCGTGACGTGACGAAAATGGCCGCCGACCATATCGGTGATGCCACCGAAAAGGCCGCAGAGCAGCCCAGCGAGGACAAGCGCGATGCCGAGCGGTATCGGTGGTTGCGTCGGGCCGGAAACACCAAGGCTATAGCGATAGTTGACGCGGCTTGCCTTGTGGAGATGGACGCCGCCATGCGCGCCGCAATCGCCAAGGGAGAGACGAAGTGATCGCCGCGCGCAATTCAGCAGCGGCCCTTCTTCGCTTGCCCAGGCGGGCAAAAGGACTCATTCCCGCCTTGGTCAACTCGACAATTCCCCTTCTTGGCTTGCCCGGGAGGGCAGCCGTTGCCTTGGCCACCGCCGTAGCCATCGTCATAAGGAAGCACTGCACAGCCGCTGAGCAGTGCGCCACAGGTGATCAGCAGCAAAAGAATGGGTTTCATGGCTCGTTTCGCAGGGGAGCTATTGATTTCGAGACAGCATACCAGTCGCAATCCACCTCATCGCGAACACGGGATGCGAAGCAATTCAATGATCCGCCGCCATGCCTCGAGTGCTCGGCCACTGACCGTTACCGTCACTATCGTGACTCTGCGCCACACCCTCACTGAGGCCGCCCACATCGCACTTCCCCAGCCCGAATGCATCTTCATACGGGGACGCGACGCAAAGCCTGAGAAATGCGCCGCAGGCAACGGCGATGGCGAGAACGGTGATCATTGGTCGGCAATCGAATTTGGGCGTCGGGGGCAAACAGGCTACCAGCATCAACCAATTTCGATTGCAAAGAATAGTCAACAAAAGCCGAGGTGTTCGCAAGATCCGCCGCAAATACAAGACGCTCGGCTTCTGCTGCGGCGCCATGGGCTTCAGAAGGCTGCTTCCCAGGTGGGCAACATGGTGGCCACCTTTCCCTGCGCGCGCCAGCCTGTTGCGGACTCCGCAAAGTGCGCCATTTCGTGGGGCCGAACGTGGGGCTGCTATGGGGCCGGAGCGCCGATGATAAGTGAAATGGGAGTAGCAGAGTGCAACGAGGCGATTGCCACAAATCACCTGCTAAGCCTTGTGGGGCCTAGCTTTGCAGGCTGAAGTGATGCGGAAATGCGGGAGGTGAAACGAGGCGAATAAGTGACGTAAAAAAGACTTTTGTGCGAGGAAGGGGCAAGCATACTCTATATAAATCAGCACCTTACAAGAATTATGGGGGCTGAATGGGGGTTAGCAGAAGTGCTTCATAAGGCTGTTTATGCACCAAAATAGTGCTCCTCAGTGCGCTTTATGGGTGGCACTGTATATTCATACAGTTAACTCGACAATCGACTATCCCTCTCGGACGGCTCCTATACTGGACATCCATACAGTATCCATTGAGAGAGACATGTTCGCCTGCGCCCCCGATACAGTCTACCTGTACAGCCAGTCCCACGGGGCCGCGCGTTTGGCCATCCGCTGCCCCCACGTCACCGTCGACGATCCGCTGCTCACCGCCGAGACCTGGAACCCGGAGGTGGAGGCCGCCGCGCAGGCCGCTAGCGCGACGATCACCCTGTCGGGGGTCGATATAGCGGCGATCATGGCCCTGCCGTGGACAATCGACCGCCTGGCGTTCGACTACCAGGGCGCATCGCTGAGCTTCCAGCTTGCCAAAAGCATCCAGTTTGCTGGCCCTCGCTCGATCTGCCTGCACACGCGCGGCGAGCGCCACTATGCCACCCGCCAGGAGATGGCATGTTCCCTGTGACCTACCAGGCGGCATCGATCTTCCTGGAAACCCAGTTCCTGCCCGGCGACACGGCCGAGCTGCGCCTCGACTGCGAGAACGTCACCGTCACGGCCAACGCGGTGACCGTGCACGGCATCGAGACGCGCTACATCGAGAAGATGGTGTGGACGGCCGATTACCTGTCTTTCGAGCAGGACGGCCAGCACCACCGGATCAAGGTTGCCCGGCCGGCGGTCCCTTACGGTCAGCCGGTCCATGCGATGGACGGGAACGCTCATCATGAATTCCTAAGGGGCTGGTCCAAACGTTTCGTGCTGCGCACTGACCTTCCTGAGCAGGATGCCCGCGTCTGGGCATGCTTCTGCCCATGGTCGCACACGATGACCGACAAGCCAGTTTTCCTGACCCACCTGATCGGCGGCGGCATCGACAAGATCTTCACCTCGGTGACGTGGCAAGATGCGCAGGACAAGCATCGGCGCGTCTCGGAGAAGGCGCAGCGGGTGCTCCCTTGCCAGGAGATGAGGATGTGCACTAACTACGCCCCGGTGCAGCGCCAGTTACTGCGCGACGTTTTCGGCGTCGTAGTTACCACAATTTAAATTGCCGGCTCAAAATCCGAATCAGCGGTCCGCCTTGGGAACACCCCTAAATGCCGGGTGATATGGCACCTTCCAGCCATTCCGAACCCTATCGATCGCGGTCTGCTGGCAGACGCCGGCCTGAACCAGCTTCTCAACTTCGGCGTTGGCGGCTTCGCTTTGGAAAATCGGTGTGTCTAGCGGCTCAACTGGAGGGCATGATTCCGGTTTTGGAGGCGGCACACGTCCGACCCTTTCCGGAACGAAATCGCAGAACCACGTTCTGCCATTGCACGCCTGCTGATCAGGATCGAACCAATATGTAAAAACGCCGAATGCCAGGATCCCTATCAGGATGAGTGCGGCCCGCGCACTTACGAACCGCCAATAGAATAAAACGGCCGCCGCCCATGCTATAGCGCCCATGCCTTCATGCCTCCTGTGCGTGTATTGTGGCGACGCCAAAGCGCGCTGGGGCTGAATTGTAGCGCCTCGCGGCGCCATGCTGCTACTCAAGCTAGCGCCAGACGGCGTCGACCTGACGCTGTTCCAGTAATCGCTACTGGCAGGTGGCTACGGCCGCCTTCAGCCTGACCTCGTAGCCCGCGCGCAGCGCCAGCTCTGCCAGCGCGGCCCGGAAGAACTCGAAGTCGCTGGCGGTGGCGGGCACCTTCGCCAGCGGCCAGTCCGGCTCGGGGATCTCGGCCGTCTTACAGGGCACGGCCACCGGCACCATCACCTCCACCGGCTTCTCAATCACCCGCGGTGCGGCGGCGCGGCCAGCCAGCATAAGCACCGCAAGTGCCGTGCACGCCGCGAAATTTCGAAATTTCGCAAGTTGCCACTTCATAGCTTCCCCCGCTCGGTCGTGATGGTCTGCCGCAGCCCGTGCAGCGATGCGCACTGGTCCGCGCCCGGCACCTGCACCTGGATCTTGCCCGCCAGCAGCGTGTACTTGGACTGGGCCGCCTGCGTTTCGGCGTCGGCCTTCGCCGCGGCATAGGCGCGGATCTTGGCCTGCGCCTCAAGCGCGGCCACTGCAGCGTTCTGAGTGGTCAACGAACCCGCCAGCGCCTAGTTGTCGCCCTTGGCCTTGACTAGGTCGGACTTGGCCAGCGCCAGCTCCGCGCGCGCCGCGTCGCGCTCGAGCCGGTAGACCCAGAACGAGCCGCCGGCCAGTGCCAGCACGACCAGCACCGCGGCAAAGAAGTTTCGTTCGGGCGTAGCGAAGACGGCTTTGATGGCCGCCCCGATAGCGTCAAGAATCAGCATGGTGAATCACCTCCGTGGGCGTGAATTGATAGCCCTCCCGGGCGTACTTCTGGGCGATCCAGAGCGGGAACGGCATGTCGTGGATGCCGTTCTTGCGGCCGGTGACCTGGATCAGGCCGCGTCCCATGAACCGCTTGCCGTCGCCGGGCTCGACATTGCCGAGGTCCGCCTTGCCTTCGTACCGGCGCTGCGTCGGCGTCGGCCCCCAGATCTCGCGCAGCAGGCGCAGCTGCCCGGACTCGTGCGCGACCTGCGCCAGGAAGGCAGCCGCGCGCGTGGGCGTGTTGACCTCGAACTGCAGCATCGCTGCAGCCAGCGGCGTGGCGAACGCGTCGGCGCGCGCGCCGGCCAGCGGCGTGATGGCGCGCAGCTGCGCGGCCGTGATAAGAAGGTCAGCCATGATTGCCCCCCCCCCGTCACCGCGTCGCGCACTTCCCCCGCCACCTCCGCCAGGTCCTTGTCGCGCCGACGCTCGACGAAGTTGAACAGCCAGCGCACGATGGCCCAAGCCGGCAGCCCACAGGCGAATACGAGACCGATCAGCGCAATCAACCCGATATAGTCGTGCGCCCATGCCTGTAGGCCAAGTTTCTGCACTACAGCGGCGCCCCCACAGGCGGAGCCAACAACCGTACTCGTCAGGCCTACGGCCCATTCCTTCTTGCTTCGCGGCGTCATCATGCACATCACAACGAGAGAGGCGAGCCCGGCGCCGATGGCGCCAGCGCCCGCGAGACCGCCGATAAGCTTCCAGCCTGCTACGCCTGCGGCGCTGCCGCTGATTGGTTCGGACATGTGAGACCCCTGATGTGGTGCCCGCTCTACGGCGGGCGTGAAAAAGCCGCCCGGGGGCGGCTTGGAGTGTGGGCGCGGTGGCGGCTTAGGCCGTGGCCCTACCCGGCGACCTGCCGAGCAACAAGAGCGCTGCCACGCGGTTTGGCTTCAACAGGTAATCGGCGACCAGGATCGAGAGTGATGTGGCCAAAATCATGGCTACGATGCCGTTCATGAGCGGGCCGGCGTCGGAATAACGGTATCGGATAAAGTAAAAGTGCAGCACGTATATCTCGAGAGTGCGCTGTCCGATGAAGCGCAGCGCTCGCGATAGCCAAGGCTTTGCTCCGCCCGCCTCAGTGAAGGCCCTTGCCCCCAAGAAAAACACTACGATACCGATCGCAGCGAACATCACCTGATACATGTAACCCGTCGCCAGATAACAGGTGTACAGAAGAGTAGACATCGGCAAGGAGTATGTCTGCTGCAATAGCAGACCAATCTGTGGAGGGTTCAGCCGCTCCCAGTAATAGACCGCGAACGGGAACACAAGTGAACTGGCGACTGCAACTGGCCCGGCCCATCTCTTTCCTGCCCCGAAAATCTGACGATGAAATACGCCAGCGAAGAAGAACGGCAAGTGAAACGCAATCAAACCAAGGCCAAGGACATAGTAGTGAATGCGCAGGTGAAAGAAGATCGCCCATATCAATACGCCGTACAGGACATACAGCAACGTTGATCTGCCAGCAAGGACCTTTCCCAGATCCGCCACACAGCTAAAGACGAACAGGACCCATAAGAACCAGAGACCAAGGTCCGGAGACCTGTATAAGTCGAGCATGTAGCTAGGAAACGTCACCGCCATCCCGGACAGCACATAGTTCAAAATGTGCCAAGTAAAAAATGGCAGCAGCAGCTGCCGCGTACGTTTGACGAGCGAATCGCCAAGTTCCGCGACCGACATCGTCATGGGCTTAAGGGAATAGACCATACCGCTGACAAGAAAGAACAAGGGCATATGGAACATGTATATGCCCTTGAACAGCAGGCTTCGATCAGGCTCACTAGTCCCACTTTGCGCGAGGTGGCCTGCAACAACGAGCAGGATTGCCAGCCCTTTATAAATGTCCAGCGAGTCAACGCGTGCCGCACGCGCCACCCCGGCCTCACCCATATTGTCGTTTTTCATTACTGTGAAAGATCTCCCCAATCGCGCCATTATCTCATCACGAGCGGACCGGGGAAACAAGCACCATCGGGGGGGCTTCAGGTCATCTCGTTATACAGAAGTCATGAGTCGTCCCGCAGCGCCTGAATCATGAACGCGGCATCCATTGTTCGCTGGAGGCCGATCCAGATCGTTTTGGCGCCGGGCTCGCCATCACTCTTTCGCCCAAGGAATCCGCCCAGAGAGGCCACCAAACGGATCATCTGATTGAGCGTAACCGGTGTCTTTGGACGGGCCTTTTTCGCGAGCACACATGCCCCTCGTATCTCGTCAGCGTCAAAGAACAGCGATGCGTCCAACTCGGGGCAGGTTCTGCCCAACCGCATCAGCCTGGCAATGCGCCATGCCACTACCATGTACAACACCAAGGCCCGTTCCACACGCTCCATTTGCGATAGCTGCAGCGCCTCGACCTTGCATCCGGTCTTCAAGACGTGGAAAAACATCTCGATCTCCCATCGGGCTCGATACCAATCAATCAATTCGACAATGGTGTCCCTGTTCTGCGCCTCGCGATTGGTCAGCAGTCGCCACACCACAGGTGTGACGCCCGCCGGCGCACCGATCTCGTGGGCCACCACACAAGTCACCGAGCCTGCCCGACTCGGCAGCTTCACACGTTGTGCGCGTAGTTCCTGCTTGACCTCGCGCGCCTTCTGGCCTGCGTGCCCCGGCAGGATAAAGCTGATTTCCCCAAGTGCCTGGCTGGCGTCGACGTTGTCCCACAGCTTGCCTGCCTCGGCAAGGTTGCGGTTGTATTGGGAACGGATCAGCCAGTCAGCGGGCTGACCGAGTTCATTTGCGCGGGCCATCAGCGCCGCGATGTCGCCTTCCCGATCCGTCACATAGACCAGGCGTGTCTGAGGTAGCAGCGCCGCTTGCTCCGCAACCCGTTCGTACCCTTCGATCCACCGTATGCTCTCCTTGATGCCGCCACGCTGTCCGTTAGCGTCCCGAGGCTCCCGAGCCCACATCCATGCATCGATCACGCCCAGCGGCTCCCGATCCGGCGTGACGGCGTACGTCGGATGCAGATACATCCCCCTCTGCGCTTCAAAGCTCAGCGGCCCTAGCCCCTCCACTTCCTGGCCGTTGAAGTTCAATTCGGTTGTGTCAGCGATGCACAACACCACCGGGAATTGGCCAGCCCTGGCAGCGGTGCGCTCCCAATGTGGCTGCATTACATCCGTCCATTCAATCTCCCCGTTACCGATGAACCGATACGCCGCCATGGTCTCCGACCACCCATCGCAAGCGCCAGGAATGCTCGCCGTCGGATTGGCCGCAAACCGCTTGAGCAGTTCCTTCACCCGCCGGTCCCGCCTGGGATCGCCCAGATTCAGCCCTTCAAATTCTTCGTCCACCCACGCCCCCGACTCGTTGCCCATTCGCGCTCGAAAAGTCGAGAGTAGACGCGAGTCCGTACGTGTTTACAACCCCCTACGTCTGAATTCCGTCAGTTCCCGACTGCATGTAGTCGAGGGGAGGCCATCACTTCTGTATAACGAGATGGCTTCAGGTTGGACGCTCTGGAAAATTTGCCGTATCCGGGAAGCCAGCCTGCTCGGGGAGGTTGCGCAACGCCTGCCGATAGGCGACGTACTTCTCTTTCGTCGGCGCCGGCACATCAGGCAGTTGTGTCCAGTCCGTAGCGCTGAGCAGTTGGTCTCGGATAGTGCGCGCCGTAGCGGCCCGTTCCGCATCGGTGGGGCTCGGGCGATCCACGACGACAGGATTGCCGCCGGCACCGGCGACTATCATCTTCCCTGCTGGCTCCGCCAGCATCAGTTCGGCCTTCCGCTCGGCGCTAACATCGACCAGATCGCCAGGGAGATTAGGGTACTCATCCAGCGAATCAACAGGATAGAAGCCGCCAGTTGCAGCTCAGAATTTCCAGTCCATTTACCACCCCACAACGATTGCAGAAATTTGGGAAGCGCCGGAACTACCGTTGTTGAACAGTACGGCGTTTGCGTTTGTCGCGTTACCGATGCCGCCAGCAGCAGATCCGCTAATGCCACCAGTGTTATTAAAGGCAGCGACGCCGCCGAGATATCCGTTTGGAAAGGCGATAGGAAACGACCAAGTTGCGCCACCGCCAGCAGAGATGGCTGCAACAGAGCCCCACTGAATGATCAGCGTAAGTTTCGACCCACCCACAAGAACCGGGATCTTTACGTAGCCGTTCGCAGAGAGGGTTGCCGCAAACTGCCCGAGGTTGACCGCATGCTGAGCCGCAGTTGGCCCCGCTACTGCGAACAGCTGGCTGGACAACCCGGCAAGGGCCGCATACCGCGCGTCACCTGCCCCAAGACTCACCGCATGGTTGCTCTGCGTGGGCGCTGCCACCTGCAGCGCGCCGCCCGTGCACTCGAGAACACCCACGAGCTGATGTCCGCGCGCCAGACCGACTGGCACTTGCCGCCGGCGACAATCTCCCCACCCTGCAGCGCACTGTGCGCGCCGCCGACCAGCGGCTGAGCACCCAGGCCGTTGACGTTCAGCGTCGACGCACCGCTGTTCGCGGTCTTGGCCTTGAACCACAGCACCATGCCGTCGGTCAGCGCAGTGATGGCCGGGCTGTAGCTGACGGCGTAGCCGTTGGCCGCCCCCGTGTCCACCGCAGTCGTCAACGCGTTCTGCTGGATCGCGTGCAGCAGGTCGGCCGGCAAAATTGGCGCGTTCGCAGCCTGGGCGATGTTGGCCGAGGTGATGGTCGTCTGGCCGTTGGCGACGGTCACCACCCACAGCCCGGTGTAGCCGGCATCCGGGGCCGGCGTGGTCTGCGTGCCGGTGGTGGCCGAGACACCGGCCTTGACCGTGATATTGACGATGCCCTTACGCGCGGTGGCCTGCTGAGCGCCGGAGTTGCCCGGCCCCGCCCACGCCTGCGTGGGGTTGCTGGCGTTGTAGTACGGCAGCGTGATCAGGCCGGCGTCCGAGTCGAGGTAGGCGGCCTGGATCAGGTAGTTGACGCTCTGGCCGGCCGTGGCCGGTGCCGGGCAGCTCAGTGTCACAGGGTCGAGCGAGATGCCCTGCTTCAGGATGCTGTGAGTGGTGTCGGCGGCCAGCGAGGAATAGGCAGTGGCGTCGATGTTGACCTCGCCGGGGTTCACGACCACCTGCAACGACGCCGGGCCGTTGGGCACGCAGCCGAGGCCGTTGACCACGGTCGCGGTACCGAGCATCGCGGCGGCCAACTTGGCCAGCGCGATCATGGCGTACTTGTTGATGTTCAGCAGGTCCGTTTCAAAGGGGATCTGACCCGGATAAACGATCTGGCGGTCCATTTAGGCTCCGGAAACGAAAAAGCCCGCGCGACGCGGGCTGTGAATGATCAGGTGTCTGTGATCTTGAGACGCTAGGGCGCTCAAAATATCCCCCTTTGTAGGGGAGCGATTTCCGGGCAATCGGCGCACTATTCCTGCCGCCAATCTGGCTCCGGATTCGATAGCCTCAGTTGCTGATATGACCCAACTCGCCTGCCTCTTCGCTTTCCAGTTGCTCTGGTTTTTCCCTCTTCGCCGAATCTTTGCGCGCACGCACCTACCCACGTCAATTGCCTTCCTCGCAATCATTCCGGCTGTAGGCCCGCTAATCTGCGCGTGGATCCTGGCGATACGCCCTTGGCCAATTAGGCGACGAGTGGCTGATTCATTTAGGTGAGCAGCAGGTGGCTAGGTCCGGTGCGCTGCCTGCCATCGTTCGCGCCGCAGATTCCCCCGTCATGGGGGATCGTCCAGCAGCTGCATCAACGCAAAATACCGACGGCCCGTTAGATTGGGACTTGCTATCCCTTCCCACCGAACTTCTCCTTCACAAGGATCTTGCAGTGATGCACGCGAACAGCTGCTCAACCGCGACTCAGCAAATACAGCTCACGGCACAGCAACTAGCCGAGCGACGAATCCGAGCGCTCGCGGATCTACTAGAGGAGGCCATCAAGAGCAGTACTCCACTAAAAACTCCCGGTGCAAGAACCTACGGGGCGGGAACCTCACCGACTCACGCCCACACTCGATAAGGCGTCCCCGGCTCCGGCGCGACAACGATGTCGCCCAGCGCCGCCAACTCCCCGGCGGCCAGCTCGCGTTCCAACCGCAGATTCACATGCCAGCCAGGCACCGCCGTCGGCGGCGTGATCACGTTGCCGTCGGCATCCCACGTGCCGCCCTCGTAGATAGTGCCAATGCTCGAGAGGTTGACGCCCTCAGCGGCAATGCGCTGCGCGACGCCGTCCTGGTCGGTATATTCGACCGTGAGGCCGGCGGCCAGCAGCGCCGCGCGCGTGGTATCGCGGTCGACGCCGCGGAGATAGTAGTCGTGGAACATGGTCACCTCACGCGGTCAGGGACTGGAGCTCGGCGTTGGTCATCCGGCGCGGGTAGTAGCGGACATTGCGCAGCCAGCTGTTGAGCACTTCACTGCTGGCGCCTTGATTCGTCCCGCCAAGCCGCGGCGCACTCACAGACGGCACGCCAGAGAGCGCCCACGGCACGGCAGCAGCACCATTCATCGAGTCGGCGTTTCCGGCCGCGCCGGCCACCACCGCCAGGACGGGCACACTCACGCTGGACACACCCGCCGCCAGCACATAACCGCCCAGGGTCGCGCTGTAGGCCGGATTGGTCGTGTCGGCGGTGACCGCGTACTGCTGCGTGCCGTCGCCCGTCTGAACGGTCGCGCCAACCGGTACCACGGCCTGCTGCGTCGCGGTGAAGCGCGCGAACGTGACCTGCCCGGTCGCGTAGGTGGCCGGTAGCCGGCTCACGCCGAAGTCGGCCACCCAGCTGTCCAGGTCGGCACCGCTGGACGTGGCCGCGCGCGTGATCGCCAGGACCTGCATGATCAGGCCCTGCAGCCAGATCACCACCGCGGCATTCGCCTCCACCACCGCGCGCAGGATCGAGCCGATGGTGAGGTCGACCAGCACCTTCGCGTAGCCCTGGATGGCCGTGACCTGGTTGCGGACCAGCGTTACCCAGTCCTGCGTCTGAATGCTCATATCACTTTGTCACGTTGAACTGGAGGGACACCGGGCGCCGAGTGATCGAGCTGGTGTAGAGGATGCCGACGCTCACGCCATTAGTGATCGCGTTGACCGTGATCTGCGGTTCGGGGGTCTGGGCCACGCCCTCCTCGAGCCGCAGTTGCGCGCGGATCCGGCCTCGCGTCGCGGGGACATTGAGGGGCTCGCCGATCATGCGCGGCAGGCCGCCGCCGTAGTCCGGGTGGAAGATGTAGTCGGGCGGGCCACCGTCGACGCCGTCTTCCTTGGGGTTCGTGGTGAGCCGCCGCACGATCCGCTGGTTGGTGCGCAGGTCTGCGGCAGCCGTGCCGAAGTCGCCTGTGGGCGACGTGCCAATGTCCCCGCCCACCCAGTGGTTCAGGTCATTCAGTAGTTGCTGGGTCATCAGCCGCCCTTTACCGTCGAAGTCAGATGGGAGTTCGTCATCTGCTGATTCGGCACGTCCGTGGGCGAGCCCACCGCCGACACAGGATGCGTGTGGCTGTTGAATAGCTGCATGAAGAGCGCCGTGACGAATGCCTGCAGCGTCTGCCCGGCAGCCCCAAGGCTGATTGAGGGCGCCGTAACGTTGGCCTGGCCGCCGGCCATCACGTTGACGTTGCCAGTGGCCTGGATCGCCACCGTGGGCGCTGTCGCGTCGATCTCGACCTGGCTGTTGATCCCGACCTTGCCGTCGTTCTTCAGCCTGACGAATGCGCCAGCCTGATGCGTCAGGAAGAACTCGCCAGACTGCGCGCCAGTCGGCCTGGCGCTGTCGCTGTAGAGGCGCCCCGAGACGTAGCCGTTCTCGATCTCGCCCCCAAAGAACTTCACCTCGACCTGGTCGCCTGGCGTCACCGGCGCGTCAATGCCCCACCCATTCCCAACCCACGGCGAAGCCACCGGCAGCCAGCCGGTCAGCGTTGCATCTGGATAGTCCGGGTCCTCGGGCTGCAGCCGGACCCGCGCCGAGGCGGTGCCAGGGTCGTAGCTGGTCACGATGCCCACCTGGACCTGGGCGCGGCCGGCCTGCGCCATCTGCGCCGCCAGGCGCATCTGGTTCTGGATCTGCTGCATCATGGCGACGGTACCGAGTCGGGGCTGTGGTTCTTGGCGGAGAGGGTCATGCCGTAGCCGCCCTGCACGCTCATCGAGCGCGTAACCGATTCAACGTAGTAGTCCTGGTCGAAGGCGGTACCGGTGCCGGTGAGCCGCACCAGCACGGTCGCGGTGAGGATGTTGTCGCCCGGCAGCATGGCGCGCAGCTTCATCTCGTGCTGCGTGATCTCGGCATGCGTCTTCTGGGCCAACTGCGTGGCCCCATCCTGCGTCAGGCCGCCTCGGGTGATCGAATAGACCTGCTGGTTACCGAATGGCGACGCCTTACCCGGCTGCGTCGTCTTTCCCTTGCTGGGGTAGTAAGCGGTGAAGCCCTTGCTCTGCTTGGCGTTCCATGACCGCACCACCACCGTCACGCCCTTGGCCACCGTCAGGCTGTGCGAGAGCTTCAGGTCCTTGACGTTCGCCGTCGGGTTGCCCGCCTCGTCGACTTCCCACCGCAGCTCATAGGTGTTCGGGTTCGCTTCGGGCGCCGTCGGCGCGGTCGCATTCAGCTGTTCTTTCAGGTCGTGGTAGAGCTGCTTGTACAGCGCGCGCGTTGTCGAGGATCTGCGTGGCCTGCCCGGTCTTCGCCAGGCCGGCCTGCTGCGCGGCGGCAGCGCCGGCGGTGTCGCCCGCTGCGGTAGCGGCATCCTTGGTGGCCAGGTCCGCCAGCGCGCCCTGGTTGAGCGCCTTGGCCTTTGCTTGCTCGGCTGCCCAGGCTGCGGAAACCTCGTCGAACTCCTTCTGCAGCGCGGTCTTGTCGACTGGCGTCGCCGTCACCGTCACAGTGTCGGTCGGGCGCGGCTCGAAATGCAGCTCCCTCCCTTTGACATAGACGTTGAAGCCCTCCTGTGCCGCCAGGTAGGTGAGCAGATCCCATTCGCTGCGCTGGTCGACCATGCGTCGTAGGCGTAGAAGGTGCCGGCGGCCGTCGTGGTGGCCGTCACCACCGGCGTCAGCCCGTGCGCCAGCGCCAGCTGTGTGGCGATCTGCGAGGACGTCAGGTTCTGGTATTGGATCGACGTCTTGGTATCGATGAACGCCGCGGTGAGGTCGCGCCCTACCAGATCGATGGTGGTCGCCACCGGGTCGTAGTCGATATCGTCGACGCGCCCGTAAATGAGGCTGGTCAGATCCGTTTCGCTGAAATTCGTCGGGTCGGCGGGGAGACCGGCAAATATCTCGACGAAGGCTTCCTTCTGCTGCGAAAGCCAGTTCGCATTCGTCTCGGCCGGCAGCGCGTTGGCCGCGAAGCTGACCCGGAACGTGTCGGCCTGGTAGAACGTGTTGTCGTAGGTCGACCATTCCACCCACGCGGGCACAATGATGCCGGCCACCTTCACGATCGCGCGCGGTGAGCGCGCCACCGGCTGAACGGGAAGTGTGTTGAGCATGGATCAGGAGTTCAGTACACCACCGACATCGTCTTTCGAGGGCGGGATCGTCACGGTATTGACGCCCGTCAGTTGAGGGTCCGCGCCAAGCTGCGGGTTGGCCTTGGCGAGGCCCGTCCAGGCCATCGCGTCGCCGTATTCCTTGGCGGCGATGTCCAGCAGGTTGCCGCCGGCGACTGTGATCTGCTTCGCGCTGGCATAAATCGAGCCGATATTCATCTGCGAGCGCCCGACCACGCGATCGAGCTGCACCAGGGCGGGCAGCTGCTGCGCCGCCACGATCTGGTTCGAGATCGTTTGCACCTGCTTGGCGATCGGGTTGTTAGGCTTAGCGGACCGTCGGTGCTGACCGGTGCAGTGAAGTGCGGCGAGGTGAAAAGCGCTTAATAAGTAACTTTGGTGCGAGGGAGGGGACTCGGTTTCTATTTAAAATCAGTCACTTAATAGCTACGAGCGTAGTTTTGGCGTAATCCATTTTCGGGGTGCCCAATAGAGGACTCGCGCACTCTGGTGGGTGTGACGCAAGATGCCCGAGATGCACAACCATACCCGATACGGATGGTCGCCCGCCACACTGTATATCCATACAGTTAACTCAACTATCCGCGCCCGGCTTAGGACGACTCTTATACTGGATATCCATACAGTATCAGTGAGAGAGACATGTTCGCCTGCGCCCCCGATACCGTCTACCTGTACAGCCAGTCCCGCGGGGCCGCGCGTTTGGCCATCCGCTGCCCCCATGTCACCATCGACGATCCGCTGCTCACCGCCGACACCTGGAACCCCGAGGTCGAAGCAGCCGCACAGGCCGCCGGCGCGACGCTGATCCTGTCCGGGGTCGACACCGCGTCGCTGAAGGCGCTGCCATGGAGCCTGGACCGCCTGGCATTCGATCACGCCGGCGCGCGCCTGAGCTTTAGTCTGGCCAACGTGGACTTCCTCGGCCCGGACACCATTCGGCTGCGCACCCGCGGCGAGCGCCACTATGCCACCCGTCAGGAGGTGGCATGTTCCCTGTGACCTATCAGGCTGCCTCAATCTTCCTGGAAGCCCAGTTCCTGCCCGGCGACACGGCCGAGTTGCGCCTTGACTGCGAAGGCGTCACGGTGTCGGCCAGCGCCGTGACCGTGCACGGCATCGAGACGCGCCACATCGAGAAGATGATGTGGACGGCCGATTACCTGTCGTTCGAGCAGGACGGCCAGCACCACCGGATCAAGGTGGCCCGGCCGGCGGTGAAAACGCCGCTGCGCGCGCTGTTCCCGCGCCGCTGACTAGCTGCAGCCGCCCCACGATGCCCCCCGACACCCCAGAGAATTGGGTACGCGCGCTGCGCCACGCCGTGCGCGGCGGCACGCCGGATGCCTATGGTGATCCGTTCAGCATGCAGCTGTACCTCCTGGACCCTGACGGCCAGCCGGTCCATACGATGGACGGAAACGCTCATCATGAATTCCTGAGGGGCTGGTTCAAACGTTTCGTGCTACGCACTGACCTTCCCGAGCAGGATGCCCGCGTCTGGACATGCTTCTGCCCATGGTCGAACACGATGACCGACAACCCGGTTTTCCTGACCCACCTGGTCGGCGGCGGCATCGACAAGATCTTCACCTCGGCGACGTGGCAAGATGCGCAGGACAAGCACCGGCGCGTCTCGGAAAAGGCGCGCCGGGTGTTGCCACTCACGCCGCTGCCAGGAGATGAGGATGTGCACTAACTACGCCCCGGTGCAGCGCCAGCTGCTGCGCGACGTCTTCGGCGTCGAGCCGCCGCCCCTCGACTACCCGCCCGAGACCTGGCCGGACTATGCCGCGCCGATCATCGTGGCCAGCGACGACGGCGCGCGCCAGGCGCTGGTGGGGACGTTCGGCATGGTGCCCAAGAGCCGGATCCCGCCGGGCGTGGCCAAGTTCGACACCACCAACGCGCGGTCGGAGACGGTCGGCGAGAAGCGGTCGTTCTCCGGCCCCTGGAAGAAGGGCCAGCTCTGCCTGGTGCCGGCCACCAGTTTCTACGAGCCTAACTACGAGAGCGGGCCCAAGTCCGTGCGCTGGCGGATCTGGCTGAAGGATGAGCCCGAGTTCGCCATCGCGGGTCTGTGGCGGAATTGGCCGGATGGCGTGCTCTCGTTCACCATGCTGACCATCAACTCGGACAAGCACCCGCTGATGAACCGCTTCCACGCCCCTGGCAAGGAAAAACGGATGATCGTTATCGTGCCGAGGGCGGAATGGGACGACTGGCTGACGTGCCGGGATCCGGAGCGGGCGCGGAGCTTCATGCGGCCCTACCCGCCCGAGCTGATGGATGCCGAGGCGGCGCCGCGCGCGCCGCGGGCAAAGGCAGCCGAGTAGCCCTGCCAATCCCGCCGAGAGAGTTATGTTCTATCGGACCTAACTCAGCTAGAGTGCCCCCGGGTAAAACGCGATTGCCCTACATTCCCTTCAGCACCCGCTTCCTCCCGGCCGCGGGTGCTTTTTTATAGACGCAACGTACGCAAGTCGGACGATGCCCTATGGCACCATCCTGGCGGCGCGCCTACAACGGAAGCACTGCCCCACAGGATCCAACCATGCCACCGCGCGCGCCGGCGCCGAAGCTGGCAGACCTCTCCCCCATGCTGCTGACGGAACAGAAATCGGTGCCGCGCGGCGGCGGCTGGCACTTCGAGATCAAGTACGACGGGTACCGCATGCTGGCCACCACCGGCCAGGTCGAGCTGCAGTCGAGCGGCGGGATAGATGCGACGAAGTGGTTCCCCGAGCTGGCTGACGCGCTGGCCGCCCTGCCCGCCGGCAACATCTTGGACGGCGAGGTCTGCGTTCTCACTGACCTGGGTATCAGCGACTTTAACCGGGTGCACCGCCGCGCCTTGCGCCGCGGCTGGTATAAAGGCGCCGATCCAGTGGCCTACTGCATCTTTGACCTGATTGTCGGGCGCGGGCGGGATCTACGGGGTCAGCCCATTGAGAAGCGCAAGGCGGCGCTGCAGAAGCTGTTGGCCGAGCCGCCGCCCGGGCTACTGTACGTGCAGGACGTCGAGGATGGAGAATGGCTCTACGGCAATGCGCTGGCGCTGAAACTGGAGGGCATCGTCGGGAAGCGGGTGGGCAGCACCTACCAGGCGGGCGTGCGCTCCCGGGACTGGGTGAAGGTCAAGCGGCCGGGGGCGGTGCAGGCGCAACGCTTCAGCCGAGGGCCATGACGAGGATGCGTGAAGGTGGCATGCGATAATCCTCGCCCCAACCAACCCGAGGACATCTCCATGACGGCCCGAGCAAAATTCGCTGAAGCGCTGAAGGTATGGCTTGTGCACGAAACTTGGCACACGAGCCACCCTCTCGACGAGAATCGCTTCCACCGCGCTGTGAAGGCCGTGAATGAGACAGTCGGCACCGATTGGAGCGAGCAAGACTTCCATGACGCCGTGTATGCCAATATCGGCAATGGAAAAAAGGAAGCATTCGGCGAGTACGTGAGCGACTTCGCGTCGATTGCACTTCACCTGCGTGACTACGCAAAGCTGGGGTAAGCGATCGGCCTATTGGCAGGCGGCCACGGCCGCCTTCAGCCTGACCTCATACCCGGCCCGCAGCGCCAGCTCCCCCAGCGCCGCCCGGAAGAACTCAAAGTCGCTGGCGCCGACAGGCACCTTCGCCAGCGGCCAGTCCGGCTCCGGGATCTCGGCCGTCTTGCACTGCACGGCCACCGGCACCCTCACCTCCACCGGTTTCTCGATCACCTGCGGCGTGGCGGCGCAGCCGGCGAGACTACAAAGCGCAGCGCAAATTATTCCCAAAATATTCCTGCGTGCCGCCAACGCCACGAAATCTCGATTTTTCGCAATTTGGAAATTCATAGCCCCTCCCGTCCAGCCGTGAAGGTCTGCCGCAGCCCGTGCAGCGATGCACACTGGTCCGAGCCCGGCACCTGCGCCTGGATCTTGCCGGCCAACAGCGTGTACTTGGACTGGGCCGCCTGCGCTTCAGCATCGGCCTTCGCGGCTTGGTACTGGCGCAGCTTGGCCTGCGCCTCGATCGCGGCTACTGCAGCGTTCTGCGTCGACACCGAGTCCGCCAGCGCCTGGTTGTCGCCCTTGGCCTTGACCAGGTCGGACTTGGCCTGCGCCAGCTCAGCGCGCGCCGTATCGCGCTCGCCGCGATAGACCCAGACCGATCCGCCGGCCAGCGCCAGGATGATCAGCACCGCAGCAAAGAAGATTCGCTCGGGCGTGGCGAAGACGGCCTTCAGCGCCGTCCCGATGGCGTCAAGAATCAGCATGGTGGATGACCTCCGTGGGCGTGAATTGGTAGCCTTCCCTGGCGTACTTCTGGGCGATCCAGAGCGGGAACGGCATGTCGTGGATGCCTTCGTCCTTGCCGGTGTGGTGGGGCTTGCAGAGCAGCAGGCCGTTGACCGTCATGTCGTCCACGAAGGCGTAGGGGTTGGCCGGGTCGAAGTGGTCCCAGTCGAACGCTGCCGCGTGCGGGCCCAGCGCGCCGGCGCGCGCGAAGGTGGCCACGCTCGCCCAGTCGATCATGTTGGCCAGCGAGCGTTCAATCGGATGGTGATGCGCCTCGAGCGGATGGCCGCTCTCTTCTGCCGTGGCGCCGCAGATGAAGCAGCGTCCGCCCTCGCGCGCGATCAGCGCCTTCTTGGAATGCAGGAACAGCGGCGTGGTGGTGCGCGCCTCGTGCCCAGGCAGCAGCACGTCGACGGCCAGGGTCTCTTTCTCTTCGTGGGTATCCGTGACAGCCATAGGGGCCTCAGAATGCAAAAAACCGCCGGAAGGCGGCTGGAATGAGGAAAAAGTGGTGGGACTGCGAGAAATGTTGGCGGAGCGTCAGCAGCCCCAAAAAAAAGAAAGCCCCGAGGGTTTAGCTCGGGGCTTTACGGTGGCCGGAATTGAACCGGCGAGCAGCGCTAGTCCTATGGCGCCGCGTCCCTGCCTGCGCACAGCGTCCCGTGCGCATTCACCGCAGTTAGATAATAACCTGCTTCAGCAGCCCCACCCCGCCGGGAACTCGGCCAGGGGCACCGTCTGCCCGGCCAGCGCATGCGTGCAGTCGCCCAGGAACTGGATGTGGCCGTCGGTCACGAAGGAGTGGCAGGTCTTCTTGACGTACGGGATCTGATAACTCGAATCGGCGCGCTTGCGCGCGACCTGAGCGCGCAGCTCATCGGGGTTGCCTGCAGCGGCCGGCTCATCCCACCAGGTCAGCACCGACGGCGTGAAGGTCGGCCACTCGACGTCGCCATTCCATCCCCAGCATGGCCCGTCGCCGGAGCCGTGCTGGATACGGTGCGGACCATCACACCCGGGGCACCAGAAGGAAAGCCCGTTGCCGGGCGAGTCATGCAAAACCTTCGATAGCACGCTCATACGACCTCCAGTACTGTTTTGGCCTTGGCCCAGAAAGCGCGCCGCTCGGCAATACCATTGATCCCGCCGTTGATCGCGCGCGTCAGCCCCACGAAATCGCCAGCATCGGCAAAGCGATTCAGGTTGTGGGTGTGCCAGTACCAGCCGGCGGACGCGGCCGCGTGCACGGGTTGCTCGAGCAGCTCGGGCTGCGTCAGCAGGTCCAGGTGCAGCCCGAAGCCGCACAGCAGGTAGTTCTTCCGGCCGGTGACCTGGATCAGGCCGCGTCCCATGAACCGCTTGCCGTCGCCGGGCTCGACATTGCCGAGATCCGCCCTACCCTCATACCGACGCTGCGCCGGGGTCGGCCCCCAGATCTCGCGCAGCAGGCGCAACTGCCCGGATTCGTGCGCGACTTGCGCCAGGAAGGCCGCCGCGCGCGTGGGCGTGTTGACCTCGAACTGCAGCATCGCGGCGGCCAGCGGCGCGGCGAACGCGTCGGCGCGCGCGCCGGCCAGCGGCATGATCGCGTGCAGCTGCGCGGCGGTGACAAGAAGGTCAGCCATGATTGCCCCCCGTCACCGCGTCGCGCACGTCCCCCGCCACCTCGGCCAGATCCTTGTCGCGGCGCTTCTCGATGAAATTGAACAGCCAGCGCACGATGGCCCAGCCCGGCAGGCCACAGGCGAACACCACGCCGAACAGCGCCACCAGGCCGATGTAGTCGTGCGTCCAGGCCTGCAGCCCGAACTTCTGCACGACAGCCGCGCCGCCGGCGACGCTGGATACGACGGTAGAGATCAGCCCTACCGCCCACTCTCTTGGGCTTCGTGGAGTCATCATCATCATCACTACGAGTGCGGCCAGGCCGGATGCGCCGGCGGCAACCGCCGCTGGCCCGCCGAAGGCTTTGAAGGCAGCGGCGCCCGCCGCGCCGGCTGCGGCGCTGCCGCTGATTGGTTCGGACATTTGTGACCCCGGAAATGGAAAACCCGCTCTACGGCGGGCATTAAAAAGCCCGCGCGAGGCGGGGCAAACAGAAACCGCCCAGAGGCGGCTTGTGGACGTCCAGAATTCTGCTGCTTGACATTTAGCCCCTAAAGGGCTATCTTCCCGCGAACTGGGTAACGCCCCTGCGCCGCCCGCCACCCCGAAAGGACGATCATGAACCGGACGTTTCGCGCCTTCACGCGCCTATTTGAGACCAGGCATGCTGTACACACCACCGACCACCGGCGACCTCACCCAGTTGAAAACCCAACTTGGGCTGACCGGCAAGGGGATGGCCGAACTGTTCGGCTTATCCGGCGATCAGCAGTGGCGCAAGTACACGGGTGGACACGACCCGCGCCAGATGAGCGCGCAGATGCTCTTCTTCGCGATGGCGCGCCTCGAGCTCGACGAGGAGACTGTGTGCCGCGTCCTCGAAAGGATGCGCCAAGCCGGCGCCACCATCGATCTTTCTGGGGCCGAGCAATGAAGGGCCTCGCAGCATCATTTCTCGGCATGGTCGTGATGGCGTGCAGTGGCTGCGGAGGCAGCGGGGAGGGTTCGAAGTCTGCTGCGCCGGTTGACCCCGCTCCTGAAACACCGCCGACCATCTTGGTCGAGTTCTATGGCGACTCCACCGCGTGGGGCTACGACCCGGAAATCGAGGCGCAGTCCAGCTCAAGCGAGCCCGCCATATTGCAGGCGAAACTGCAGTCCGCATATGGATCGAGATTTGTCGTGTCCAATCAGGGTGTTGCTGGAACCACTCTAGCGAACCTGATCACCGGCACGGACGGAAAGCATCTGCCGTGGCAACAACAGATGGCATCGTCGAAGGCCCAGGTCGTCGTACTGAACCATGGTCTGAACGATGCGAAGAATGGCATTGGCGAGTCCACTGACGAGTACCGCGTACTGCTTGGGCAATTTGTGACGATGGCCCGATGGTCGGGCAAGATTCCAGTGTTCGACGAGCCGAATCCATCATGCGATCCGCTGCGGACCAAGCTGCCCGAGTACGTCGCCGTTATGCAGGACGTCGCAAAGAGCATGCAGGTGCCAATTGCCTCGCAGTACGCCCCGATCTCCGCGATGCCGAACTGGCAGTCCTATGTTGCCAAGGACTGCGTACATCCAAACAGCGCGCTCTATGCGATCAAGGCAGAAAGGCTAATGGCTGTCATGGGGCCAGTTATTTGGCCCCGCTTCAGGTGGTGAGTGCGCGGTCAGCGCTTCGCCGCGACCCCGGTGCCCGCCCACAGCACTATCCTGTTTGCCAGCTTGCGGCCTGCACCGATTGACCACCGCTCAACCGATGCGTATCCACCCCATGCGAGAAGGATTGAGGCCGGGATGGATACGGCAAACACAAAGAGCGGCGGCGCGATCCCCGGGCCCGGAACTCCGAGATGCGCGGCTGCCCGCCCCGTCAGATAGAGAACCGGCGGATGCAGCAGATACAGGCTGTAAGAGACCTTGCCGAGAAAACGAAGCGGTGCGGACATCAGAAACGCGTGGAACGCCCCCCGCCTAACTCCGGCTAGCAGCGCAGCCGAAGCAGCTGAAAGCAGAAGAATCCCGCCAGGCTGAGACGAATAAGCCAGGCGCTCAAAGGCGAAAACGGCGATGGCTAGCGAGCATAGAATGGCACCGCGAACCGGTATCGCATTGTCGCCGCCCTTGGCAACCGCAATCCCGACCTGAAAGCACAGCAGATAGGAGAGGGTCGGGCTCGGGTAGGTGATCAGCGTCAGCGCTGCCAGCGCCGCCAATAGCGCCATGTCGGCATAGCGACCGCCACGCGAACCTAACGCCAAACTCACGAGCAGAAACACTGAGCCGATCAGCTCAACATACATCGTCCAGGTCACGGCGTTGACGCGAAAGCTGAATAGAGACAGATTGCCCAGCACGTCTGACAGCGACAATCCCGGCACAAAAACAGCCCCGTACCAATTGGAAAAAACATCGCCTCCGGCCTCAGGCGGCGCCAGCCACAACACAATCAGCATTAGCACGACGGATGCCCACATCGGTGGCAACAGGCGAAAGAGTCTGCGCACGATGTAGCTGGGCACATTCCCAGATTCAGGACTTTTTCGAGTCAGCGACAAAGTCAAGACATAGCCGCTGAGGACGAAGAACAGTACGACGGCTGCCGTGGGGTTAAACAGTGCTGATACCAGGCTGATTGAGCGCTGCACGACGGTCTGATCGGCAAACGGAGTTGCCCAGAACGCAGGGTTGCCATCGATCCGTAGTACGGCGCTCGCATGCGCAATCACTACTGCGAGCGCGGCGATACCCCGCACGCTCTCCAAGCGCGGGTCGAATCCAGTTTTCTGCTCTGAAAGCATGCTCTAGTAGCCTCATATCAACCGCAGAAGTCAGCGGCCCGCGTATTGTATCGCCAGCCAGACCATGCGCACTATTGAGGAGAGGTCGGCCATTTAATAGTGTTCGGGAATCCACTCTGCTCCGGCATATCCCGCAATTCCTGCCGATACGACACGTATCGCGCACGGGTCATCTCTGGGACATCTGGAAGCTGAGTCCAGTCTGTGGCCACCAGCAATGCATCGCGGCGTGCGCGAGCATTTGCCGCCAGATCAACCGGGGTCGGCGGCGGTGGTTCGCATGGCTCCAGCGTTGCCGGCAGAACCAGTTCCCCGCCATGCGCAGCGGTAAAGACGCGCGCGCCCTTCTCTCCGGTCACCACCACATCATCATCAAGGGCGAAGATTTTCTGCGTCAGGGTATCTTTGAAAGTTTGCATTTTTGCCTTTATCGAAGTTCGTACCAAGTGGTTAGCGTGCCGGAACTGCTGATAACAACAGAGTAAGTGGCGCCCGCCGGCACGATGGCCGTAAAGAGAAACGCTTGACCAGAGCCCCCCACGTTACTGAAATTACCAACCTGTGATCCCCCGATGTTAAGCGCCACTGCTTGCCCGGAGTTGACCGTACTCTGCACGAAGATTTCGATAGGCTTACCCGTGCTATTCGTGTACGTAGTACCAAACGCACGCGAGGCGGTTAGATTTTGAAGCGTCTGCCCAACGCCGAATACCTGGGACTGGTTGACAGCCTGATTCGCAGACGTCGATGCTGCCGTAGCGAGAGCCAGTGGAGACGCAGTGTTGGTGAGCTGCCCTTGGTTCACCGCATGGTTGCTCTGCGTCGCGGCTGCCACCTGCAGCGCGCCGCCCGTGCACTCAAGCAACACCCACGAGCTGATGTCCGCGCGCCAGACTGCCTGGCACTTGCCGCCAGCGACAATCTCCCCGCCCTGCAGCGCGCTGTGCGCGCCGCCTACTAGCGGCTGAGCACCCAGGCCGTTGACGTTCAGCGTCGACGCACCGCCGTTCGCGGTCTTGGCCTTGAACCACACCACCATGCCGTCGGTCAGTGCGGTGATTGCCGGGCTGTAGCTGACGGCGTAGCCGTTGGCCGCCCCCGTGTCCACCGCAGTCGTCAACGCGTTCTGCTGGATCGCGTGCAGCAGGTCGGCCGGCAAAATTGGCGCGTTCGCAGCCTGGGCGATGCTGGCCGAGGTGATGGTCGTCTGGCCGTTGGCGACGGTCACCACCCACAGCCCGGTGTAGCCGGCATCCGGGGCCGGCGTGGTCTGCGTGCCGGTGGTGGCCGAGACACCGGCCTTGACCGTGATATTGACGATGCCCTTGCGCGCGGTGGCCTGCTGAGCGCCGGAGTTGCCCGGCCCCGCCCACGCCTGCGTGGGGTTGCTAGCGTTGTAGTACGGCAGCGTGCTCAGGCCAGTGTCCGTGTCGAGGTAGGCCGCCTGGATCAGGTAGTTCACGCTCTGGCCGGCCGTGGCCGGCGCCGGGCAGCTCAGCGTCACGGGGTCGAGAGAGATCCCCTGCTTCAGGATGCTGTGCGTGGTGTCCGCCGCCAACGAGGAATAGGCGGTGGCGTCGACGTTCGCGAGGCTGTAGATCTCGCCCGCGTTCACGACCACCTGCAGCGAGGCCGGGCCGGTGGGCACGCAGCCGAGGCCGTTCACCACGGTAGCGGTACCGAGCATCGCCGCAGCCATCTTGGCCAGCGCGATCATCGCGTACTTGTTCGTGTTCAGCAGGTCCGTCTCAAGGGGGATCTGGCCCGGATAAACGATCTGGCGGTCCATTTAGGCTCCGGAAATGAAAAAGCCCGCACGAGGCAGGCTGTAGCTGTACTTCGGTTGCTGCCTATCCATGCAGCGCGGTGATCGGCATGGGACAGTGGAAAAAAACGCTGAAGGGGGGGCGCGTCGCGCACGCCGCGCGCTTGTTGGCGCTACGGATTCCCCCGTCTTGGGGGATCGTCCTGCGGCTGCATCGACGCAAAATACCGACGGCCCGTTAGATTGGGACTTGCTAGCCCTTCCCACCGAACTTCTCCGTCACAAGGATCTTGCACTGATGCACGCGAACAGCTGCTCAACCGCGACTCAGCAAACACAGCCCACGGCACAGCAGCTAGCTGAGCGACGAATCCGAGCGCTCGCGGATATGCTAGAGGAGGCTATCAGGAGCAGCTCTCCACCTAGAGCTTCGGGCGCAAAAACCTACCGCGCGGGCACCTCACCGACTCAAGCCCACACCCGATAAGGCGTCCCCGGCTCCGGCGCGACGACGATGTCGCCCAGCGCCGCCGTCTCGCCGGCGGTCAGCGGGCGCTCCAACCGCATGTTCACGTGCCAGCCGGGCACGGGCGCCGGCGGCGAGATCACGTTGCCATCGGCATCCCACGTGCCGCCCTCGTAGATCGTGCCAATGCTCGAAAGGTTGACGCCTTCAGCGGCCATGCGCTGCGCAACGCCGTCCGCGTCGGTGTATTCGACCGTCAGGCCGGCGGCCAGCAGCGCAGCACGCGTGGTGTCGCGGTCGGGCCCGCGCAGGTAGTAGTCGTGGAACATAGTCACCTCACGCGGTCAGGGATTGGAGATCGGTATTGGAAAGGCGGCGCGGGATATAGCGGGCATTGCGCAGACAGCTATTGAGCGCCTCACTGCCGACCCCTTGATTCGTCCCGCCAAGCCGAAGCGCACTCACGGATGGCACGCCCGAGAGCGCCCACGGCACGGCAGCAGCGCCATTCATCGAAGCCGCAAAGTCGTTTACCCTGTAGGCAAATGCGAGCTTGCACACTGCCCCTGCCGCTGGCGCAGCCCCCACCGAGAAGGATTGGGCCGTCCCACCGATCGTCGCAAGTACTCGGGCATTTCCGCCTGAGAAGTAGGCGACCATTCGATTCGAGATCGACCCATCGTGCAATGCCACAATGCCGGCCGCTCCGACGGTGGCCACCGCAGCAGGTGCCAGAGCCTCTGCGTATATCGTTCCCTCACTCGGATTGAATGCGAGCTTGGTCAGGTCAGTAATGGCAGCACTATCTGCGGCGCGGGTGGCTTGGGCGGCAGTCGTGGGGACGTAGCTCGTGCGAAAGGCGCCCTGCGCGAGATCGCCTCCCCACGCGTAGATGCCAGACGTCCCATCGCCAGTGGTCGCAACGGAATCATTCGGCCAGAAATCTCCACGAAGCGCCGTCTCGGTCGACGTAGTCACCGTGAGGCTGCACCGATACCACCCATTCGGCAGCGGCGTGATTGCTGCGCTGGCGCCGGTGAACGTCCCTCCTGCGGCAGCCGCAGTGCTGATGGTTCCATTCGCCAGATTGAACTTGACCGATCCATTGTTCGCTACGGCGCCGGAATCAGAGATAAATAGGTGGACGGAATTGAATTCGGCAGCCTTGAAATGCCCGGTGATCGTGTAGGGCAATGCGCTGGCGGCCTTGGCAATACCGGCTTGCCTTACCCCGTTTGCAGTACTCGACCCCATCACCGCCGCATTGTTGACTACCAGCTTGTCAGCCGACACAGTGCCGTCCGGCGCTGCTGCCGCATTAGCGGAGACCGTAGTCGCCGCCTTTACCCAGGCGGCATTGTCGAACTGCTCGGAATAGAGCAGCAGATTCGTCCGCGACTCCTCCACCAGCAGCCCCCTAGCCGCCAGCGTGATAGGGTCATAGTCCAGGCTCGGCACGTTGGCCGCATCCTGCACCAGCACCCCGCCGCTGCTAAAGCGCATGCGCGTCGACGCCCGCGCAAAGGTGATCAGGTCGGCAAAATTTCGATTGAAAAGCATCCTTCATCCCTTCGATTTGAACACGCTGGTGGTGCCATACGGCCAGGTCGGGTCATCGACCCATGCACGGTAGCCATTGGCGACGAAATCGAGCTGCGCCGTCGGCTCGTTGAGCGCCAGGAAGTCCAGCGACAACGTTCCCAGCCGGAGGTCATCACCGTCGTAGCGGCCCGAGCGCCTACGGCAGACCACTGACAATCCCAGGCCGAGCTTCATAGGCCCACCAGATCGAGGGCAGTCGTCCCTGTCGCGTTCACGCGCAGCGCCCGGATGGGCAGCGTCTCGCCGGATGGACAGTTCTTGAATGTCACCGCCGTGCCATCGCGGCGAATCGCAACGACATCCCCGCCGGTACCGACTCGGATGCTGTTCGCCGGCCGCGCAAAATTGTTGGCCGCGCTGTCGCTCGGTGTGATCGCGAAGTAATCGAACGAGGGATCGGTAAGGCTCGGGGGATTGTTCTGAAACGGATCAGGCATGGCCTACTCCACGTTAGATGGACTGGTAAATCTGGTTTGCGAAGTCGAGCACCACCGTCGGCCCGGTCATCCCGGGGATTACTGCCGGCGGCGCGGGCAGGTTCTGCACGATGCTGGTCCACACGATGGTGGCTACCGGCTTCACGCTGTCGATAGCGGCATAGATGTCTGCGTCGGTTACACCGCCCTGGATCATCGACAGCGATGCGTACGAGGCCTGCGATGGCGTGCTGTAGCCACCCGTAGACGCGCCATAGCCAGCGATATTCGGGATGCCAGTGCCGGCGGGACGGAAGGCGATCACGAACGCCTGGAACGGCATCGACATCGAGCCGTAGGCGCCTGCATAGCCGTAGCCGATCAGCGGTCCACCGTACGCCCCGGTGTCCGCCGGGCGCGTTGGCTCGATCACCACCGGCGTGCGGCCGGTCAGGTCCTGCAGTACCCGGATCAGCCCCGCGCGCGTGGCGCGCTCGCGGAACAGGTTGATCAGGATGCGCGCCCGGAATGAGTCGTCCGACTGGTTGGCCGCGCGCAGCAGCGCCGAGCCGAAGAAGTCGGCCGCGATCATGTCGAGCCAGCCGTCGGTGGCGGACTTGATGCGCGTCTGCAGCCGCGCGTAGCTGAGCAGGCTGTAGATGAAGGCGCCGGTGTAGGCCAGGCCCTGCAGCAGGCCGGTGATGACCGGGGATTGGCTCTCATCGGGAAACCAGCGCGGCAGGTAGCCGCGCAGCCGCCGGTAGACATCGTTTTGATCGCCGACTGCCATTTATGCCACCGAGATCGTAGAAGCCTTGATGGTCTGCTTGGCCGTGGCCACCAGGTCAGCCGTGCTGCCATTCAGAGTAACGCCCGTCACGTTGGTGACCCCTGGCGATGCATCGTAGGCCACCTGTGCCAGGCGGCTATAGGGCAGCGTCATGGTCTGCGCCACCGGGTCGCGCGGCAGCGCGTTGATGAAGTTCGTCAACGCCATGTTGACGAGCTGCCGCGTGGCGGCGCCGTCGTAGCCCGCGCCGATCGTGCAGGTCATTGCCACCGAGGCATTCAACAGTGCCGGCGCGAACACGCCGAAGCTGCTGCACAGCGGACGGACGGCGTCGATCGCGTTCGCCACGGTGGCCAGAAACGTACTGCCCGGCGCGCCTGTACCGTCATCGACCACCACATAGAAGTAGCCCATCTGCACCACGCCGGCGTAGGTCTGGTTCTCCACCAGTGCGTAAGTGACGCCCTGCTTGAGGGACGTGATGGCATAGCCCACGGCATCCTTCGTGGCCTTGGACAGGCTGCGGATGTAGGCGATGAAGCGCGTGCGCAAGGCTGGGTCCGACTCAGCGTCAGCGCCGTTGGCAAAGCTGGCGCCGTTCGTGACGGTATCCACGCCCGAAATCGCCCCGGCGATGACCGAGACCGCCCCGATCACAGCGTTGCCGGCCGCGCCGGCCACCACCGCCAGGACGGGCACGCTCACGCTAGACGTGCCCGCCGCCAGCACATAGCCGCCTAGCGTGGCGCTGTAGGCCGGATTAGTCGTGTCGGCGACAACCGCATACTGCTGCGTGCCGTCGCCCGTCTGGACGGTGGCGCCGACCGGCACCACGGCCTGCTGCGTCGCGGTGAAGCGAGAAAACGTGACTTGCCCGGTCGCGTATGTGGCCGGCAGGCGGCTCACGCCGAAGTCGGCCACCCAGCTGTCCAGGTCGGCACCGCTGGACGTGGCCGCACGCGTGATCGCCAGGACCTGCATGATCAGGCTTTCGAGCCAGACCGTCACCGCGGCGTTCGCCTCCACAACCGCACGCAGGATCGACCCGATCGTGAGATCGAGCAGGACGCTCGCATAGCCCTGAATGGCCGTCACGCTCTCGCGCACCAGCGTGGTGAAGTCCTTCGTGGAAATGGCCATATCAGCGGTTCACGTCAAAGCTGAGGGTTACCGGCTTGCGCGTGGTCGCGCTGGTGTACCGGACGGTCACGGCGAAGCCGGAATTGATCTGCTGCAGGTCCACCTCGGGCTCGGGCTGCCGGGCAACTGCGTCTTCCATCAGGACCTGGCTGCGGATGAGCGCGCGCAGCCCAGGCAGATCGGCGTTCTGGCCGATCTTGGCCGGCAGACCAGCACCGTATTTCGGGTGGAAGATGTACTCACCCGGGTTGGTGACCAATCGGCGCACGATGCGCTGCTGCGTGCGCGTGTCAGCGCTGGCGTGCCCGAGATCGCCGGTCGGCGAGACACCAAGGTCGTTCCCGACCCAGTGGTCGATGTCGTTGAGAAGCTGCGGGGTCATACAGGTGTGCCTGTGTTGGCGCCGCCGTTGCCGTTGCTATGGCGGTGCGTGCTGCCGATGTCGACGCCGTTGTTGTGGATGGTGCCAGTGGTGTCCAGGTTGCCGGTCACCGTCGAGGTGGCACCCGAACCGTTGTCCCCCGAGATGGCCATGCCGCCCTGCCCGGTGATGGTCTGCTCGACCAGCAGCGTGTTGTCCATCTGCACGGGACCGACGAAGTGGTGCAACTGGGCGGTGTACTTGGCCGTGGTCTGTGCCACCACCTCGACGGTGCCATCGTTCTTGAACCGCAGCGCCGACCCGGACCGGTGCACGATCCAGAACTCGCCTGACGGCGCGCCGGGTGGCCTCGCCGCATCGCTGTACAGTCGCCCGCAAACGTAGCCAGTCTCGATTTCGCCCCCGAAGAACTTCACCTCGACCTGGTCGCCTGGGCTGGGCGGCGCGTCCAGTCCCCAGGTATTGCCGACCCATGGCGAGGCGACGGGCAGCCAGCCTGTCAGGGTACGGTCGGGGAAGTCCGGGTCGGCGGGTTCCAGGCGGACCCGGGCTGAAGCGTTACTGGGGTCGTAGCTGGTGACGATGCCGACGCAGCATTCCGCCCGCCCGGCCTGTGCCAGCTCGGCAGCAAGTGCCATCTGGTTGCGAAAGCGCTGCATCATAGGGGCGGCACCGAGTCGGGGTTGTGGTTCTTGGCCGAGATGTCCATCACGTAGCCGCCTTCCAGGCTCATCTGGCGCGTGATGCCATCCACGTAGTAGTCCTGATCGAAGGCGGTCCCGGTGCCCGTCAGGCGTACCAGGGTGGTCTGCGTCAGCACGTTGTCGCCCGGCAGCCGCGCGCGCAACTTCATCTCGTGCTGCGTGATCTCGCGGTGCGTCTTCTCGGCAAGCTTGTTGGCCCGGTCCTGATCCAGGCCACCGCGGTTGATCGGGTAGATTTGCTGGTTTCCGAAGGGCGACGCCTTGCCCGGCTGGATCGTCTTGCCCCGGCTCGGGTAGTAGGCCGTAATCGTCTTTGCCGTCTTCAGTTGCCGGGACCGCACCACCACCGTGACGCCCTTTGCGACCGTCAGGCTGCGCGACAGCCACAAATCCCGCACGTTGGCCAACGGGTTCCCCTGGTCGTCCACGACCCAGCGCAGCTCATAAACGTTGGAAGGCCCACCCACTGGCGCAGACGAGATGCCGCTGAGCTGTTCGTTCAGGTCGTGGTAGCGCTTCTTGTACAGCCCGCGCGCCCTATCCAGGGTTGCCGTCGCCTCTGCCACCTTGGCGAGCCCCGCCTGCTGCGCGGCTGCGGCCGCGGCGTCGTCGCCGGCGGCCACCGCGGCATCCTTCGCATCGGAATCGGCCAGCGCCTCCTTGTTGAGGGCCTTCGCCTTCTCCTGCTCGGCCCGCCACGCTGCCGACACCTCGTCGAACTCCTTCTGCAGGGCGGCCTTGTCCACTGGCACCACCGGCAGCGTGTCTTCCTGCCGCGGCTCGAAATGCAGTTCCTGCCCCTTCACGTAGCAGATGAACCCCTCCTCCGAGGCCAGCCACGTGAGCAAGTCCCACTCGCTGCGCTGATCGACCATCCGCACGTGGTCATAGGCATACAGGCTGCCGGCCTTTGTCGTGGTCGCCGTCACGACAGGCGTCAGCTTGTGTGCCTGCGCCAGCTGGATGGCGATCTCCGACGAGGTCAGGTTCTGGTACTGCATGGACGTCTTAGCGTCGATGAATGCGGCGGTCAGGTCGCGCCCGGTCAGCACCAGGGTGGTGGCTACCGGGTCGTAATCGATGTCGTCGACGCGCCCGTAAATGAGGCTTTGCAGGTCGGATTCGCTGAAGTTGGATGGGTCGCTAGGGAAACCGGCAAAGATCTCGACGAACGCCTCCGTCTGGGTCGCGAACCACGCCGCGTTGGTCTCGGCGGGCAGCGCGGTCACCGCGAAGGACACGCGGAACGTATCGGCCTGGTAGAACGTGTTATTGTCCACCGACCAGTCGATCCAGGCATCCACGCGCACGCCGGCGACCTTGACGATGCCGCGCGGCTGCCGGGAAGCAGGCTGCACAGGGAGTTCGTTCAGGCTCATGAGTTCACCAGCCCGCCAACCTGGTCCTTGGAAGGCGGAATCGTCACCGTCTGGACCGAGGGAGGCAGTTGCGGATCGCCGCCGAGCTGCGGGTTGGCCTTGGCCAGCCCCGTCCAGGCCATGGCGTCTCCCCACTCTTTCGCGGCGATGTCCATCAAGTTGCCGCCCGCTACCGTGACCTGCTTCGCGCTGGCGTAGATCGATCCGACGTTCAACTGCACCCGACCCATGACGCGATCAAGCTGGATCAGCGCCGGCAGCTGCTGCGCCGCCAGGATCTGGCCCGAAATTGTCTGCACCTGGCGTGCAATGGGGTTGTTCGGCAGGATGCCGCCCAGCGTGGTCACGTTGACCAGCGTGTTGTTCACCTGCGCGACGATGCTCTGCGCCTCATTGCGCAGCGCAGCGATCGGCTGCAGCACACTGTTTAATGTGGACTGCGCCGCGTTGGCAAAGCTCGACACGGTGCTGACGGCGTTCTTCACGGTGCCCATCATGCTCGACAGCGAGATGTTGCCGATGCCTGAGACCAAGCTGTCGGCCGAGGCGATGTCGCCGTTGATCAGACTATCGATGCTGGGACCGCCCGTGCCGGCGGTGGAGAGTGTGAGGTCTTCCACCACCTCGCAAGTGATGTGGTACGGGATCTGGTAGAAGCGCTCGAAGTCCGCCCGGAATTCTCGGATCAGCACGGCGTACACCAGCTCAGACCATTTGAGGACCACGGGCGCCCCTGCCACCCGCATCCCATCGAGCGCCCGCGCGCGCGCCAACGCCTTTGGCCCACGCAACCAGCCCGACCACTCGGGTGGCGCAGAAAACGCGCCCATGGCGTCCACGACCTTCACGCCGCCCACCAGACGGTGGACCGCCAGCTGCTGCTCGCCACCAAACGGGATCTTCTCGGGGACTTCTTCGCGATCAAACTGGAAGTCGCCGAGCTGCATGACAAAGTCGGCCATGGCTTATCTCAGTGCTGGCGGGCGCATGCCCATGCCGGTGTCGAAGGTGCCGGGGCCGGTCTGGGGTCGGGCAAGGTCCCGGGCCTGGTGGAAGCTGGTGGCTTCGGCCAGCACCCGACTGTCCAGCTTGATCGCAGTATTCACCTGGACCATCTGCGGCGCAGGGGTGCCGATTGGATCCGCCTTGGCCAGTCGGCGGTCGTTCTGGTCGCTGACATCGGGTGCGAGGTACGCCTTTAGCGCCCGATAGCCCATCCCAATGAAGCCGCCATTCCCTAGCCCGAAATTCGTAAGGGGCGCAAAGGGACCGCCAGCCGCTTTTAGTCGCTCGTTGAGCCCTTCATTCTTCTGACCCCACTCATTCACCGACCGGAAGAACTCGGTGCCGGTGTTCAGAAGCTTCGTCACTGCCGGCAGGATGCCTTTACCCATCTCTGACTTCATTGAATCCCACGCAGCGACAAAGTCCGCCTCGGCGCCTGGCGCGGTTTCTTTCGCTTCCTTGATCGTGCCCTCGACACCCTTGGCATTCTTCACTAGCTTGGCGTCGCGCAGCGCTTGCGCCTGCTGGGTGGTGAAGTTGGCCGCCATATTCGAGCCCTGCCGGTTCGACACCAGGCTGTTTGCGAATGCGATCTTTTCCGAATCAGACTTTGCACCAGCCTTCGCAGCCGCAGCGTCCATGTATTTCATGATCCAGCCAGCGGGGTCCTCGCGCAGCATCTTCTCGTCGACGATGTTCTTCAGCGCCATCGACTTGATAGTCTTGCCGCCCACGCTGCCGCTGGTGACCTCGGTAACCTCCGCGAGGCCGGCGTTCGCCAGCGCCGCCATGGTCTTCTTCGGCGTGCGGCCGGCGATCAGGTTCTGGTACAGCGACATCAGGGCCGTACCGGTGCGGGAACCGCCCTGCTCTTGTGCCAGCGTGGCCAGGTTCATGATCCCCTGGTCGCTCAGTCCCTTGAATGCCGCGCCGCCCGTCTTGGCCATGGCCTCTAGGTCGGTGAACTTGAGCGCACCGCCAGAGCCGGTCACCATGCGCTGGGCCAGATCCAGCCCGCGCATGAACTCTTCCTTGTTGTTGGTCAGGCCGCGCATGTCGTTGAAACGCATGACCGCGCGCACCGCCCCCTCGTCAAGGCTGCCCACCTTGCCGCTGAACAGCACGGAGTTGGCTGCGTTCAGGGCCGCCAGCGTCGGCGCGACCTGCTTGGCGACATCCAGATTGCCGAACATGCCCACGGATTCCCGAAGGGTTTCCATCAGCGTGGCGCTCGACGTGCCGAACACCTTGGTGCCGCGGGCAAACTTGTCGGCATCCTTGTTGACTTCATCGCCCAGGTTCATGGTCCGGAACCGAGCGGCGGCCAACTGGTATTCCTTGCCAGCGTCGTACAGGGCCTTGGTCACGTACAGCCCCGCGAAGCCGGCCGCCACAGGCGCCAGCGCGCCACCGGGCAGCCCCATGCCGACTGCGCCTACCCCGAAGCCGCCTGATCCGACGTGTACGTTTCCGCCGTGGCCGCCAAAACCACCACCAGCGCCGCCGGCAGCTGCGCCGCCGCCGTGACGCCGCGGCACGGGGATGAACCCGCCAGGGCCCGGCAGGCCGGGCGGGCGCTGCCCGCCGCCACCGGCGCCGAGCTGACCGATGAAGGCCGACCGCGATGCCGCGACGCCGGCGGCGTGCACGGCATTCATGCTGCGCGCAAGCTGCGCTGCCTCGGTGTTGGCCCTCCCCATGTTGTTCGCCATGGTGCCGCTGGCGCGCGAAAGACTGCGGATGCCGGCCACATGCGTGTCCATCTGGGCCAGATGTCGGTTCACGTTGGCCGCCAGAGCATCAATCCGCCGGAATTCGGTAGCGAGTTTCAGCAGTTGCGGCGCGATCAGGTCGTTCAGGACCAGGGTGGCGCCGATCTTATAAACGTCGATCATGGTGGCCTATACTCATCATTCCAGAGTCCGTTGCCGAACCCATGCGCCCGCTGAAGATCCGCATTCACGAATGGCTTGCTGACCACATATCGTGGGTGCAGTACCCAGAATTGGAGATCCCCGAGCTGCCGACGCCGCAGCAGCGCATGGCCACGCTGAACCGGCGCGCGCTATGGATTACTGGGGCGATCTTTCTGGTAACGGTTGGCGGCGGCGCCATCGTCGGCGCGATTTCTGGCCTACTTGAGCCGCGGGTTGCGCCAGCTCCGGCCCGCCAGCCAGGCAGCGACAGTCCGGCCAAACCGCGCCTGAATGTCTTTACCGGCACGGATAGCCGCCGGGCCTAGCACAGCGCGCGGCGGAATCGTCCGCGTCCCGAGCTCGTGCCAGACCATCTTCTGGTCGTTCGAACCCACCACCGCCTCAATGCCAATCACCGTCGTCTCGATACTGTCCCGCATCTGCCCGTTGCGCAGCAGTGGTGCGTCGACCGGATAGCCCTTCCGGATCTTGTCGAACTCGGTTTCAGCGGTCAGCTCTTCCCACTTCGCGAACGGGCCGACGGCCGGCTGGTAATGGGCAATCTCCGACTTGGCGATCTTCTGGATCAGCTCAGCGCCCTTCTCAGCGACGTGGTGCGTCACGGCGGGGGCCTCAGCGGCAAGCGCCGTCAAGTGGTTGGCGAAGTCGGCCATGCTGCGAAATGTCCTCATGTCCGCTCCCTGAAGGCCATCGCCTCCCAGTCGAACTTCTCGCCATCAAACTCTCGCATCACCACGCAGGCGGCGAAGCGCTCTTCGGCCGTGTAGGAAAAGGCCACGTCGTACGGCACGCCATTCTTGATCAGCAGCATGGCCTGCCTGAACGCCGGGGCCCGCGCTAGTTTTTTGCGGCTTCCGCGCCCCCGCCGCCGGCAGCGCCATCGATCTTGGCCATGCCCTGCTGCACGGCCACCATACCGGCCTCGTCCAGGCGCTGGATCAGCGCTTCGAGCTCCAGCTTGCTGGTGGGCGGCAGGACCGGCTCGCCATCGATCGCGGCCACATACAGCACCGGCAGGCACATGTACCGGTAGACGCTGTTCTCTGCTGCCTCGGGGCCCATGGCCTCGACCAGGCGGAACTGCGCCAGGATGCCAGGCTTCTTGAGGGTGATCTGGCGCCCGGTCGAATCGGACACCATCGTCTCCGCGGCGGCGCGCGCCACGACTTCTTCGGAGGGGCGAAGGGTAACGGTTGGGGTGCTCATGATTTAGCTGATCCGTTTGCGGCGCGTAGCCATGAAGGTGAGCGAGAGCTTGACCGAGGCGTCTCCAGCGGCCTCGCCGCCATCGTCGAGCGACAGCACGACGCCGTCGTACCGCCACTGGGAAATGGCACCGCTCGGCTCCGATACCGTCTCGTAGATCTGGCACGGCTGCTCGTTGATTCCCGAGTAGTAGTCCGTTTCGAGCTGGTCGAAGTACGACTCGATCTCCGGGCCAGCCCGGTTGACGCCAAACGAGCCGGACCAGCCATCAAAGAAGCGTAGGTGCACAGAGAGGCCGGTGATCAGCTTCACGCGTTCCTGCGTGGTGTCCTGCTTCTTCCGGAAGGTGGTCAGCTTCGGGATCTGCAGTGGACCGGTCGGGGTCTGGATGACCAGCGTGGTATCGCGCCCGACGGAGAGCCCTTGTTGCGGCATGTTGTTCTCCAGAAAGAGAGAAGCCCGGCGAGCCGGGCGGTGTTATCGGGTGCTTACTGCACGATCACGGTGGTCTGGCCGCCCTGTAGGTTGACCAGGAAGTTGCGGACGACCGCCATGTAGCGCGCCTGGACGTTTGCCTGCATCCAGCCCGCGCGGATACGCGCGTCAGGGTTGTTGGTCCTGTCGAGCACGACCTTGTAGGCGTCGATCATCTTGGGCCTCACGTCTGCCATGTTCGACATGAACTGATCCAGACCGGCAAACGCGTTCGAACGGGTATCGTCCTCGTCGTCGAAGCCTTGCAGCTCACCAGTGAACTTCCCGCCCCAGGCATCGATGCTGTACGCGATGTAGTTCGTCAGACGCGTGTAGCTGTCTTCGCGCAACGCCTGGTCACTGCTCGAATTCAGGCCCAGCACGAACGAGAAGTACTTGCCGCCCGGGGACGGGTTGGTCAGTACGTCGATCCCGGCCTGCACCAGTTGCAGCAGCTCGGCGGTCGAATAAGGCTGGTTGTTGTAGGTCCGCTGGGTGGCAACGATGCCCTGCAACTGCTTGTTCAACGTGCTCTTCTCGGGTGACTGGTTGACCATCAGGCCCAGCGCGAACGCTTGCGGCGAGATGAGGCGCACTTGGTTGATGGCCGTGTCGTTCACGTACACCCAGTCGCCGAAGATCACCTTGCCTGCGTATGTGTCGATGCCGGCAGCGCCCTTCGTCGTCGCGGCATTGCCGATGGTGTCGCCTGCCGGCCCGACCATCTGCATATAGGAACCCTCGACCAAGCCAAAGGCAACCTGCGTCGACCAGGTGGTCGAGTCGTCGCAGTCGGCCAGAGCAATCACGCTGGCGCCGGACTTGCGCAGGGCGTACATGCCCTTGCGGGGCGCCGTGTCCGTGCCCAACAGCATCGAACCGGTGACGGAGGTCGCCCCGTCGGTGCCACCGATGAGCGAGATGGTGGCCGGCAGGGTCGGGGGCGCGGCACCGGCACCAGCGGTGGCCACGCACATCGTCGACGGCCCCCGGAACTGGCTGTTGCCAAAGTTCACGGCCTTGACGAGGTTGTCGCGCAACGTGGCGCCGGCGCCCGGGATGTTGTCATAGACCTCAGGTTGGTAGCCGGCCAGCGTGATGGTCAGCTTGGTGGTGCTGGCCGCGGTGCCAGTGCCCAGGATCGCGGAGATGCTATTGCCCAGCGAACCGGTGTACTTCGACGTGAGGGTCACGAAGTTCGTGCTGAAAGTAGCGGCTGCGGCCACGTCGGTGCCGTCGGTCACGCGCACGAGCGCGAAGGCGCCAACGTTCCCCTGCATGGCGGCCCAGTTGAGCACGGTCAGCAGGTCGTACTTGCGCGCCTGCATCGGCCCGAACACCGCAGCACCGCCAGGATAGTCGGAGACCGGAACGGGCACGCCGACCGGCCCCCAGGTGGCCGTGCCAACGATCCCGCCGATGTTGCTCGGCACGCCGTTGATGGGCGCCGGGCCCGGTGGTTGGATGGCGACGATGACGCCAGGCACCTGCTGTGCCGTCAGGTTCACCTGCCCTGCTTGAACAACGGTCATGGATGGCTCCAGAAACGAAAAGAGCCACCCTCAGGTGGCCCGCATTGATGCGATGTGGGTTACTTGGACTTGGCCGGCGGGGCGGCCACCTTGACAACGTTGTTCGACTGCTCGGACGCGAGGACGACAGCCACCTCCTGAGCATCAGTGATCTCGTCGCCGATCTGGTAGCCGTTGAAGGGTGAAATGACGCGAAGAATCATGGTGGGCCTCACGTGTAGATGGTTTTGATGACGGCTGGCGCGTCGTTCTCGACGACGACCTGGCTCTGTGTCACCTCGTATTGCTGTGCCAGCACAGTTGTCGAATATTCGATCCAGCACGCTAGGTCGCGGCGATAGATCCGCTGCTTCTGTGCACTGTCGTCCCAAGAGTTCGACAGCGCGCGCGAGCGCAGCGTGCCAAACGACCCGTCCGGCAGGGTGATACGGTTGATGCCGGCCAGCGCAGAGTCAACGGCACCGCCCAGAAGATCCCGACTGTCATAGCTGTTTGCCCAGACAGAAATCAGGAACTCCTGATCCTGCCTGCGCACCTCGCGCTGCCTCGTCGCGGCGCCGCCAACGCGCGGCGAAATCGACGCTTCATGCAGCGTGGCGCTCTGGTAGACCTGGTTCACAAAGTCCAGCATCAGCGTCGCACCCTGCGAAATCGTGATCACCGGGCCGCTCGAGGTGGTGCCGGGGAAATCTGTCACGATCTGCGTCGCGAGCGCGGTAGCAATGCCGGTCAGCGTGTCGCCAGCCTGCACCGAGTACACGTACGCTCTTCCGTCGATCACCAGAGCAAGGTTCTGCGGTGTGGAAACGCTGCCACCCACCGTAACCACCTGCCCCGCCACACTCAACGTGATGGTACGCAGGGGCGGCGCCACGGTGCGCCACTTGGAAATGGCGCTGTCCACGGGCTTTACTGCGCGCGGGAAGACGCTGACGTTGATGATGTACTGAGGCAGGTCCGCGTCGAGTTGCGCCGGCATGGGCCAGCCCGCATAGACGCGCACGCCGACGCCGGCCACTGGTGTCTGACCAGTTCCGTTTGGATACACGGTCTGCGCGATCAGCGCTACCAGCGCGCGCGAGGCGTCGGAGAGATCTGCCATTACGCCTCCAGCCGCTCAGCCAGCAGGTTATGCCCCAATGAATTCCAATACGGCGCCGTGACCTGGTAACGCTGCCCCAGATCGTCCACGACGATATCGCCGCGCTGGACGGCGCCCAGCGTAAGTCCGCCGAGCGGGATGAACACGCGCCAGAGGGTCCGGTTTGCGGCATCCGCTGGCAAGCCGGCTTCGGGGCGCGCACCAGTGCTCTTGTGCTGGATCGACGCGGGCAGCCCGGTCGCGATCGCCTGCTCGAGAGCCAGACCGGCGCCCGACGGTGGCAATGCGCCGAAACCGGTCTGCGCCGCCTGGCGCAGGATGCTGACGGTGCGCGGGTAGATGAAGCTCATACAAAGGCCAGTACGCGGAACGGATCGAGCTTGCGCCGCGTATCCGGGTTGATCTGCGATGCGCTGAAGCGCTCGATCTCGGTGTCGCCGGCGCGGTATTTCTTCATGTCGCCCATCTCGGGCGTGGCCTGGATCGCCTGGATCAGGCTCGCGCAAGCCGTTTTGACCTGCGCCGGCAGGTTGACGTACTGGTAACCGGCCACGTAGCGCAGCTTCACCTCGGTGTAGTAGGCCAGCAGGATGCCGGCCGGTACCCACACGTTCCCGGTTGCCGCGTCGAACCCGGCCGCCGTGACGTTGAACAGCTCCCACGCCGGCGGGCCGCCGAACTTCTGCAGCGAGGCGATCAGGTTGAAGTCTTCCAGGTTGAACCGATTCGAGTCACCGCGGCGCCCGTAGCCGTAACGCCCGGTGCCGGCGATCAGGCGCATCAGCGGGCGGCGGCTGGTGCTGGTCAGCGGCCGGCCATCCGGGATCCGCCGCTGTTCCTTGATGACAAGGTCGGAATCGACGGTGGCGCCCGCGCTGTGCGCGAACAGCACCTGCTGCAGCAGCAGAACCGTCCCGGAGATCGACGCGATCACGCAGGCCTCGACTGTCGTCGGGGCGGTGCGATCGAGCACGACCACGTCGCCAACCTCGAACATGGCTGCCATCGCGCCGGCGTCGACCGGCACGTTCTGTCCAGGCGCGATCGCCGCGGGCAGTTGGAACGAGAACGTCGGATCGAGCGCCTTCATGTAGGCCGGCAGGCCCTTCGCGTCAGGCACCCAGATCAGACCTTCGGGGCGGCAAAGGTACGCATCGATCAGCGTCGAGGCCGCGGTGACCTGGTCGGCCGTAGCCGTCGGCACGCCGAACGCCGCATAGTCGCTCGGCTGCAGGTACACGCTGCTGGACATGGGTTACTCCGGCACGATGATGGGGCTGCGCTTGGCCAGATCGTTGTTCAGCAAGTAGCGCCCGAGGTTTTCCGACACCTCGGCCACACCCTCGACGAACACGACGTTGAACTGCTTGGGCTTCCGATCCTTCCCCTTGCCCTCGACGAAGTCGGAGATCGGGTGCGAGACGCCGGGGGCGACCATCAGGGTGTGCTTGCCGCGGCTGCCAGGACGATAGACTTTCATGCGGGGGGCCTCAAACGAAGAGGGCCGGTGCGATGCCCGGCCCATGTAAGGGAAAACAGCGATGCCACGGGGAAAAAAGACCGGGCGACTGCAAGCCGCCCGGCAAACGCTGCCCCCACGGCAACAACTGGTTAAGCGCGATTCACCACCACCAGCGCGTGAGCGTAGGTGGCGCCCTTCACGATCATGGTGTCGAACTTGACGCCGACGAACTGGCCGGACAGGTTGCCGACCAGGCCGAGCTGGAACATGCGCGGGTTCGGGTTGTAATCCGCGCCCGAGATGACGGGGATCTCGATTTCGGATTCCATCAGGATGGCCGCGTAGTAGTTCTGGTTGCTCGCCGGCGGTGCGCTAGCACCGTACTTGGCGGTGGTGTCGGTCGGCATGAATGCATCGCCGATCAACGGCAGCTTGCCGGCCTGCGTCGAGATCGCGGCCACCGTCACGCCGGCGGTCACCTCCATGGTGTCGAGCGTGATCTTGGATGCCTTGGCTTCCTGGTCGATGTAGTCGCCGAGCACCGGGTTCAGGTAGATCGCCGTCGGGCGGGCGTTGTACGCCGGGTTGGCCAGGATATTCGCCACGGCGGTCTTCAGGCCGTCGATGATCGAGGCGCCCGGCGCGATGGTGGTGGTGACGCCAATCTGCGCCAGCGCGCCCATCCACTCCAGGGTGGTCGGCGAGCTCATGCTGGTGTCGGTGCCAGCCCAGAACATCTTGGCGCGCTTCACCTCGATGCCGCTGATGATGTCGTCGACGTCCTTGGCGACCACCGAGGCGAACTGGCCTTGCTGCTCGGTCACATCCTTGTCGAACAGCGACAGGTTGGACTGAGCGGTCACGGCCTTGATGAAGGCCGGGCGCTCGACGCGGGTCGGGCCGGTGGCCGTCGCGGACAGGTTGCGCGGGTCAACTGCGGCGCCAGTCGCGATCGCGGTCTGCTCGAAGTAGCGGTGCGGGTGGCCGGTGGCCGGCACCTGGGGCACGCGCTGCAGGGTCACGCTGGTGCGACGCACCACGTCCATGATCTCGCGTTCGAAGATCGGGACCTCGATGGCGCCGGTGCCGAGATAGTCGGCTGCGGCCTGCAGGGACATCATTTCTGCTTGTTTGACGGACATGTTTTCTCCTGATTCCTTTGTGGACGCCGCTTACTGCTTGGTCGCGCTAAGCACGCCGCTGGCCATCAGCTTCAGCTTCGTCTCGATGGCATGGCGCCCCTTGATGCCCTGGGCTTCCAGCACCTTGTCGACGTCGGTCGCGGTCAGCGTGCCGGCCTCGGCGGAAGCGGTCAGGCTGTGCTTGTCGAGCAGCAGCTTCACCTCGGGGCTGAGCGTCTTGCGCTCGGGTTCCTTCGAGCCGTTGAAGGCGGCGGCACTGAGGTCCGTGACCTTGGTGGTCGCGGCGTCGAGCGCTTCCTGCATCGGCTTGAGCGCCGCAGCGACGGCGGCAGCGATCTGCTTCTCGGTACCGTCGCCACCCTTCTCGGCACCGGCTTCCACCCGGCGATTCAGGTAGTCGTGATCGGTGTAGATGTGCGGAATGTTGCCCTTGATGGCATCCGATTCCATCGCGGCGGCCATGTGGCGCAGCACGTTGGCGTGGCCTTGGGTGGCGTGGGTGCCGATGCCGGCGGCTTCCATCGAGGCGGCGCACGAGCGCAGTGCTTCGACGTGCGGCTTCACGCGGTCGCGGGTGGCACTGGCTTCCAGCGCGGCCTTGGCGGCGCCGGCTTCCATGCCCTCGACCTTCTCGCCAATCACCTTGACGGAGTTGGCCAGGCCGCTCACGGCCAGCAAGAGCTCTTCCATTTTGTCCATATCAATCTCCGGGTCGGCCTGTGCGGCCAGTGACGTAGTGGTGTAGGCGGCCAGGTCCTTGTAGAGGACGGCGGCGCCGGTAAAGGTGATGTGATCAACTACCCACGGGTCGGCTTCCAGGTTCCGGATGCGGGCGTCGGCTTCATAGCTGAAGCCAAGATCGTCCTGCTCGGATTGAATCAGCGCGACTTCCTCGGGGAAGTCCTTGGCGTAGAAGAAGCCCGCGATGTGAATCGCGTCCCCTTCCACGAATGCCTCGGTGATGAGGCCGATCTTCGAGCGGCTGTCGTGACCGTCGAGGTTCCGCTTGAAGTCGACGGCCATGCCCAGCAGCGAATCGATCGCCGCCTCGGCCACCGCCTTCGAGATCAGCGTCTTGTGCCCGTTCGCGCCGCCGACCGGGTTATCGGAAGGCGTATCAAGGCGGGTCAGGATGCCGGTGAAGGGGTGCCGGTTCGGGTGGCCAGCCACCTCGGGCACGGCAAGGCTCATCGCCTCGAAGGAAAACGACGCCGTGAGGCGCCAGTCCGCCGTGCTGATGCCGAGTTCATGCGCCCGCGTCAGGATGCGATCGCGCGCCAAGTTCCGTTCCGTGTCGCTCAGGCCCTTGGTGTCGCTGACCATATTCCACGCCATACGAACATGATTCGCGTCGTGAATGGGTAGCGCCCGCTTGCCTGGCACTGCGAAGTCGGATCCCGGCAGGCGGTCGCGTTGTTCTTTCGTGAGCGCCATGGGTGTTCCTTACAGCAGGTTCTCGAACCAGTCGAGCACGTGGCGGTATTCCTCGGCCACCTGGCTTTGGCTGGCTGCGATGGTGTTGCGCAGCTCGGCCAGCTTCACCTCGATGGCGTTCAGCACGCCGTGGGTGGCATGCTCGCCGGCCTTGGCGGCGTCGGCCGCCGCGCTGCTAACTGCTTCGCGCAGCGTCTGGCGCGCGGCCGGGAAGACTTCGGCAACCGCTTCTTCGGCACCACTGACGGCGCCGGCCAGCGAGTCGATGGGTTCATCCGGGGTCGACAACGGCAGCGGTGCGACAGCGGTCGTATCCGTGTTGAGCTGCACAGCAGCGCCCGCGCCAGCGGCATCGTTCGGCGGCGTGCCGCCCTGCCCCGCGCCGTCCTGCGCGCCGGCGGCATCGCCACTGGTTGCTGCGCCCGCCTTGGCGGCGTCGGCAACGGTGGTGTCGGCCGAGTCCGCCTTGGCGGCGGCGGCAGCATTCGTGTTGGCTTTTGCCATCTCGCCCCCTTAGAGCAGCGCTTTGATCGACGCGACCAGCGCGTCGGTGTTGGTGCCGAGGGCGCCAACCTGGTTGAGCTTCAGCCGCAGCTGGCCGACGAGGATCTCGATCTCGTTGATGGCCGCGGCGGTCTGCGGGTTCTTGGCCTTCTCAGCCGCCAGGCGCTCAGCAGAGACCTGTTGATGTCCGTTTGCCATGTTCTGGCTCCTACGAGAGCGACGCGATCACGGTCTGGATCGTCGCGATGTTGGCGTCGCCGTTCGGCAGACGAGCCGAAAGGGTGGTCAGGGTGGCCGCCAGTTCCTGCGCCTTGGTGATGGCCACACCGAGCAGGCTGGCGACGTCCGCGCCATAGGCTTCGGTGCTGCCGTTTTCCGCCGGCGTCGGGGTGATGGCGGTGAGAGTGGTAACGATGCCCATGTGGCCCCTTTAGGCGGTGATTACGACGTCGAAGGTGCCGGCGGCCAGCGTGTTCGCGGCCAGGCGCGGCGTGAGCGTGACGTTGAAGCCGACGGCCGTCTTGGCGCTGACGAACCAGGTGGCATCCTGGCCGGGGCTGACCACCACGGCGTACTTCGGCGGCAGCTTCAGGCCGCCCACGGCGACGGTGACCGCGGCGCCCGCGCCCCCGCCGACGCCATTGGCCACACCGATGATCGAGCCGAGGACAACCCGGTCGTTCAACTGCGGCTTGGCGCCATCCGGCGCCGAAACGGTATGGGATTCAAAGCTCATGGGCTCTCCTGTGTGGGCACGCGCCCAATGAAAAAGCCGCCCGAAGGCGGCCGGTGGTGGCGGGCGATGCGCCCCTATTCCTTGGTGGCGAGGTCGGGATTCATCGTCTTGGCGCCCTGGGCCCCCTTGACGGCGATCTCGACGTCGGCATACGTCATGTCCGCCCAAGCGCTCTCGAGCGGGGGCTGCCCCAGCTTCTCGCGCTGCTGGTTCGGCGTGATGGCGTTGTTCTTGTAGTACTTCTCGTAGATGTCGGCCGTGGCCTGCTCGTCATCGCGGTCCAGGCCGAGGAAGCGAAACCAGATCTGCGAGTAGCCCAGTTGGCCATGAATCGACTTGCGATTGATGTACGACTGGATCAGGCGCGCCAGCGGCGTGATGGTCACGTCCCAATCGGCGTCGTCCGATACCTCGGCGGTGCTGCGGTTCACGTCCTGCACCACGCCGAGCTTCATCGGACTGATGCCGAACGCGATTGCGATCTCGCGGATCACGAATTCCTGGTACTTCAGGAACAACGCATCGTCGTTCGTGCCCCGCAGCTTCAGGATCTGGGCTTCGTCAAAGCCGATGATCGGCGTCTGGCCCTGCCCCTCGATATCGTCGCGCCAGTAGTTCCGGAACGACTGCAGCGACGCAGCATCCATGCCCTTGAAGTTGAGCAGGTTCTCGGGCTGCGCGTTCGTCGTGAGCTGGCCGGCGTACTCGCCAACCCCCAACTGGCGGTTGATCGAGTCGAACGCTATTTCAAGTGGCCCCGCGCTGTACGGCGAGGACGTGTTCGGGTCCATCCGGATGTAGACGAGTTCATCATCCGTCAGGTCCTTGCCGTGCACGCCGCCGACGTTGCCGTAGCCGATCACCTGGCAGTAGCGCGCCTCGTTGCGGCCGCCAGCCCAGCCGGGATAGATCTGGATCGAGAGCGCATCGACCGGCCACATCCACAGCGGGCGCGCCGGGTCGCTGCCGACCTGGTGCTCGTAGGTGCCGGCCGCGCCGATCAGCAGATCCTCGACGAGCTGCTCGACGAACGACCGGAAGCTGTCATCGCGGTTCGGCGACTTCAGGCAGTTCGTGGTGACGTCGATCTGCTGCTGCAGCGCCCGGTTGCCCTTGACGCCGGGGATCGGCGATACCTCCCATTCCAGCTGGGCAATCGGGTTCTTGATGTAGTTGATAGCCCGGCGCGCGTACGGCGTCGAGGCGAACTTGCGCAGGCTCGTCGGCGACGGCTTGATCAGCGGCCGGTCCCGCATGTACCGCTGGCCGCCCAGGCTCATCAGCCGGGCGTAGGCCTGCGTGTCGCGCTGAGGCGCCTTGCGCAGCCGGCCCGCCACCAGAGCCTTGAATCGGTCGAGAAATGCCATATGGTTCCTATACGCTGCCAAAGGCAAATTTCGGCTTCACAACCGGCCAGCGCGAGACGATGAAGTAGCCAAGCGCGTCTGGCGGGTGGTCCTTGCCGGAGGCTTTGTCAGGCATGCCGTTCTTGTCATACACCTGCTGCTCAAGGCACTCGGTCACGGTCGGGCACTTCCGCGTGTTGACCTTCAGCGACCGGATGCCCGCGCCACTCAGGATCGATGCGTTCACGGCGTTCACCCGGTCTTTCACCGCCGGGTTCGTCGGATTGACCTTCACGCTGATGCCGTGGTCCCGCAGGATCTGCAGATCCGACAGCGAGGCATTCACCGTCTTGTGAGCCTGCCCGCTGGCATCTGGATACGCAGTGATGTGGTGCCCCGGGAATCGCGCTTTCAGCAGCGCTGCCATCGCCGGCGTATCCCGGACTTCCGTCAGTTCATCCAAGATCATCGGGTATCCGAAGCGGTCCACGCCGATCACCGCCGTGCAGTTGTAGACGTTGAAGTCGATGCCAACGTGCAGCGGCTCGTTCGGCAGGATCTCCGCGTCGGTATTGTTCTTGCGCCGGTCAAAGTCCGGATACACCGCACCGCTGGTCAGGTTGACGAACAGCCCTTCCAGATACGCTTCAAGCAGCTGCGGCGGGTAGATCGCCCGCAGCTGGTCAACATAGCCGTCCGGCAGGTACGGGTTACTCGACGTGGGCGCGCGGTAGAGCGCGTATCCATCCTTGGGATCCTTCTCCCAGGCCTGATAGACGAACCGGAAGCCTTCCGGTGTGGTCGCGATGGCGAGCGTGTTCTTCTCGCCGTTGGGCTTCTTCTTGCGGCACCGCGCGAGGCACTTGCGCCAGGCGTTGCCGGCCTTCTTCTCTTCGAGCGTGTCGAACTCGTCGATGCCGCCATCCGAGATCTCGAACCCGACGATCCGGTCCGGATTGTCCAGCGTCCGGAAGATCACGCTGCCGCCGGTCGAGAGCTTCAGTTCCTTGTCCGACTTGTTCAGCTTGTGCCGGATCCGCATCGAATCCAGCCGCTCCTCGAACTTCGGCCATGCGATCAGGCTGATCAGGTCGTAGGTCGGCGCGAAGTACCCGACGTTGAACTGCGGGTACAGCAGCTTCTTGATCATCAGCCGCGTCACCAGCGCGTCCGACTTGCCCGCGCCGAACCCGCCAACGAAGGCCGGAAACTGAGAGTCCGAGAAGACGAATTCTTCCTGCGGCGCGGTCAGCGCGAGATCGATCTCGAGTTCATTCATTCGACTTGCTGGAGCGGCGCACGGTAATGCGGATCGACTGAGGCGCGGCCCGGTCGGCATTGAGCTCAGCCAGCTGCGCGCGCTTCAAGTCGGCGTCCAGTGCCTGGTTGATCAGCACCAGGCGCCGCGCTTCCAGCGACTCGATCCGGCCGGTCAGCCGGTCGATGATGCTGACGTAGTCCCTGCGCTTGGTGTGGACCTCGGTGCTATCACCGTCCTTGCCGCCCTTCTTCTTCACCGCCGAGTCCAGCTCCAGCTTCTCGCCGTTCTGACTCTCCAAGGCCAGCGCTCGAGCAAGCCGGATGCGCGTCAGGCGCAGCTCGTCGTCGACGCCGCCCAGTTCAATGGCGTTGAAATCGCCCTGCTCTTCCGCCGTCAGGTGCTTGCTATAGAGGGAACCCGGCTTGACCGCGTTCTGATTCGTCTTGGGCGACTTGCCGCCGTGCATGCGGCAGCGCCCGTTGGCCATTGCAGCGTTCTTGCACGGGGCGCCCGAGCGTGTTTTCGCCCCGCACACGTCGGCCATGTGGGCCTCCTATGAGCCGGCCTGGACCTGCCTTGCATGGGGTGTTTTTCCAGAACGGCAGGTCTGGGCCGTTTATTCGTCACTCCTGAGGGTCAGGAAACAGGTCATCCGACACGTCCACATCGCCGCACGCGGCCACCGCCCGCTTCCAGTCGCCCTTCACGAACACCAACACGTTCTGGTGCGCCTTCCCTAGCTTCCGGCTGGCGCTGAACTGCTTGGCCGCGCGGATGGGCAGGCTCCCCAGCGCCGTCAGCAGGATGGCCTCGTTATACAACTGCATGCCGGCGTCCAGAAACGCCTCGATGGTGTCGGCCACGAAGTTGCGGTAGCACCCGGTACCGCGGTGGCTGCGCACGTCGCCGACGACGAAGCAGGCGAAGCGGTCGGGCTTGAGCTGCCCCACCGCACCGGAGATCACCTCACGGTAGGCGGTCACGAATGCCGGATAGTCCATCGTGGACAGGTCCGCCGGGTCATCCGAGTAGCGTTCCAGGTTCGCATATGGCGGGCACGAGAACACGAAATCCGCCTCGACATCCGCCAGGTGCTGCCCGATGTGCCGGCTGTCGCCCACGTGCCAGGCTGGCGCGGGGTCGCCGGCGTGCAACAGATCCAGCTGCGCACGGTTGGCCTGCACCTGCTCGGCCCGCAGATCCATGCCGATGTACTGGCGCCCCAGGCGCGCCGCGACGATGCCGCGCACGCTGCCACCCGCGAACGGGTCCAGCACCAGGCCGTCCGCCGGGCAGAACCAGCGGTACGCCAGCTCGCACAGCACCGGGTCAAAGATGCTGGTGCGATGCTGCGCAGGCGCGCCGCGATCTGCCTTCTGCTGGTCGGACGCCGACGAGAATGCCGGCGCGTCGCGGCCCAGCTCGGACTGGATGCCCAGCGCCAACCACGCCTTCTTGCGGTCCTGCCAGTCCGCGTCGCGCGCATTGAGCGTGCTGAACGGCGGGACCATGAACTGCTCGGCCAGCGAGCGACCGCCGCCCGTGGGACCGGGTGATGGCGGGTCCAGCAGCTCGGCCAGCTCGCCCGCGTCGAAGCCGATCACCGACAGGTCGAAGTCCGCGTCGCGCAGGTCCGCCAGCTCAATCGCCAGCAGGTCCACATCCCAGCCGGCGTTCTCGGCCAGCTTGTTGTCCGCCAGGATGTAGGCGCGCCGCTCGTCTGCTGACAGGTGCGACAGGTCAATCGTGGGCACCTGGCCCGGCGTCGGGCAGTTGGCAATCGCCTCGCCTGCCGCCCACATCAGCGTGGCGGCCTCGATCCGGCCGTGTCCGGCCAGCAGGTCGTCGCCGGCGACCAGCGCCGGGTTGGTCCAGCCGAACTTGCGCAGCGAGGCCTGAATCTGCTCGATCTGGCCGGCGCTGTGCGTCCGCGCATTCCGCTCGTACCGGACCAGCTCATCCGCCGCGCGGTAGGCAATGGCGAGCTCGTCGGTCTTTTTCATAGGCGGGAATAATGCGCGGGACGGGGAAGAAAATAGCCCGGCGGGAGGCCGGGCAATCCACCACGGGGTGGGTGGAGGAGACACTGGTATCGGCTACGAGCGAAGCTCATAGCCTTGGTGATGGTGCTGCATGCGGGTAGCGGCTACGGACGCATACGCTACGCCGTGCAGGGCTGCACCGTATTTGGCACATTAAATGCCTGCGCGAGCTTATTGATTCGCCTGCGACACGTTGCGCCACTTCACTCGTCGCGAAGTACACAAAATTATTTACTCAAGCCCTTGCCTTGGTAAACATTTTTGATTACTATACATCCATCGCAACAAACAACGGAGGTGCGGTGAAGCAAAGTGAGTTTGTCCGGTGGCTATCCCAACAGGGGGCGACCTTCAAGCAAGGCAGCAACCACTTGAAGGTCTACCTGAACGGAAGGCAAACGGTGATCCCAAGACACACCGAACTGAAGAAAGGAACGGTAGAAGGGATCAAAAAACAACTGAACCTAAAGTGAGGGCGGCCCCGAAAGGGGCTTGTCCCGCGACGCTTCACCGCACTGATCGAAAGGACCAGCATGCAATATCCCGCAGTCTTTACGCCGGACGTTACCGATGACGGTCGTCCGGCTGGCTTCGTCGTTTCCTTCCGCGACATCCCCGAGGCCATCACCCAAGGCGATACCGAAGCCGAGGCGCTCGATATGGCCGCCGACGCGCTTCTCACCGCGATGGATTTTTACTTCGAGGACAAGCGCCCTGTTCCGCCACCTTCGAAGGCCGAGGAGGGGGAACGGCTTGTTGCCCTTCCCCTCAGCGCGGCGGCCAAGGTTTTGCTGCTCAACGAGATGCTGGCGCAGCAGGTGCGCCCCAGCGACCTGGCAGCCCGCCTGGGCACTACGAAGCAAGAGGTGAACCGGCTAATCGATCTCGGCCATACGACCAAAATCGACCGCATCGCGGAGGCATTGGCAGCGCTCGGCAAACGCCTTGAGCTGAGCGTCGCGTAGCGGATGGATCAGGCGTCCGGCATTCGCCAGGGCGCCTGAATCCACACGTCCCAGAGCAGGAACCAATGGGGCGGCAGGAACATGGCTGGCTCCAGGTCTGCACCCAGTTTCCTGTCGCCATTGACGTCAGCAAACTGTCATAAAGCGGGTCTAAGGTAAGAGTTCGCCCCCTCTGCATTCCCAATGCAGCAGGGATTTCTGGAATCACTTACCGGAGGCACTATGTCTGTCAGTCTCAGGTGCTGGTCTGAAGACGGCGAGGAAGTCCTCGACGTGCCACAGTCCGCGCTAATCTTGGCGTTCGCACCTCACACGACGTTGCCACCACCGAAACAGGCGGTAGACGTCAAAGAAGAAGCCATCAAGTGGACGATGCCAGACGACCCTGATCGCTTTGGCGATTACGCGTAGCAAGTACGCCTAAGTGCCCAAAGCAAAAGGCCCGCGAGGCTGAACCTGGCGGGCTGCAAAAAAGCAAAAAGCCCGCTTGCGCGGGCTTTGGACGTAATTCGCAGGTGTATCGAATACGAGCCATTTTTGTGCACGATTTGCACATTGTCAAGAAAAACTCGGAAAACGGCCCTACGCAGCCTCCTCGACGCCGACCATCCGCGCGGCCTTCAGGCGACCGTCAATCGCCATCCAGGCGACCGCCTCAACGCCCGGCGCCGCGTTCAGACCCTTGCGGCCCTTCTCCCCTTCGATCCACAGCTTCAGCTTCGCGTTCTGGTCGCTAACCGTGTTGCGGTGCGCGCCGCACGCCTCGGCGATGTCGGCCAGATTGACCTTCACCCCAAAGATCTTTTCCAGGATCGACCGGCGCACGCGGTAGTGCGAGAACGACCCGGACAGCTGCTGCATGGCGCGCTCGGTCAGCCAGACGATGGCGTCAGCCCACTCCTTGTTGGGCAGCTGCCCGCTGCAGCATGGCCGGGTGCACTCGCACGGCACGTCGCGCGGCGCAACGCGCGCGGTCAGCACGGCCTGGTGCAGATCGGGCAGCGTACCCAATTCTCGACGGATCATGCCGGCCTGCGCCGCGCCATCGACGCCGACAAGCCCCTTGCCGGATCCGATCTGCGGCGTCATGGCCTTGTTCATCGCCGACGCCTGGTACTGCTGCCCGGAAAAGTTGAACGCGAACACGAGCGCCGCGTGAGAGCTATCGAACAGGCGTTCTTCGGTCATGGTTTCCCCAGTCAATTTCATTCCTTCAAGCCGCTTGTAGCGGCAGTTGTTCCACGCTGACGCACACACCGGGCGCGGTGCTGTAGCGCTTGCTGATGCGGTACTCGACCGCCTGGGCGTCGTCGACCCAGACGATGCCGTTCATGCCGTCCTTGACCGCCTTGAGCACGTTGTCGGCGTCCGGCTTCTTCGTCGCTGCCACCTGTCCAGCCGCGGCCAGCTGCTGGCGCTTCTTCGACCAGCTGCTCGGGATCTGCAGGTTGATGTCCAGCCACAGCTCCACCGGTCCCTCGATGGGCGGCTTACCGGCCATGGCGGCGGTAGCGGCCAGCTTGACGAGGTTCTCGTAGCGTGCGGTCGGCTCGGGGGTGTAGGTCCGCACGAACCCACCCTGGCGCGAGAACTTGGGGCGCCCCTTGGCCACCGGCTGCCCGGGCACCGAGAACTCAACGCGGCGCAGCGGCGTGCCGGCGAACAGCGATGTCGTCATGTCCGGTTCCTTTCCGCCCAACGGGCTGTAACCTCGTTCTCGATCTCCGTCGCCATGGTGTCGCCGTCGCGCCGGCGCCAGTAGTCGATCCATGCGCGCCGGATCTCGACGTGGGGCATTTTCAGCAGGAAGCGCACGCGGCAGCAGACGTGGTTGAAGTCGAGGCGGCCGCCCTTGGCCCTGCACAGGTCGCACTGCTCGAGCTGATTCATGCGGCCACCTGCCCCGGCGTCACGCCGTGAAAAAATCGGTACACGACCTCGAACTCGTTCGGGTTCATCCGCTCGGCCTTGCTGACCTCGCGCTCGACCAGCTGCAGGTCACCCGAAGCCTTGATGACCCGCCGGCGGAACCAGATCGGGTGCTCGTCGGCGCGCTGCGGCGCAAGCTGCAGCTCGTCGGCCTTGGCCTGCACGCCCTCGGGAGTTTCGTCCCAGCCGGCCGCCGGCGGCGCAGTGCGCAGCTCGGCCAGCGCCTCGTCCACGAACGGCTCAAGGAACCCAGGGTGCACCGGCCCAGGGTCCTGATCGGCCGTCCGTCGCGCGCACGCGAGGGCATGAGCCCGGAGCAACACGGGCATGGCGATGCGGCGGTCCGCAAGCCGGAGCAACGCCTCGTGCGCGCGCGAGGACAGGGCGACAGTTTTGCCCCGCTCGGCTTCCAGCTGCACCAGGTGGTTTCCGATTTCATCGGCGGAAAGCGGCGGCGGCGATGCCGAGTTATCCACAGGGCCACCCACGGTTGAGTCACAGTCGCCGCCGCTATGCTTTTGGTTATTGGGTAGTGGGGAGTGGTTACCCATGACAGGTGCCATGACAGAATCCGTGACCTGTTGTGACATGTCACGCTTTTCAGGTGTGACAGGCCGTGACGGGTAGCGTGACAGAAGCGCCTCTAGCTCCTTCATCGGGGTGTTATATGGCGGGACCACGCCATGACCGGCAAGCGCTTCGAACATCGTCTTCCGACGCTCGCGTGACCTGCGCTGCCGTTCCCGGTTGCCCTCCTTGGTGTTCTTCTTCTCAGGCTGCTCGGGGCGGTCCCAGTACTCGGCCAGGATCTCCATGGCGCGTTTCTGCACGAGGCCCTCATCGGTGCGCTCAAAGAACTTGCCGACCACGTAGTCGACGGCCTTGCGCTCCGTCGCGCTTGTAGCGCGCGCCATGCGATAGACCTCCTTCCGGTCCAGCGGCAACGGCTTCTCTGTCTGGTAGAGCTGATCGAGCAGGCGGCCATACGCGCCATCCTCGAGCATTGACAGACCCACCGTGTCGCGGATGTAATCGCCAATGTGGCGCTCGTAGTAATTCATGCTGCTCTCGCAATCGCAGGCAATGGCTGCTCTGCTGTATCCAGGGCCAAGCGCATGCGATCTAGCAAATCACGCAGGCGTCGCACCTCGGCATCCTCTTCCAGCCGGCGTGCTGCTGCGTGCGCGGCGTTGGTAATCTCAAACGTTCTGGCGTCGGGCTGAAGGCCCAGCGCCTGCGCCAGCTCGGCGCGCGCGCCATCAATCCGCGCTGCGTCTCGCTCGGCGTTCTTGCGCGCGTCGTCCAGGGTCTTGCGGTACTCGGCCTCGGCCGCCTTTGCGCTCTTGTTCAGGCTCTCGGTCGCGGACTCGTAGCGGTACCGCGCGGCGCGCCGGTCGTGCAGCAGCCGCGACACTTCCTTGCCGAGGCGCTGCTCGACGCGATGGATCAGCGAGTACTCGTCAGCCACATCGGCGAACCGCAGCTTCACTTGGCGCTCAAGCCCGTCGATGAGCAGCTTGATCCAGGCCTCCAGCGGCAAGTTCTCGACCGGGCGAAGCGTGGGCGCCTTGGCGGCACGCCAGCCGGCCTCGCTGCGCAGCAGCAGGCCGCAGCCCTCGGGAATATCGCCCTTGGTGATCAGCCCGGCCGGCGCGGCAAAGGTCACGCCAGCGGCATAGCGCAGGTAGCTCTGCCACTTGCCGGCAGTCACGTCGCGGCGGAAGTCGGCCACGGAGATCTTGACCTCGTAGGCCAGCGGCGTGAAGCGGGTGAAGCTGAACGGCAAGCTGTAGGCGTCGGGCCGCGGCGATCCGACTGGGCCCATCTGCATGTTCGTCCAGACCATACGCTGGGTCTTCTCGCGCAGGTACTGCGCCAGGTCTTCCTGCAGGGCGTCGTGGGTCCAGGTCATGCAAGCAACCTCAACTGTGAAACTTCTCGCTCCAGGGCGGCCGAGCAGGAAGGGTTCAGCCACACCACCTCCGTGCGCGATCGACCACCGTCTGCCATGTGGCGCCGTTCGTGCCTCTCCCAATCCGGGTAAAGCTCGGTGTCGTAGAGCTCGCTCGGATAGCCGGAAAGAACCACCATCGAGCCAGACTCGCGGAGTACTGCGGCCAGTTTGCGGTGGTCGTCGTCGGTCATTTCGTGCCGGTACCCGTGCGTTTTCGCCGACCGGCCCTGAATGGCAGACCTGGTGCTGTGCGCGTAGGGCGGGTCGGCGTAGATCAGCGTGCCAGGGTTGTCCATCCGCACGATCACCTCGAGCGCGTCGCGGTTCTCCGGCAGTACTCCCTGCAATCGGCGGGTGAAAGACGGAATAGCGTCCGGCCATCGCATCCACTCGGCGGACGGCAGGCCGCGCCCTTCAGTCAACTTCGATCGGAATCCGGTACGGCATCCCCGCGTCGCACTGTCGCTGCCATGGCCGAAAAAGGAACGCACGATCAGCTTGTGCGCACCGTCGATGTCGTCGACGGCCGGCTCATAGGACCAGTCGAATTCCTCGCGCGAGAATGGCGTCAGCAGTACGCGCCGCTGCAACTCGAGCGCTTTGTCTTGGTTGCGCAGCACGCGGAACACGTTGACCACCTGCCCGTCGAGGTCGTTGTAGCACTCAGCCGACACACGCTCTTTCTGCAGCAGGATCCCGGCGCCACCGCCAAACGGCTCCACATAGCAGGTATGGGCCGGGAAGAATCTCAGGACCCAGGGCGCGAGACGAAACTTGCTGCCGTGATACCGCAGAACGGGGCGCGTAACTGGCGAAGAACTGGCAGCGCTCACGCGTGGACCTCGTCGCAAACCTCATCCTCAACCGGCACGCCGCTGATCGGGCGCAGGTCGGCGTCGTAGCAGTCGAACTCAGTGTCCATGCCTGACACCCACGGCTTGTCTGCGTCCATGACGCGCAGCGGCGCGCCGGCCGTCTCGCACAACCAGGCTGAGCCATCAGTGATCCAGCGGCCCGGACCAAGCACCCGAACGATGTGGCCGAGATTCTCGGGATAGGGGTCGCGCGCGATGTAGGCGAGATCCCCAGGTTTGCAGTTCATCAAACATCCTCCTCGGGCGGGTCGGCCCAGCCGACCATCAGCTTCGCCTGGTAGCGCGTGTAGCCCTCCTCGAGGAGGTCGCGGTACCGCTCATAGTCAGCGTCGATGCCGGGATAGTGGCAACCCGCACACCACCGCGAGCCGTACACCTGCACTTCCTTCCGGCACTTGTAGCAATGCCCGTGACTCGTGCTCATGCCGGCCTCGCAATCCGCACGTACTTCAGCGGGCAGTGCGGCGCGGTGTGGCTGCTGCTTCCGCAGTTGGCGCAACGCAGATCGGCTTTCATGCCTCACCCCTCATGCGCCGCGCAGCGATGGCGGTATCCATCACGATCTTCTGCTGGTGGCCGTCGATAGTGGCAATCACCTCCAGGCCGGTGTAGTTGCCCATCCAGCCCAACCACTTCACGGTGGATGCGTCCAGGGTGACAGCCATCCCCTTCTCTTTGAACTGGCGCCGCGCGGCGCCAAGGATGCGCGCGGCGGTATCGGGCCGGCGCTTCTTGCCGACGAAGTGCTCTTGGAACGCGGCGCCCATGATGAAACGCACGGTGGCGAAGCGCTTGCTGAATTGGTCGTGTTGCGGGTTCATTTCCGGTTCCCCTCGTTATCCCAGTCGCGCCCGAGCAGCTTCGTGTGGTCCAGCGCCGCGTAAGGCCACTCGACCACCGCGGCGCGCATCGTGGGCGCGTGCTCGCGCTTGCGCATGGATACGAAATAGCGATTCAGGATCGCGGCCTCGCGCTCTGCCGCGTCCTTCGACGGTGCGGGAACGATGTCGTCCGGCCCCTCGATGTGGATCGCCCACAAGGTGTCAGCGCAGCTCATCGCCCCACTCCCATGGATATCGCCACCATCAGGGCCAGCACCACCAGCACCCAGCCGTTGCACAGGTCGTCCATCACTGCCGCCCTCCCCTCTGGTACTTGTCGATCGCCCCACGCAGCTTCGCGCGGGCCTTGGTGAGCTGGCTCTGTGCCGCATTCACCACGGCGATAGAAGCCTCGACACGGTCATCGCGAATCGGCCCGTGCGGGCCCTCCTGCGGATACCAATCAGCGATTTCCTCGCGGTAGCGCAGCAGCTCCACGGCGCGCGCGGCCTTGGCCGCATTGCGAACGCGAAGTTTGGTCTGGACGTCGATGGCCAACTGGCCGATCTCGCTCAACATCACGCGCCCCCCAGTCCCTTCTTGGCCAGACAGCGCAGCGCCTCGTACTCTTCGCGCGGCACGCAGACGACGCTGGCGTCGCCGGGCGCGACGACGTCCAGCTCGAGTACTTCGAGCAGCTGGCAAATCTTTGCGAACGACAGGCTGTGCCCGCTGTTGTTCAGGAAGCGCGAGAAGTTCGTCGGCTCGACGCCGATCAGCTCTGCGACGCGCTTCTGGGTCATGGGAGCAACGCGGTTCAAAACCATCGATTCCAGGCTAGGCATGCGGTGCTCCCGTGTGCATTAACCGTTCCATAAGATTCAATCCAACGAGACAACGCAGCTGGCGCGCCGAGGCCGCCGGCAGGAAAAGGGAAAAATGGGAAACGGATGCCATCACCGAGCGCCCCAGCAGGAAGCGGCCCGGCCGGCGCGTGCGCGCCTGCTTCGGTCATGTGCAGCCATCTGCGTACGTCGCAGCATGGTGATTCCCCCGGTCGGGCCGCAGCCCGTTCAGTTGTGGTACGCCGAGAGGCGCAGCAAAGGTCGAATTGGTCGGGTCGCTTTTAAGCGGCCTCGGGATGGTCTTCGTGGGTGGCGGCCTTTGGCTTTCGCGGCCGCTTCGGCGGCGCATCCCTCGGCGCGCCGACGCGCGACGCTCGCACGAAGGCCCAGTCGACCCTGTCGTTCAATTCCTCGCATGTCACTGCGCCGCCCGTGATGCGCTCGATCACCGGGCATTGCTCGGCAGAGATCGGGCGCTTCCCGGCGATCCATTGATAGACGAGCCCTTGGGAGACCCCGAGCAGCTTGGCAAAGGCCGCCTGGCTGGTCTTGGTCGAGTCGAGGTATTCGGCGAGTTTCATAAACACAATACTAGCATAGCTAGTGACAAAAGGAATAGCTATGCTCGTTGTGGAATCTAATAGCATTGCTAAACTCGCGCGCATGACGCGAGCAAGTAACTCCCTGGAGCAGTGGCAAGTCGAAGACTCCGTTCGACTGAAGGCGCTATACAACGAACGCAAGGGCGGGTTGAGCCAGGAGGAGTTCGGCAGCCGGTTCGAAATCGGCAGTCAGGGCATGGTCTGGCAGTACCTAAACGCGCGCCGCCCACTGAACATCAAAGCCGCGACCGGCTTTGCTCGGGGCCTGGGGATTGACGTCGACGCGTTCAGCCCCCGCTTGGCGGAAGAGATCCGGCGCGCATCGAGCTCCATCACCGAAGCCGTCCCAGTCCCCTCTGCTAGTTCGCTGGACTCGGGGCGCCCTGTCGACCGGCTGACTCTTGTTATGGCTGAGCAGCAGCTCGACCCAGCGGCTCTCGCCAAGGTACTGGGCGTCGAGGCGGCCGTCGTTCGTGCCTGGCTCGAGGGCGACGGCACTAAGCTTCCTCTTCATCACATCGTGAAGTTGCAGGAGACGTACGGTTACAGCCCGAAGTGGCTAGCGAATGGCAAGGGCGATAGCAAGCTTTCCGGCCAAATCGAGCCAGAGCTCGACGAACCTAGCCTCGCCTTCGACATAGTAGAAATCCCCCCAAACAGCTTCCGGCGCATCCCAGTGGTTGGCATGGCACAACTCGGCGACAACGGCCACTTCTCGGACATCGAGTATCCAGTCGGCCACGGCGATGGCTTTCTCACGTTCCCCACGAACGATCCCGACGCCTATGGGCTTCGATGCAATGGCGATTCCATGCGCCCGCGCATCAAGCACAACGAATTTGTCGTGATCGAGCCGAACCGCGCAATTACCAACGGCGACGAGGTCCTGGTGAAGTCCCAGGACGGCCGCGTCATGGTCAAGGAACTGGCCTATGTCCGCGACGGTGTCGTGCACTTGTCATCTGTGAACGAGCGCCACGGCATGCTACGGATTCCGCAAGACCAGGTCGATCGGATGCACTATGTCGGCGGCATTGTGAAGGCGTCGGCTTGGCGGCCGGACTAACGGAGGGGACCCCATGAGAACCGTTCTTGCTTCGCTGCTGCTGGTGGCGACTGCCTCTGCGAACGCTCAAGCCACGATTCAGACCGCCCCGGGCCCAGGCGGCAATACCCGGATCATGACCCCCTGGGGGGACTACGTAGCGGTCATGCAGGCCGGCACTCTCTTCGTGATCCCCGAGGCGGACTACGCGAAAGGGCTGATTAAGGATTTCGCCAGGAAGAACAACCAAGAGGAAGTGAATCTGGTTGGGGTGGGAAAGACCTACGTCAGTAGGAATAGCGTGACCGTACAGGTCGGCGCAGTGAAGCTCCGAGAGGTATCCGAGTCCATCGTGATCGGGGTACCGGCAAACAAGAAGCTCGGCCGGCCGCCCAAGCCGAAGGATTCCGAGTATGTCCAGTTCATGTGGACGCAGCAAGGAACTGGCAAAATCGGCATGACTCTGGCCATCGACGGGCGGACGCTCAAGCCCAATGTGTGCGGCAGCGACATGGGTTTCTTCCACTGCGAGTTCACCGTCTCACATAGCCTGATCCCCAAGCCAGCCACCGCCGTCTTTCTGCAGACCGGCCAAGCTCCAGGCCTTTGGGAGTTGGAGGCGTTGAGCCGGGCGCACCACGATGCTCTCAAGCGCAAGTACGCGGAACTGAAGATGCCTGTCGACAAAGAGGACGCGGCAGATCTTGCAGCGATCAGGAAGATAGATCCATCGATACCTATCAGCATCTCGGATTGAGATCCTACTGCGCTCGGCCTGCGGCCGGCTTAAGTACGGCAGCACCATGCAGCGCCAAGCTAGACTGAGACTCGTGAGAAGAATGGAAAATGGAAGAAGATCGGGAAATAGCAGATGCTGCGCGCAGGTTGTCAATTATCGCGAACGCCCATGTGGAATTGATGGCGCGGCTTCACGATTTGCTCAGCGCGGCCACCAAAGAAATCCGGGAGCGATCGGAAAACGACGAGCCAGCGCAGGAAGATCGATCGCTCGCCGACTTCCTGATTAAGCTAACAAGTGCGTTGGAAGATAGCCTAAACACAACGAAGGGGGCAATTCGTGGGCACGGTGAGTAAATTGGAGGATGCTGTTAGGCGAATTAGCCCACCGAGGCCACCTATTGACGGAGGCGGCGGCGGCGGAGATGATGACGGCATGGAAGCCCGAGTCAAAACCCTCGAAGAGGCAATCGGCGGCGTCAAACAAGACGTCGCTGTTATCCGTTCGAACTATGCGACGCGTGAAGACTTAGCCGGCGTTCGTACGGAAATGCAGGCGCTGAAGGCCGAGCTGCATAAATCTCTTAATGACCAAACCTGGAAGCTGATCGGCGCAGCGGCGGTACTTTCCGCCGCCGTCTATGCGTTCGCCAAGTACGTGCATTAGCGGCCTCCGTTGCCCTCCAGAAACCTGCTTCGGCGGGTTTTTGTTGCCCATTCATCACGGCTTCAGCGCCGCCCTGACCCGCGCATCCAGACCCAGCCGGTAAAGGGTCGCCCCCACGTCCGTCAGCAACACCCTCTCCTTCCCCTGAATAGCCGGATCGGCCAGAAGCACGGCCAGGCCGGCTATCGCATCGTCGATCGGTAGCTCGACTTCTTCATTCAGCGCCAGTTGCTCGAACTGGCGAATCACGTCGTCCGGTTCCATCCCACCTCCCCAGGCTCACCCCAGATCAGTCTAGGCCGACAGCATGACCGCCGCGAGGCGGCTTTTTTTTTCGCCTCGCGCACCACCGGATTCTGGTGCCCGCTATCAAAACTAGCACAGCTATTAAAACAAACAATTGAACGTGACTAGCTTAGCTATTGAAATGAACGACTAGCATCGCTAGTATTCATACACCGCTGAAGTTCGCAGCGGTTCGCCGGAGACAGAAATGACCGCCACCCGCCTTACGCACAACGAATGCCATGGTATCGCCACCCCCCAGGTAATCCGCCTGATGGCTTGGATCGATCTGCACGACCGGCCGGCCCTGACGACCTTCGATGCCGCCGACGGCACGCTGACGGTCACCAGCATCGAGTGCCACAACGGCGTCGCCCGTGAGGTGCAGGAAACCATTCCGGCCACCGTGGCCGCCGCCCGCGACCTGCTCGGCTACTGATCGGGACTGGCCATGACACCCGCCCAAATCCTTAGCCACCTGTCTCCGCAAGAACGGACCGACGCGCTGGCGAAATTCCTGCAGATCGAGAACTTCGATTACTCGGGCATGACCCGCGAGGACCACGACATCGTCCAGCTCGGCCACTACACCGACCTGCACGACGAGTTGGTCGCCAAGGCACGCGCCAGCGTCGAGATGGACCAAGAGCGCGCTACCGAGGCTCGCGTAATGCGCCAAGCCACGCCGAACCACCTTCTGTTCAACGGCACGGGAGTGATGGCGTGACCGCCGACCAGGCCGCGGCGCGCCAAGCCTCGCGCGACAACCTCACCCGCGAACTGGCCGGCGCACTGCAGACCGCGCGCACTTGGCTCAACAGCGACAGGTGGCGCTTCGGCACCGCTGAGCAGCGCGACGCATGGGAAGGCTTCACGAAACACCTCGACGACGTTCTCGCACGGGCAAAGGACCTGGCATGACCACCACCACCGAGTCCCCCAACGCCTACGGCACCACCGCCGAGCTGGCGTTCCTCAAGCACCTGGGCGGCCAGCTGACGCGCAAGGTCCTGCTGCGCAACTACATCGCCGCGGCGCAGCGCCGCACGGTGTGGGGCTCGATCGACAAGTACCGGGTGCTGGGCTACGCCGCGAAGCTGCTGGCCGAAGCCGAGGGCGCCGAGCAACTCGTGGCGAGGGCGGCATGAGCGCACGGCACAACGGCGGCCCGGCGTTCCCATGCGTCGAAGCGAGCCAGAACAACACGACCGGTGAGACCACCGTGCACCAGTGGGGCAGCCCCGGCGTCACGATGCGCGACTACTTCGCCGCGCGCGCGCCGCAAGAGATCCCGGCTTGGTTCCAAGGGCCGGAGGGTCACGTGCTCATTCGCCCGCTGCCTGGCGACCGCATTGTCCCGTGGGCCGATAACTGGCTTCAGGACCCCTGCTACGACCTGGTCGACGTGGTCGAGGACGATGCGCGCGACGAAGCGATCGCGTTCGAGGCCCTCATGCGCGACTTCTGGGCGGCGCAGACGCGCGCAAAGCAGGAACAGGAGATCGCCCGCTACTTCGCATGGCGCTGGCACTACGCGGACCAGATGCTTGCCGCCGGCGCTGCGGAGCTGCAGCAATGATCGCCCGCCTGCGCAAGCTCGCGCGCCACCCGGTCGCCCAGCTGATTGGCCTCTGGATCGGCACCACCGTGGCCATGGCCGCCCTGTTCTGCGTCTACGACGCGGCCCAGGCCAAGCCGAGCCCCATCAAGCCCACCGCTCACCGGAAGCTCACATGATCGCCCGTCCCATCGTCCCCGGCCGCAGCTACCAGGTGCATGGCGCCGGCCTGGATCTGACCGTGCTCGCCACCAACCCAGCCGATGCCATCTGCATCGCCATCGACTTCATCAAGGAACCGCAGCAATGAACATCGTCACCATCCGCGCCAGCTCGCTGGCCGAGTTGTTTGATTGCCCGGCGCGCTGGGAGGCCAAGCACCTGCTCGGCATGCGCATGCCTTCCGGTCCGGGCGCCCACCTAGGCACGTCGATCCATGCCGGCACGGCCGCGTTCGACCAGGCGGAACTGGACGGCCAGCCGATCACCGCTGACGACGCCGCCGGCGCGCTGGTTTCCACGCTGCGGGACAAGAGCGCCGAGGTGGACTGGGAGGACACCAACCCGGCAGAAGCCGAGCGCATCGGCCTGGCGCTGCACGCTCGCTACTGCGCCGAGATCGCGCCGCACCAGCATTACATCGGCGTCGAGGTGGCTTGCGAGCGCCTGGAGATCCCCGAACTGGGCATCGCGCTGACAGGCACCACCGACCGCGTGCGCACCACCGCCGCCGGCGCGGGCATCTCCGATCTGAAATCAGGCGGGCGCGCCGTGGGCGCCGACGGCATCGCCGTAACAGCCGGGCACGGCCCGCAGTTGGGCGTCTATGAGCTGCTCGCCGAGCACGCAGTCGGCATCCCCATCACCGCGCCCGCACAGATCGTCGGGCTGAACACCGGCAAGACGGCCGCCGCGCAGCGCGTCGGCGTGGGCGAGATCGACTCGCCGCGCACGGCCCTGCTGGGCACCGAAGAGAAGCCCGGCCTGCTGCAGCACGCCTCTCGGCTGATTCATTCCGGCGCCTTCTACGGCAACGGCAAATCCGTCCTGTGCTCGCCGAAGTACTGCCCGCGGCACGCCACCTGCCACTACAAGTCCTGACACCTACCGCTGACCGAGACCACGACCATGAACACCGCAACCGCCACCCTTGAACAGATGCGCGCGCCCGCTGTGCGCGAGCCCGCCCCCATCGTCACCATGGGCTTCGGCTCGTCGCAATCCTTCGAACTCATGCAGCGCGCCGCCAACCTGCTGTCGTCGTCCACCCTAGTGCCGGCAGCCTACCGCAAGGTGGTCGAGAAGCTCGACAAGTACGGCAACGTGAAGGAATCGCGCGAGAACCCTAATGCGCTGGCGAACAGCGTCGTGGCGCTCAACATGGCGCAGCGCATGGGCGCCGACCCGCTCATGGTCATGCAGAACCTCTACATCGTCGAGGGCCGTCCGTCCTGGTCGTCGCAGTGGATCATCGCCGCCGTGAACGGCTGCGGCCGCTTCTCGCCGCTGCGCTTCGACATCAAGGTACTCGGCAAGAAGGTTGTCGAGCGTGTCGAGACCGTCTGGGAAAACGGCAACCGCAGCAACGTCGTCAAGAAGGTCGAGATCGTCGACAAGGTGGCCATTGCCTGGGCGGTGGAACGCGAGACCAAAGAGCGCCTGGAATCGCCGCCCGTGACCATCGAGATGGCCGTCAAGGAAGGCTGGTACACGAAGAACGGCAGCAAGTGGCAGACCATGGACGAAGTCATGCTGCGCTACCGCACCGCCAGCTTCTTCGGGAAACTCTACGCGCCCGAGCTGCTGATGGGCCTGCAATCCGTCGAGGAAGCGCAGGACATCATCGACCTCAATCCGGACGGCTCGTACACCGTGGCCAGCACCTCGGTGGAAGAGCTGCGCGGCCGTGCTCGCCCCGCAGATGTTGTCCAACAGGGCGCCACCGATCCGATGAATCCGCAACCCGGCTGGCAGGACGGCGCATATGACGCCGAGCGCAAACCGGCGCAGCCCGAGCGCAAGCAAGCGGCCGCCTCAACCGAAGTCGAAAAACAGGAAGCCGGCAGCGCCCAGCCAGAAGACGAGCCGCCGCTGGATGACGGCCAACAGGTCGACCAGGAAGGGACGACCGACGGCGAAGCCGCCCTCACCTTTCAGGACGTGAACCGCGAGCTGCTGACGGCCAAGACCATCGACGACCTGGACTATGCGCGCAGCCTGATCAAGCAGATCCCCGACGAGAAGGCCAAGGCCACCCTGAACTCGGTAGCGGCGCGCCGCATGCGCGAACTGGCGCCGCCGGATGAGGCCGCCGCCGCTCAGCCTGCCCGCCGTGCACGCGCGCCAATCAACGCCGACTGAACGATCACGGGGGAAAGCGGATGCCACGGAGTCTGCCGCCGACCGGAAGGCGGCGTAGCAAGGCCGGCGGATGCAGCGAGTACCCCACCCCGACACCTGACAGGACACAGAGATGAACCAATCGCCTGAATTCAAGAACACCCTGAACATGACCGCCGGCACGCTGGGCAAGGATCTGCTGTCCGCTCTCGTGTTGGAAATGAAGATGATGCCCGACACCTGGGTGAAGCTGTCGCAGAAGAAGCAGGACGACATCCTCGATCGCCTGCGCAACCGCGTCGACACGTCCGTGAAGATGGCCGTCCACCTGATCGCCAGTCAAGGCCGCACCGTGGTGGTAGGCGACCTAGACAAGGTGACTTTCAAGGGCGGCGCGCAAGCAACGATCAAGATCGGCAAGTCGGCGCCCAACCTGCACGGCCTGGTCGATGCCGAGGGCCAGGCCGTGATGCTTGTCCTGAGTGGCGACAACGAATTCACCGACGGCATGGATGAAGTGCGCGGCGAATCCGACCAGCGCGCCTTTGACCTCGGCAAGGAATACACCGACGGCGATGGTGACGGCATGCCCGGTACCGACGGCGCCCCTGCCGACGACAACGTGGTCGACGCCACCTTCACCGAAACGCCGCTGGCGATCGAGCAGCAGCCCCTGCGGGAAGAGCTCGAAGCCGCGCACGAGGCCGGTCACAAGGCTGCCAGCGAAGGCAAGCCCGAAAGCGACTGCCCGAAGATCGCCGGCCAGCTCTGCATCGCCTGGGTCAAGGGCTGGAAGCGTTGGCACGAAGAGCAGGCCGGTGCCGATCCGCTTTACGACCAGGTCGTGGCCTTCGTGGTCGAAAAGCAGAAGGTGAGCATCACCCTCATCCAGCGCCACTTCAAGATTGGCTACAACCGCGCCGGCCGCCTGATCGAGCAGATGGAAGCCGATGGCGTCGTGAGCTCGCCGGACCTCGAAGGCCACCGCAACGTGCTGCGCACCACCGAAGAACAGGAGTAACTCGCCATGCGCATCACCGCCATCCACGCCCGTAACTTCCTCGGCATCCGGGCAGCCGACATCATCCCGGCCACGCCGGTGACCCTAATCTGCGGGCCTAACGGCGCGGGCAAAAGCTCGATCCAAGAGGCCGTCCGCATGGCGCTCACCGAGGAAACCGTGCGCGTGGGCCTGAAGAAGGAATACGGCAAGCTGCTGCGCGATGGAACCGAATCCGGCTCGATTGTGGTTTCCGTTGGCCCACAGGCAAACAGCATCGTGCTGCCCTCCGGCAAGGCCACCAAGGGCATTCCCACCGACACTCGCACGCCGTTCGTGCTGGATGCCCAGCGCTTCGCCCGCATGGATGTGAAAGAGCGCCGCGCGTTCCTGTTCGACCTGATGGGCCTCAAGATTGGCACCGACCAGGTGCGCGAGCGCCTCGTGGCGCGCGGCTGCAACGCCAAGAAGATCGAGGCCGTGCTGCCGCTGGTGCGCGCCGGCTTCGACGCGGCCGCCAAGGAAGCCGGCGGCAAGGCCACTGCGGCCAAGGGCGCCTGGCGCGAGCTGACCGGCGAGACCTACGGCAGCGTCAAGGCGGCCAGCTGGGTCGCCCCAGTGCCCGCCGGCGCCGAGGATCCGGCCGAGCTGGCCAGCCTGATCTCCGAGTCCGAAGACACCATCAAGGTCCTGTCCACCGAGGCCGGCGAGCTGCAGCGCCAGCTGGGCGAGATCGACGCAGCGGCGCGTCAGCGCCAGCAACGCGCCAGCCAAATCGCAGACCTGCGCGCCAAGGCCGAGCTGCTGCCCAAGGCACAGGACACCGCGGCCCGCGCGCTGGCCGAGCGCGACGCGTTCCTGCCCAAGGTGGCCGCCCTGCGCGACGCCGCCGGCGGCAAAGTAGCGGGCATGCCCTGCACCTGCCCGGACTGCGGCGCCATGCTGCTCTTCCTGGCCGGCCAACTCGCCAAGTACGAGCCGGCACAGATCGACCCGGAGGCCGCCGGCCGCCTGCCCGAGTACGAGCGCAGCCTGACCGTGCTGGAAAACGCGCTGAAGAGCCGCATCACCGAGCGCGACGCCGCCGACACCGCGGCGAAGCAGCTGCGCCTGCTGCAGGACCAGGCAGCTGGCGAGGCCACCGACAGTGCCGACGACGTGGAGCGTCAGGCCATCGCGAGCCGGCTGGAAGCCATCCAGGGCAGCATCACCCAGTTCGGCAAGGATCTGGACGCCGCCCGCGCTTCGCAGCGCGCAGCCGCCCAGGCCGGCGAGATCACCAAGCGGGCCGGCCAGCACCACGCCGACGTGGCCGCGTGGGATGCGCTTGCCGAAGCCCTCGGCCCCAGCGGCATCCCCGCCGACCTGCTGTCTGAGGCGCTGGACCCCATCAACGAGCGCCTGGCAGCCGCTGCCAACCTGTCCGAATGGTTCCGGGTCGGCATCGAGAAGGACATGACCATCGCCGCCGGTGACGGCCGACCCTACGCCTTGCTCTCCGAGTCCGAGAAGTGGCGCGCCGACGCGATGATCGCCTATGCCATCGGCGCCCTGACCGGCCTGCGCCTGCTGGTCCTGGACCGCGCGGACGTGCTGATCGGGCCGGAGCGCGACCGCCTGCTGTATTGGCTCGACGACCTGGCCGCCACCGATGCGATCGACACCGCGCTGATCTTCATGAGCCTCAAGTCGCCCCCGGGCGCGCTGCCCGAGTCGATCACCTCGTTCTGGATCGCCGACCACGAAGTCGGGACCGTCAGGGAGGCCGCGTGATGGTGAGCACGGCACAAATGATTACCCGGTTGGAAGGGCTGCTGGGCACCAAGGACCTCAACGACTGGGAAGCCAGCTTCGTGCGCGCGCTGGCGGCACGCATGCACGCCGGCGAGGTGACGAAGCTCACCGGCAACCAGGTCGACAAGCTGGACGAACTGCATGGGAGGCACTTCTCGTGAACACGGCACCGCAACGCCGGATCATCCGGATGCCTGAGGTCCGCACTCTAGTCGGCCTGAGCGAGGGCGCCATCCACGAACGGATCAGGGAAAAGAAGTTTCCTTCCCCGATTAAGCTCGGCCGCGCAAGCGGGTGGATCGAGGAAGAGATCCAGGCGTGGATCGACGCGCAGATCAAAGCCACGCGTGGAGATCACTGATGCCGCGCGCCATGAAATTCACTCGCAAGTCGGTGCTGACCTATCTGCAGGAACGCACGGGCCAGCGCTTCACACCGACGCAGATCGCGAACAACTTCAAGCGCAGCACAGCCGAGGCGCGCGAGGTGCTGGACGACCTGCACGAAAACGAGCTGATCCGCAGCGGCGTCGACGGCACCACCCGCGTGTTCTTCGTCGCCGCGCCGGGCGGCAGCGAGCCCCGCCCCGAACGCATCGTTGGCCGCGGCGAGCTCAAGGGCTGGGAAGCCGGCCTGCGCCGCTTTGAGGCGCTTTGCATGACCGCGCGGCGCTGAGACAGACGCCGAGAGAACAGCAGCACCAACCACCGCTACCCCCACAGGAACGACATCATGACGCCCATCCTCTTCTACGACACCGAGACCTCCGGCCTGCCGCAATGGAGCCTGCCCAGCGAAGATCCCAGCCAGCCGCACGTCACGCAGATCGCGGCCGAGCTGCACGACGAAGACACCGGCACCACGCTGGCCTTCATGGACCTACTGATCAAGCCCGACGGCTGGACCATCCCAGAGGAACTCGAGACGCTGACAGGCATCACCAACGAGAAGGCCACGCAGTTTGGCGTGCCCATCGAGCAGGCGCTCTCGCTCTTCATCGACATGTGGAAGAAGGCGCAGATGCGAGTCGCCCACAACGAGTCCTTCGATATGCGGATGGTGCGCATTGAGCTGATGCGCCAGCTCGACCACGACGAGGGATTCCATGAACAGTGGAAGACCGCCCCCGCCTTCTGCACTCAGTCGAAGAGCACCAAGATCATCAACCTGCCGCCGACCGAGAAGATGTTGGCCGCCGGCCGTCGCACGCCCAAGTCGCCGAATCTCGGCGAAGCCTTCCGGCACTTCACCGGCACTGAGCTGGTGGGCGCGCACAACGCCGCCGTCGACCTGGGCGCCTGCCGCACCGTGTACTACGGCATCAAGCGGCATCTCGCTACGGCGGCATGAACTGCCACGTCGCACTGGTCGTCACCGTCGCCGGCATGCTCATCTGCCTGGTGATCGGTGGCTACGCCCATTACCGCCTGCTCAAGAAGATGGCAGGCGAGGACAAGGAACCGAAGTGAGCCAGCAAACCGAAACCCGCGAATTGACGCCGGACGCCCAGGCGGACCGCGATGCATTTGAATCCACCTTTGGCACGGGCAACTGCTCCTGCCATCTCTCGCCGCCTTGCAATAGCTGTGTGCACCCGGGCAACCCCAGCAATCAGGATGAGGATGACAACTGCTGGCAGCCGGCTCAGCGCGGCGTCGTTGGTGCGCCGGAGCGCATCGTTCTTTGCGTCGGCGACGCGCCGGATGGAACGGCTTTCGCCGATCTGCACGAAGTGACGTGGTGCGCGGAGAGCCAGAATGCGGCCGACATCGGGTATGTCCGCTCTGATCTCGCCGCTCCCCCGGCACCTGTTGGCGGGGCGGAATGGGACATCGAAACAGTCAGCAATGCGTTTTCGACCGTGCGCTATGTCCTCGGCGTCCCCGCTGCGATGGCCGGGACCACACCGCGCCAGCACTGGCAGGAAATCGTAGCCGCCATAGCTGCATGGCCCCTCGTCGGTGACGCTCTGAACCGGAAGCGGGGGGAAGCGGCAATTCGTGCCCAGTCCGCTCCCCTCAATGAGGGTGGTAGCGAGCCAATCGGGCATATCCACAAGGACGCCATGCGTCGCCTGTTGGCTGGGGATACCGCCGCGATCCGGCAAAAGTCCTATGGTGATGATGGCGTGGCAATCTATGCACGCCCGCAACCGGTGGCGATCAGTGAGGGTGGCAAGGGCGAGGGGGTGCAATACGCGAAGACTGTCGACGCACCCTATGCGCCGATCTCGCAACCGAGCGCCAGGGCGCTGGCACTACTGCACGATCTGTTTGGCGTCCACCTGTTGTCTGGCGATCTCGATTTTGATTTCGACGGCTGGTTCGCTATCGAGGACATGCATCGTGTCCGCGCCCTCCTGGCCGCAGAGCAGCCCAGCGAGGACAAGCTTGACGCAACCCGGTTCGTCTCGTTCGTCGGTGCGCTCGTGGCCGACGCGAACGGCGAGCCTCTCACGGAAGACCAACGGCGTATCCGCGCAGCGTTTCAAGGGAAAGGCAAGCTCACGACCGACATCGTGCGGAAGTGTATCGACGCCGCAATCGTGAAAGGTGCCGCATGAGCGCCGGGCACCTGACAGAGCGCGAATCGCACTGGAATCGCGTTGTTGCGCGCGATCTGGATCGTAAGCACCGGAAGTGGCCGCTTGGCACGCCAGTCGCCGTTAGAACGCCTGCCGGCTATCTGCGCGGCCGCGTCGTCAAGCACTGGCGCAAAGGTGAGGTGCAGCACGGCGCTAGCGTCGAGTTTCCGCAGCTCGTCGACATGGAAGATGCCAACGGCGCGCGCTACTGCCACGTCATCCCGTTCCGCAGCATGAAGCCAATCGCAAAAGGAGAGGGGAAGTGAGCCGCGATCCGAACGCCGGGAAATACCAGCGCCTGGCGAAGCAAGAGTTCTCCATTGCCGAGAAGGTACTGGCCGACGCTGGCGGCCGTCTCCAATGGGGCACCAACGACTACGAGGCATTCCGCTTCGTTTCGCCGGATGTGACGCTGATCTTCTACCCGCACAAGACCAGTGGTACCGGCAACACGAGCATCCGTGTGCGTGACCAGGCGAGCAAGAAGAAGGGGAAGGCCGCTCATCTGATGGCTCTGCTGTACATCGGCGCCGGGAACAACAACACCTTCTACTGGAAGGACATGGAATACAACACCGTCCACCGCGTGGCTCAGTCTGCCGGACTGGAATGCGGCTGGGCCGCGAAGGAAGCACCATGACTGAAAGCACCCAGAAACTGAAGCCCTGCCCGTTCTGCGGACAACCGGCCGCCACGAAGATGAGCGATGGTTGGCACGCCGCTGGCTGCGCCACGTATATGGCCCCGGGCGTGCTGTGCTATGGGCAGTCCATCGCCCTGCAATACAAGACGGAATCCGAGGCCATTGCAGCGTGGAACAACCGGGCTCCCACGGGGGCCGCAGCGCCGGAGGGCCGCCCGACCGGTGAAGACACGCGCAGCACATTGCCCTACCCCATCGACCCGACGGATGCGCTGACTGAAGTACTCGGCCTGATGCTCTACACCACCACGCCGATCGCGCACGCGATGCGCGCGGCTGGCACGGACATCCCGACCAAGTGCGAAGCCGAGCAGGCGCACGTCCTGCACTGGCTGATCCAGCTGGCGCTGCAGCACGGCGACGCCTGGCGCGAGAAGGCGCGGGCGAGCATGGAAGAGCTGCGCGCGGCAATGGGCGACTGCAAGGTCAGTGTCACCACCGAATCCGCGCCTTGCGCCGGCGTCTCTCTCCCCCTCAACACAAAGGAACGCGCATGATCCGCCGCAAATACAAGACGTTCGGCATGTGCTGCGGCCTCGGCGGCGGCGCCAAGGGCTTCACGAAAGCCGCTTCCCAGGTAGGCAACATGGTCGCGACCTGGGAGTGCATCGGCGGTATCGACGTCGACCCGGCCGCCGCGCGTGACTTCGAGACGCTGGTCGGCGTGCCCTGCACCGTCATGGACCTCTTCACTCGCGAGCAGTACACCGCCTTCTGGGGCAAAGAGCCGCCGGCTGGCTGGCGCGAGGCCACGGCCGCCGACATCCGGCGCGCCGCCGGCAATGAGCGGCCGAACTGCGTGTTCATCTCATCGCCGTGCAAGGGCGCGTCCGGGCTGCTGTCCGAGGCCCTGAGCCGCACGCCGAAGTACCAGGCGCTCAATGAGCTGACGCTGCGCTGCGTGTGGCTGATGTGCGAAGCCTGGAAGGATGACCCCGTCGAGCTGATCGTATTCGAGAACGTGCCGCGGCTGGCAACGCGCGGGCGGCACCTGCTCGACCAGATCAACCAGATCCTGCGCCACTATGGCTATGCTGTGAACGAGACGACGCACGACTGCGGCGAGATCGGCGGGCTGGCCCAGAGCCGCAAGCGCTTCCTGCTGGTGGCGCGGCACATGGAGAAGGTCCCGGCCTTCCTGTACGAGCCGGAAATTCGCCGCCTGCAGGGTGTCGGTACCGTGCTGGGCCGTATGCCGCTGCCTGGCGACGCCACCGGCGGCCCGATGCACCGCGTGCCGTCGCTGCAGTGGAAGACCTGGGTGCGGCTGGCGTTCGTCGAGGCCGGTAGCGACTGGCGCAGCCTGAACAAGCTGGCGGTGCAGGACGGCTACCTCAGCGATTACCTGATCCTGCCGGAACGCCGGTCGGGGCACCTGGGCGTCATCGAATGGAACGAGCCGACGGGCACGGTGGCCGGCGAGTCGCTGCCGACGAACGGTGCTTTCAGCGTAGCGGACCCGCGCACGCGGCCCTCCGATCGTTGGAACCACGGCCAGAACTACGGCGTTGTGCAATGGGATTCCCCCACCGGGACCATCAGCGGACAGCAATGGCCTAACCAAGGACGCTTCGCTGTCGCCGACCCGCGCCACGCCGGCCCCGCCAAGCACAACAACGAATTCCGCATCGTGCCGTGGGACCAGGCCGCCGGCGCGGTCACCAGCGCCCACGGCACCGGCCAGTGCGTACAAGATCCGCGCCGGACCGGCCCGACCTTTGGCAAGTACGCCGTGACGCCTTGGGATACCGCCACCGGCACCGTGATCTCGGGCAGCACGACCGGCCAGGGTGCATATGCCGTGGCCGACCCCCGCCCGGGCATGCGGCGCAAGCGCGGCGACCACTACCTGACCGGTGGGCACTATGGTGTGGTGGGTTGGGAACAGCCGAGCGGCGCAGTATCGGCAGCTGCTGGCCACGACAACGGCCGCTGGTCGGTCGCTGATCCGCGCCTGCCCGCAGCGAACGACAAGCTGGTGGCGATCATCCGCGCGCTGGACGGCACCTGGCACCGCCCTTTCACGACGCTGGAGCTGGCCGCGCTGCAGTCGTTGATCGAGCCGGAGGAATACCTCGAGTTGGACGGGCTGAGCGATCAGGCCTGGCGCGAGCGCATCGGCAACGCCGTGCCGCCGGACGCCGCGTGCGCGATCGCCGAGGTCATGGGCACCACCCTGTTGCTGGCCGAGACCGGCGAGACGTTCAGGCTGTCGGCCACGCCGGTTTGGGTGCGGCCGGTGGCGATGGCGCTGTCGGTGGCACAGCCTGCGGAGGTCGCATGAGCGAGCCCAAGACATTTTGGAGCCCGGCGCGGCGCGCGCGCGACCACCATCGCGCTGGTAGCGAAGCGCCCGAGCCGAGGCTATTTGATCGTGTCAGCCACAACTGCAAGCGCCCACCCTGCAAAGAGGCAGACAGCAACCCAGCCGGAGGCGATAAGCGCGATGTCACGCCAATTCATTGCGCGGCTCCTTCAGCTGTCGATCGCAATAGGGTTAAGGGTAGTAACGATCACCAAAAAATCACGCGGTGAGATGTGAAGAAATATTGCGACGCACCCAAGTCGTGACGGCAATGCAGGACATGGAAAGAACGTCCATGCCCGACATATCGGCGCTGGAAAGCAAACCTTTAGGTATTTGGCATGAGCGAAACCACAAAAATCGAATGGACCGACGCCACGTTCAACCCCTGGATCGGCTGCACCAAGGTGTCGCCGGCCTGCGACCACTGCTACGCCGAGGTATCCACGCCGGCCCGCGCGCTGGGCGTGACCTGGGGCGCCAAGGAAGACCGGCACCGCACGTCGGCCGCCAACTGGAAGCTGCCGCTGCGCTGGAACGCCCAGCACGATGAGTTCTTCGCCGCGCACGGCCGCCGCCGGCACGTCTTCTGCGCCAGTCTGGCTGATGTGTTCGATAACGCCGTCAGCGCGCAATGGCGCTTTGACCTGCTCCGGCTGATCGTCGACACGCCCAACTTGGATTGGCTGCTGCTGACGAAGCGCGTCGGCAACGCCGCGGAGATGCTGGAGCAGGCCATGCGTGCGCTCACAGTTGGCCGCGAGGGATGGCGCGACAACTACCTGCCCAACGTCTGGATCGGCGCCACGATCTGCAACCAGGAGGAGGCCGACCGCGACATCCCGAAGCTGCTGGCGGTGCCGGCGCGCGTGCGGTTCCTGTCGATGGAGCCGCTGCTCGGGCCGGTGGACTTGCGCCTGCCGACACGGACATGGGCCTTTAGTGACGGCCACCTGGGATGCGACCACTGCTGCAACGGTGATCGCTGCGACGATTCCACGCATACGGACCGCGCCTTCTGCGGCCACTGCCGCGGAACCGGCAATGGGCGTCCGATCGACTGGGTGATCGTCGGCGGCGAGAGCGGCGCCAGCGCGCAGCCGATGCATCCGAACTGGGCGCGGAGCCTGCGCGACCAGTGCGCGGCGGCCCGCGTGCGATTCCTGTTCAAGCAATGGGGTGAGTGGCGACACATGGACGTGGAGGAGCAGAAGGCCAAACCAGACGCAGTAGTGCGCGGCCGCGTCGCCACATGGCCTGATGGCACCGTGGGTCATGGCGACTACCGGCTCAATGGTGGCTACGGCAGGTCAGTCTTCAAGATGGGTAAGAAGGCCGCCGGCCGCCTGCTTGACGGCGTGCAGCACGATGGATTCCCGGAGATCAAGGCATGAACATCCCCGACAAACTCACCATGCGCGAGACCGCGCACGGCCACGGCGCCCACGGCATGGCCTTCTACTGCTATGAGGACACCGCTGGCCTGGGCGTCCAGATGGAGGCGCGCCGCGAGAACGGTCGCTGCGCCTTCATTGAGACGTGGTTTCGCGAAGCGCTGCCGGAGCGCAAGTTCGCCACTTTGGCCGAGCTCAGCGCCGCAGTGGCCGCGTTGACCGATGAGCAAGTGGAGGCCGAGGCTGCCCAGTACCCACGCTTCCGCAGGATCGCGCCCGACACCTGCGGCAATGCCTGCCGGCTGTGCCCAAGGCCGCCCTACACGGGCGAGCGAGTGAAGCACGACACCTGGCGCGTGCAAGTCGCGAGGGGCTGGCGCGCCGTCACGGACTGGAGTTGCAGCCTGTGCGATACCCACTTCAACCAGTTCGACGGGAAGCCGGCTGAGCTCATCGCAGCGCTCGAAGCCGAGGTTGCAGATCGCAAAGCCCGCGGCGCGGCGAAGGGGCTGCCATGATGAAGGCCCTATCTATCCGCCAGCCATGGGCGTGGCTGATCGCCAACGGCCACAAGGACATCGAGAACAGAACCTGGGCGACGAAGTACCGCGGCACGGTGCTGATCCACGCCAGCCAGGGCATGACGCGCGGTGAATACGAGGATGTCGTCGACTTCCTGCTACTGGATCCCCGATTGCATGAGGCCGCACATGCATTGCCGTCGCACGACGCCCTCGATCGCGGCGGCATCGTCGGCCAGGTTGAAATCGTGGACTGCGTGCGCGCCAGCGATTCGCCATGGTTCTTCGGGCCGGTTGGGTTCCAGCTACGCAATGCTCGGCCGCTCCCCTTCCGCAAGATCAAGGGCACGCTCGGCTTCTTCGGCGTGCCCGACAGCCTTGTCGAGGTGCCGGCATGACGGTCTACGTCGACGACGTGCGCGCGGCCTACGGCCGGATGGTGATGTGCCACATGATCGCGGACACCGATGCGGAGCTGCACGCGATGGCGGCACGCATCGGCGTGGCGCGCCGCTGGCACCAGAAGCCGGGCACCGAGCGCAGTCACTACGACATCGCACTGAACAAGCGCACCGCGGCCGTCGCGGCCGGCGCGATCGAGATCACCTGGCGACAGACCGGCGCGATGGTTGCGCGGCGGCGCGCTACTGGCCAGCTCGGCGCGCCCGCGGACGCCGAACAGTGGCATCTAGGCCACCTTGCCGCGCGCCGCGCCGCAGCTTAGCAACCACACGCGTAAAACGCATTTACCCGTGTGATGAGTAGAAACAGGAAAGCAGTGGAAGCAGCAGCAAAACGAATCATCGAATTGACCCGCCAGGCTTGGCGAATTGGAGAAAGCAAGTGAGCGACACAGACCTGATTGAACGCCTCGCGGCCGCGGTGGCGGAGCGCGTCCAGCCGGCGGTACCGTTGAAGGTGCAGCTGTGGAGTACTGAGGCGATCGCCACATACCTGCAGCGCCCGGCGCAGGTGATCCGTGAACGCGTCGTCTGTCTGCCCGGCTTTCCCCGCCCTATCCGACTGCCTGCCCTCTCGGGTGGCAAGGCCACGGCGCATCCCCGCTGGAAGGCAGCCGAGGTAATCGCCTGGGCCGAGTCCTATCAGGACAAGCCGCGCAAGGGTGACTAGCGGAGCATGGTCGCCACGTCGGCGGCCGACTCGTTGTAATAGGTCATCAGCTCATTGAGATCCGTGTGTCCCGTCAAGCGCGCCAGCGCGAGTACGGGCACCTTCTTCGCGAGGCGAGTGATTGCCTCGTGACGCGTGTCGTGGAAAGTCACGTCCAGCACGCCAGACCGGTCACGCCCCTTCCGGAAGAGCACGTCCCGACTCGCGTCCGTGAGGTTGAACAGCGGCTTGCCATCCTCCACCGGTGGCAGCATCTCCAACAGTTCAATCGCTCGGGGCGAAAGCGCCACGTCCCGCGCGCCGCCGTTCTTCGTAAGCGGCAAGTGCGCGACCCAGGCGGTCTTATCCACCGTCTTGCTGGTCAGCCCCAGGATCTCGCCCGAGCGCATTGCTGTCTCAATGGCGAAGAGGAAGGCCACGGCCACGCGCTGGATCGGAAGCCCAACGGGCAACCCATCCTGAAACTGCAGCGCCTGGGTGATCTTGGTGATCTCGTCGTCCGAGATACGGCGAGTGCGCGGAGGGCTATCGGCGGGTCGGCGCACCTTCTTCATCGGCTCCGTTACGAGCCAGCCCCATTCCTCCCTGGCCACCTGCAGCGCATGCGATAGCAACGACATCTCGCGGGACACCGATGACCCCGCGACTTCCTGGGCGCGCGCGTCGCGCCAAGCCGTGATATGGCTCGGCTGCAGGTCGACAAGCTTGATGTCACGGAACGGCTTGCCGTTGATCTCCTTCCGGCCGATCAATTCCAGGCGCAGCAACTCCCAACGCGAGCCGCGTTTGGTCGGGCTTACCTTCTTCTGGTATTCGTCGAGCACGTCACCTACCGTATGGGTCTTGCTACCCTGCCCGCTGGAGATCGCGCGCAACTCGGTCTCGCGTTTCGCGGCCCATGCCTGCGCCTCGGCCTTCGTGTCGAAGTAGCCGCTATCGCGCTGACCTTTGACGTACAACTCGGCACGCCAGCCGGAACCGATTCGCCTGAATGACGCCATGCCTAATCTCGCCCTATCTATTCGCCGTCACTTTGCGGCACGCCGATTATAGGCCGGGTTGGCGTAATCCTTAGCGTAATTTTGGCGTAACGCTACTCAGTTTCGTGTGGTTTGGAGTGGTTTTTACGCCAGATCTTCGAGCATCAAAATCATCGGAAAATCCTTTGAAATCAATGTCTTGTGGCGTGGTTTGGCGTCGTGTGAATATGGAACTTTGGTGCGAGGGAGGGGACTCGAACCCCTACACCATTGCTGGCGTCAGGACCTAAACCTGGTGCGTCTACCAATTTCGCCACCCTCGCAGTCCCTGCGGCGTGCATCCCTGACGGGAGGCCGCTGTGCTCGTTGTCTTACAGGCGTGCCGGGCAGCGTGAGAAATATCACAAGAGCACAAAAGCAAACAGGCGGCTGAAACTGCCCGCCTGGCTGGTGTTACCTGTGCTGCCGGCGCACTTTGCGCATGCAGCGCAACGAGGCAGCGGATTCTAGCGCAAAGCGCCGCTGGAATCCAGCCCCTCGTGCTGCCCGGGGCATCTCGCCGGTTAGGCCTTGGCGGCGACCTTGGTTTTGATGAATGCCAGCACCAGGACGGTGGCGCAGGCTTCCAGCGCGGCGACGAAGTACAGGCCGGACGAGAGCTGGCCGGTGCTGGTTTTGAACCAACCGATCATGTAGGGCGCGACGAAGCCGGCAAGGTTGCCGATGGAGTTGATGAGGGCGATGCCGCCGGCGGCAGCGGTGCCGGCGAGGAAGGCGGAGGGCAGCGACCAGAAGACCGGGAAGGCGGCGAGGATGCCGACGGAGGCGATGGTGAGCGCCACCATGGCGAGCACAGCGCTGTGCAGCCACATGCCGGTGAGCACAAGGCCGGCGGCGGCCATCAGGGTGGCTAGCGCGCAGTGCAGGCGGCGTTCGCCGGTGCGGTCGGAGTGGATGCCGTTCCAGACCATGGCGAGGGTGCCTGCGATGAAGGGGATGGCGGAGACGAGGCCGATCTGCAGGTTGCCCTTGACGCCGAGCTCTTTGATGATGGATGGCGACCAGAAGGCGATGGTGGCGTTGCCGCTGACCACGCAGAAGTAGATGGCGGCGCAGATCCAGACGCGCGAGTTGGTGAAGGCGGCGCGCAGCGAGGAGTGCTTGGCGGGGTCGCGGTTTTCGGCTTCGATCTCGCGGGTGACGAGGTCGCGCTCGCTGGGGGAGAGCCATTTGGCGCTGATGGGCTTTTCAGGCAGGAACATCAGCACCGCGATGCCGGCAAGCACGGAGGGGATGCCTTCGATGACGAACAGCCATTGCCAGTTGGCGAGGCCGTCGACGCCTTCCATGCTGCTCATGATGAAGCCGGCGAGCGGGCCGCCGATGACGCCGGCGATGGCGAACGAGGTCATGAACAGGCCGTTGATGCGGGCGCGGCGCTGAGCGGGGAACCAGTAGGTGAGGTAGAGCACGACGCCGGGAAAGAAGCCGGCTTCGAACACGCCGAGCAGGAATCGCAGGGCGTAGAACTGCATGGGGGTCTTGACGAAGATCATCGCCATGGAGGCAAAGCCCCACAGGATGGTGATGCGGGCGAGCGTGCGGCGCGCGCCGATTTTTTCCAGCAAGAGATTGCTGGGCACTTCGAACAGGAAGTAGCCGATGAAGAAGATGCCGGCGCCGAAACCGTACACGGCTTCGCTGAATTGCAGGTCTTGCAGCATCTGCAGCTTGGCAAAGCCGACATTGACGCGGTCTATCCAGGCGAGCACGAACAGGAACACCAGGAAGGGGATCAGCCGCACCGCGATCTTGCGGTAGGCCTCGTTGCGCTCTGCCGGGGTGTGGGCCGGGCTTTCCAGGGCGCCAGGGGCGCCGGTCATCACGGAAGACATCGGTGGTACTCCTTGGGTGTTGATTGACGGGGCCGCGCTGCCTGGTCGCGGCCCTCGGTCTTTTCTGCTGGCTACTACGTGTTACTGCAGCGCGGCTTCGATGGCGCCGGCCACCTGCAGCACGCGCGCGTCGCGCCCGTTCAGGCCGCCGACGCTCAGCCCCATGCCCTGCTCCGCCGCCGGCATCGGCAGCGATACGGCGCAGCCGTCGAGGAAGTTGAGCACGCTGGGGTTGCGCAGCACGAGGCCGTTGGTGGCGAAGAAGGCTTCGTCGCTTTGCAGGGCATCGAGCCGTGGCGGGCGCACGGCAACCGTGGGCATCAGCCAGGCGTCGGCTTCGCGCAGCAGGTCGGCGGCGCGCACCTGCATGGCGCGGCGCTCGGCCAGCAGTTCGATGTAGTCGGCGGCGCCGAGTTGCTCGCCGCGGCGGATGCGCATGGCAACGCGCTGGTCGTAGGCATCGCCGCGTTCGGCCAGCAACTGCTTGTGCCAGTGCCAGGCTTCGGCTGCCGTGAGGCCGCCGGCGGCGTTGATCTGCGGCAGCCGCTTGAGCTCGGGGAATTCGAACGGGATGATCTGCGCACCGAGCCGGGAGAGCGTGGCGAGCGTGGCGTCGAAGGCCTGGGCGACTTCGGCGTCGAGGCCGTCGCACACGAAATCGCGGGTCACCAGCAGACGCAGCCCGCCCAGCGGCGCGGGGCGGCTGTCCAGCGTTTCGCCGCTGACGATGGCGTCGAACGCGGCGCAGCAGGCAACCGAGCGCGCCAGCGGGCCGGCGGAGTCGAGCGAGGTCGACAGTGGCACGGCGCCGGCCAGCGGCACGCGGCTTGCGGTGGGCTTGAAGCCGGTCAGGCCGCAGAACGCGCTGGGGATGCGGATGGAGCCGCCGGTGTCGGTGCCGAGCGCCGCAACGGCCATATCGAGCGCCACGCTGAGCGCGCCACCGGACGTGGAGCCACCCGCGATGCGTGCTTCGTCGAAGGGCGTGCGGGGCGTGCCATAGTGCGGGTTCAGGCCGAGGCCGGAGAACGCGAACTCGCTCATGTTGGTGCGCCCGATCAGCACGGCGCCGGCGGCGCGCAGGCGCGCCACCACGGGCGCGTCGGCGCCGGCGGGCTCGCGCGTGAGCGCCTTCGACCCGGCCCGGGTCACCTGCCCTTTTACGTCGAACAGGTCCTTGATGGAGACCGGCAGCCCCGCCAGCGGCGATGCCACCAGCCCTGCGGCCCGCGCCTGGTCGGCGGCGCGGGCAGCGGCCAGCGCGCCGGCGCCGTCGACTTCCAGGAAGGCGGTGCCGCCAGTGTTACGGTGGCCGTCGATGCGAGCCAGTGCTTGCTCGGTCAGCGCAACGCTGGTGGTGCGCCCGGCGGCCAGGTCGGCGGCGAGCGCGGCGATGGTTGGCAGCGTGGTGCTCATGGTGCGACCGCCAGGCATGCCACGCGATAAGCATGGCGCAGCGTGCGCTTGCGCACCGGATCGTGGAGCTCGACTTCAAAGGCTTCGCCGCTGCCCAGTTCACCAATCACGGCTTGCGTGCCGCAGAACATGGCGGTGCCCACCGGCAGCTTGTCTTCGCCGGTGAGGCGCTGGATCAGGTCGCGCGGGTCCAGCAGGCGCGTCACCAGCCCTTCCTGGTAGAGCTCGCGCTGGCCGTTGCGGGTGCGCCAGCAGCGCATCTGCAACTGGTCCCAGTGCGCGGCCACATCGTCAAAGCGCCAGACTTCGGTGCCCAGGGGCTTGGCGCACATCTGCTTGGAGACGGTGACGTCATAGGCTTCGACCTTGCGGTCGGTGTGATCGGAGCCCACGCCGATGTACATCGCGTCCTTGGCCGCCAGCAGCACGAACTCGATTTCGCCGGAGGAGTCTTCGCGCGGCACCTCGAGCAGCGCGTCGGTGGTCAGCAGCGAGGCGGCCAGCGGGTAGAAACACGGCACGGTGGTCGGCGGCTTGACGCCGATCTCTTCGAGCTCGCGGATGTGGTGGTTGACGGCGTCGGCGTCGCGGCCGGTCCAGCCGGCGATGATGAGGCGCTGGATATCGAGGACGAGTTCACCCTCGCCGGCTACGTGGAATTGAAGTGTCGGCATTGCTCACTACCTGTTGCGGATGTTGCGGAGAAAAACGGTCAGATGGTCCGGATGATGTTCTTCCGGAATTCGTCAATGTGTTCGCGGATGGCCTCGCGCACCGCCGGCACGTCGCGCCGCTCCAGGGCATCGATGATCACCAGGTGCTCCTGGTAGACGTTCTCCAGGTGCTGCGGGTCGGACAGCGAGAGGAACCAGAAGCGCGCCTGCTTCTCGTGCAGGCCGCGCAGCAGGTCGGCCAGCACGCGATTGCGCGAGGCGGCCGACATGGCGGTATGGAATTTGAGGTCGAGCGCGGCCAGGCCGGTGATGTCGCGCCGCGCGATCAGGTCGGGCGAGCGGTCGACGATCTCGCGCATGGCCTTGAGATCGCTCTCGTGGGCGCGCTCGCAGGCCAGCGTGGCGCACAGCACTTCGTTGGTGGCGCGCACTTCGATCATGTCGAGCACTTCGTTGAGCGACAGCGGCGAGACCAGCACGCCCTTGCGCGGCAGGATCGACACCAGCCCTTCCACTTCCAGCCGGTGCAGCGCCTGGTGCACGGGGGTGCGGCCAATGCCGAGCAAGGCCGCGACCTGGGCTTCGTTGAGCGGCTCGCCAGGACGGAATTCGCAGGAAATGATGCGCCGCTTGATCTCGGCATAGGCCTGCTCGCGCAGCGCGGCGCCGGTGGCGGCGCGCGAGGCTGGCTCAGGGGTGTGATCGGCGCCGCCGACCAGCCGGATCGGGTTCGACATGGTAATTCCCGCAATGTTGAAGTTGTTGTGATACTAGTCTGATATTTCACTGATCGTCAACAAATCAGGAATGCGGGTAAACACTGAAAGAGAACGACTCGGTGCATTTCACTGTCGCGCATGCGCCGCATGTCTCACCCACCCACAATCAGGCAAGCTCCCTGGAAGCCTTATAAAACAAGGCACTCGACCGAAGTGAGAAAACTCGCGCTCCCAAATCGGAGGGCCGGCGCATCGCCGCTATTCCCAAAGAAAGACGACCCGAATATCATGGACGGAAACCATATGAATCGATAATCGATTCGGTCGTATATTGGTGCAATATGCATTCATCGTGGTGCAGGTCTTCCCAGCGATGGTGCCCGTCACCGATACGAGGACTCGGCGGAACGCGAACATGAACCGGCAAGACCATCAGGAAAACGGCGGCGAAGCGCCGGCCAGCGGCACGGAAAGCGACGAAAAAAAAGCTCGTCCAGACCCGCTTTTCAATCAATCGTTGGAGAAGGGGCTGGAAGTGCTGCGGGCTTTCAGCGCAGTCCATCGCACCCTCACGCTGGCCGAACTGGCCAGCCTGACCAGCATGACCAAAAGCTCCGCGCAACGCACCGTGCATACGCTGGAAACGCTGGGCTATGTGGCCAAGCACCCGCAGACGCGGCGCTTCCGGCTGACGCCCAAGGTGATGGAGATCGGCTACAACTACCTGTCCGCCGACGCGCTGATCCAGGCCGCCAGCCCTTACCTGTCGCAGCTCGCCAATGCCAGCGGCGAGACCGCCAACCTGACCGAGCCGGTGGGGCTGGAAATGGTCTACGTGGCGCAGTTGATGACGTCGAAGTACATCCCGGTGCTGACGCCCGTTGGCATGCGCATCCCGATGTACTGCACCAGCAGCGGCCGCGCGTACCTGAGCACATTGCCCGACGATCAGGTGATGGCCATGCTCGAGGACTCGGCCCGGGTGGCGCGCACGCCGGCCACGCTGACCGATGTGGCGGCGATCTTCGAGACGGTGGTGGCTTGCCGGAAGGTGGGCTACGCCTGCAACAACGAGGAGTTGTTCCTGGGCGATATGGGCGTGGGCGCGGCCATCGTCAACAGCCAGGGGCAGGCGGTGGGCGCGGTGCATGTGTCGCCACCGGCCAGCCGCTGGAGCATGGCCGAGGCGCAGAAAAAGCTGGCGCCGATGGTGATCGAATGCGCCTGGGCGATCTCGCGTTCGATCGCCCATTGAGAAGCTAGGGCGCTAAGTCGCCTTAGCGCGCGTGCTCCAGCATCGCTTGCAGCAGCACATTGGCGCCGGCCTCGATATGCTCGGGCAGCGCGTCTTCCAGCTCGTTGTGGCTGATGCCGTCCTTGCACGGCACGAAGATCATGCCGGTGGGCGCGCGCTGCGCCACGTACACGGCGTCGTGCCCGGCGCCGCTGACCACGTCCATGTGCGGCAGCCCCAGCGCGGCCGCGGCGCGGCGTACGCTGTCCACGCATGCCGGCGCGAACACGCAGGGCTCGAACTTCACCACCTGGCTGATCGACACGTCCACCGCGCCACGCTGCGCAATCTGCGCGAACGACGCGCGCATGGCGGCGTCCATGCGGTCCAGCCCGGCCTGCGAGAGATTGCGCAGGTCCACGGAAAAGTCCACGCGGCCCGGAATCACGTTGCGTGAGTTGGGCGTGACCTGCACGTAGCCTACCGTGCCGCGCCCGTGCGGGGCCTCATCCACGGCGATGCGATTGACTTCATCGATCATGCGGGCGGCCGCCAGCATGGCGTCGTGGCGCAGCGCCAGCGGCGTGGGGCCGGCGTGGGCGTCCATGCCGGTCACGGTCACGTCGTACCATTGCTGGCCGAGCGCGCCGGAAACCACGCCGATCGGCAGCCCGGCGGCTTCCAGCACCGGCCCCTGCTCGATATGCGCCTCGAAATAGGCCGCGAACATGCCGCCCGGCACTTCGCCCACGGGCTGCTCGCCGCGGTAGCCGATCTGCTCCAGCGCCTCGCCCACGCTAATGCCGTCAAGGTCGCGCTGGGCGCGGATGAACGCCGCCTCGAACACGCCGGCGAAGGCACCCGAGCCCATCATCACGGGCGTAAAGCGGGTGCCCTCCTCGTTGGTCCAGAACGCTAGCTCCAGCGGCGCGCGGGTGACGATGCCCAGGTCGTTGAGCGTGCGCATCACCTCAAGGCCAGCCAGCACGCCGAAATTGCCGTCGAACTTGCCGCCCGAGGGCTGGGTGTCGATGTGGCTGCCGGTGGCCACCGCGGCCGCATGGGGATCGCTCCCGGCACGGCGCGCGAACACGTTGCCTACCTCGTCGGTGCGCACATCGAGCCCGGCCGCGCGGCACCAGCCGACCACCAGGTCGCGGCCCTGGCGGTCCAGCTCGGTCAGCGCGATGCGGCACACGCCGCCCTTGGGCGTGGCGCCGATCTGCGCGAGGTCCATCAACGATTGCCACAGGCGTGCTGCGTTGATGCGGGGAGGGTGTTGCTGATCCATGTTGGGAAGCCGGTTGGTTGGGAGTCAGACGGGGAAGTCAGCAAAAAACAGGCCATGGCCGGAACGCCAGCGGGACAAGGCTGGGGCACTGGCAGTGGCATAGGCACTGGCATATGACTTGCTTAACTGGTCCCGTCTCCCCTTCCCCCACCCAGGAGCTTTGCCCGTGACCGTTTTCTCTTCCGACTCCGCAAGAAGCGTAAAACCCGGCCTGAAGTCCATCGCCGCCGCTGCCGCGATCACCGCCGTCTCGATCCTCGCCTTGCCGGGCACCGCGATGGCCGAGAAGGTACTGCGCATCGGCATGACCGCCGCCGACATCCCGCGCACGCTGGGCCAGCCCGACCAGGGTTTCGAAGGCAACCGCTTCACCGGCATCCCGATGTACGACGGGCTGACCCAGTGGGACCTGTCCAAGGCCAACGGCCCCAGCCTGCTGATTGCCGACCTGGCCACGGAATGGAAGGTCGATGCCAAGGACAAGACCAAGTGGATTTTCAAGCTGCGCCCCGGCGTGAAATTCCACGACGGCTCGCCGTTCAACGCCGACGCCGTGGTGTGGAACGTGGGCAAGGTGCTCGACAAGACCGCCAAGCAGTTCGATCCCAGCCAGGTTGGCGTGACCGCCTCGCGCATGCCGACGCTGCGCTCGGCCAGGAAGATCGACGACCTCACGGTGGAGCTGGCTACGTCGGAGCCAGACTCCTTCCTGCCCTTTAACCTGAGCAACCTGTTCATGGCCTCGCCCACGCAGTGGGACAAGAAGCTGGCTGCCGTGCCGGCCTCGGTGACCGATCCGGCCGAGCGCTCCAAGCAAGCCTGGGTGGCCTTTGCCGCCGATGCTTCCGGCACCGGCCCCTTCAAGATGAGCCGCTTCGTGCCGCGCGAGCGTCTGGAGATGGTGAAGAACGCGCAGTACTGGGACGCGAAGCGCCTGCCCAAGATCGACAAGGTGGTGATGCAGCCGATGCCCGAGGCCAACGCCCGCACCGCCGCGCTGCTGTCGGGCCAGGTCGACTGGATCGAGGCGCCGGCACCGGATGCCGTGGCGCAGATCAAGAGCCGTGGCTTTGAGGTCTACGCCAATGCCCAGCCGCATATGTGGCCGTGGCAGCTGTCGTTCGCGCCCGGATCTCCCTGGCTCGACAAGCGCGTGCGCCAGGCGGCCAACCTGTGCGTGAACCGCGAGGGCCTGAAGACCTTGCTGGGCGGCTACATGGCCGAATCCAAGGGCATCGTCGAAAAGGGCAACCCGTGGTGGGGCAACCCCACGTTCGATATCAAGTACGACGCCAACGCCGCGCGCAAGCTGATGCAGGAGGCCGGCTACTCGGCCGCCAAGCCGATGAAGGTAAAGGTGCAGGTGTCGGCCTCGGGCTCCGGCCAGATGCAGCCGCTGCCGATGAACGAGTACGTGCAGCAGAACCTGAAGGCGTGCTTCATCGACGTCGACTTTGACGTGGTCGAGTGGAACACGCTGTTTACCAACTGGCGCATCGGCGCCAAGGACCCGAGCGCGCATGGCGCCAACGCCATCAACGTGAGCTTCGCGGCGATGGACCCGTTCTTCGCCATGGTCCGTTTTGTCAGCACCAAGACGCAGCCGCCGGTCTCGAACAACTGGGGCTACTTCGGCAACGCGGAGTTCGACAAGCTGATCGAGACGGCGCGCACGTCGTTCGACGAGAAGGCGCGCGACACGGCGCTGGCCAAGCTGCATGCCCGCATCGTGGAAGAAGCGCCTTTCGTGCTGATCGCGCATGACGTAGGCCCGCGCGCGATTTCCAGGAAGGTCAAGGGCGTGGTGCAGCCGCAGAGCTGGTTTATCGACATCGCCACCATGTCGATGGACTGAGCCGTGCTGCACGCCGAGCACCAAGCCGTGCACTAAGCGAACTGCGCGCGTGGCCGGTCCCGGGCCGGCCACGCGCAGCGCAATCCAGAAGATGCCCGGCCGGCATGCATCGGCCGGGCTCCCCCGAGAAACCACGGCAGGCAACGCTCGCCTTCCTTCCCGGCCACGAACATGCTCTACCTGCTCCGCCGCATCGTCTACGCGATCCCCATCCTGCTCGGGGTCGCCCTGCTCTGCTTCTCGCTGGTCCATATCGCGCCAGGCGACCCGCTGGTGTCGGTGCTGCCGCCCGACGCCTCCGAGGACCTGCGCCGCCAGCTTACCGCGCTCTACGGCTTCGATAAGCCCTTCCTCGAGCAATTCCTGCACTGGCTCACCCGCGCGCTGCACGGCGACCTGGGCACCTCCATCGCCACCAACCGCCCGGTGATGAGCGAGGTGCTGACGGCGGTGATCAACTCGGTCCGGCTGGCCGCGGTGGCTACGCTGATCGGCTTTACCTTCGGCTGCCTGTTCGGCTTCGTGGCGGGCTACTTCCGCGATTCCGCGGCGGACCGCACGGCCTCCTTCCTGTCGGTCTTCGGCGTGAGCATGCCGCACTACTGGCTGGGCATGGTGCTGGTGATCGTGTTCTCCGTGTTCCTCGGCTGGCTGCCCGCCACCGGCGCCGGCCCTGGTGGCTCCAGCGACTGGGCATGGAACTGGGAGCATATCCAGTACATGGTGCTGCCGGCGGTGACGATGTCGGTGATCCCGATGGGCATCGTGGCGCGCACCATCCGCGCGCTCGTGGCTGAAATCCTCTCGAACGAATTCATCGTCGGCCTCAAGGCACGCGGCTTGTCGGAGGTGGCGGTGTTCCGCCATGTGCTGAAGAACGTGGCGCCCACCGCGCTGTCGGTGATGGGCCTGCAGCTCGGCTACCTGCTGGGCGGCTCGATCCTGATCGAGACGGTGTTCTCCTGGCCTGGCACGGGCTTCTTGCTCAACTCAGCGATCTTCCAGCGCGATTTTCCGCTGCTGCAGGGGACCATCCTTGTGCTCGCCGTGTTCTTCGTGTTGCTGAACCTGCTGGTCGATGCGCTGCAGACCTTGTTCGACCCGCGCATCCAGCGCAACTGACGCCATCAAGGAAACCCGGGAGCCCCCATGGAAATGACTCTGAAAAAGCCCGCCCTTGTGCCCGTCGTGCAGCGCTCGCCCGGCTACTGGGCCACGGTGGGCAAACGCCTGCTGCGCAACAAGCTGGCCATGCTGGCCGCGCTGATCCTGCTGGCGCTGGTGCTGATGGCGATCTTCGCGCCCGTGCTGATGCCGGCCGATCCGTACGCCGCCTCGATCATGAAGCGCCTCAAGCCGATCGGCACTGAGCACTACCTGCTTGGCACCGACGAGCTGGGGCGCGACTTGCTGTCCCGCCTGATGCTGGGCGCGCGGCTGTCGCTGTTCATGGGCATCACGCCGGTGCTGATCGCCTTTGTGATCGGCAGCGCGCTGGGCATCGTCGCGGGCTATGCCGGCGGCTGGACCAATACCGTGATCATGCGGCTGGTCGACATCCTGTACGCCTTCCCCTCGGTGCTGCTGGCCATCGCGCTGTCGGGCACGCTGGGCGCAGGCGTGGGCAATGCGCTGTTGTCGCTCACCATCGTGTTCGTGCCGCAGATCGTGCGCGTGGCGGAGAGCGTGACCACGCAAGTGCGCAATCGCGAGTTCGTCGATGCGGCGCGCGCCTCGGGCGCGTCGTCGCTGACCATCGTGCGTGCCCACGTGCTCAACAATGTGCTGGGGCCGATCTTTGTCTACGCCACCAGCCTGATCTCGGTGTCGATGATCCTGGCCTCTGGCCTGTCCTTCCTCGGCCTCGGCGTCAAGCCGCCCGAGCCGGAATGGGGCCTGATGCTCAACACGCTGCGCACAGCGATCTATACGCAGCCGCTGGTTGCCGCCCTGCCCGGCGCCATGATCTTCCTGACCTCGATCTCCTTCAACCTGCTCGCCGATGGCATTCGCTCGGCGATGGAAATCAAGGACTGATGCCATGATGGAAACCTTGCAAGACACGATACCCGATGCATTGGCCAACACCGACGTCGGCGGCCCCGCGCAACCGCTGGTGATCGCGCGCGACCTGATCAAGCACTTCCCGCTCAAGTCGAAGCTACCCTGGCGCAGCGGTGGCGAAGTCCGCGCCGTCGACGGCGTCAGCTTCGAAGTGAGAAAGGGCGAAACGCTGGGCGTGGTCGGCGAATCCGGCTGCGGCAAGTCCACCACCGCGCGGCTGCTGATGCAGTTGATCGAGCAAAACAGCGGCGAGCTGATTTTCGATGCGCTGGGCGTGGGATCGGCGCAGTTGCCGATGAAGCGCTACCGCAGCCAGGTGCAGATGGTGTTCCAGGACAGCTACTCCTCGCTCAATCCGCGCCTGACCATCGAGGAATCCATCGCCTTTACGGCGCGCGTGCACGGCATCGACGCGGCCGAAGCCAGCGCGCGCGCGCGTGCCCTGCTGGATCGCGTGGGCCTGGAGCCGGCGCGCTTTGCCGGGCGCTATCCACACGAGCTCTCCGGCGGACAGCGCCAGCGGGTGAATATCGCGCGGGCGCTGGTGCTGCGCCCGCGCCTGGTGATCCTCGATGAAGCCGTGTCGGCGCTGGACAAATCGGTGGAGGCGCAGGTGCTGAACCTGCTGCTCGACCTCAAGGCCGAGTTCGACCTTACCTACGTCTTCATCAGCCACGACCTGAACGTGATCCGCTACCTATGCGACCGCGTGATGGTGATGTACCTGGGCAAGGTCGTGGAGGTGGGCGACACCGAAACGCTCTACGCCAACCCCGCGCACCCCTACACGCGTGCGCTGCTGGCCTCGATGCCGGCGATGGACCCGGATCACCGCACCCAGGTTGCGCCGCTGGCGGGAGACCCGCCCAACCCGATCAACCCGCCATCCGGCTGCAGCTTCCATCCGCGCTGCGCCATGGCACAGGACGTTTGCTCGCGCCGCGCGCCGCAGTTGTCCGACGCGCTCGCGGGACATCCGGTGGCCTGCCTGATGGCGAACGCGGACGGCGGCCACAGCCGGCAGATGCCCGCGGCCGCCAGCCCGCTCGTTGCAGCACCCTGAGGGCCAAATCGTGAATGCACCCGTGAATGCACCCGTGACCGTACCCTCGAACGTACCCATGACCGCACCCAACCACAGCCCCGAACCCCATGCAGCCGCCCCCATGGTGTCGGTGCGCGACCTGCGCGTGACCTTCTCCGGCGGCGGCAAGACCATTCGCGCCGTCAGCGGCGTGTCGCTTGCGGTGGCGCCTGGCGAGACGCTCGCCCTGATCGGCGAATCCGGCTCCGGCAAAAGCGTGACGCTGCGCGCGCTGATGCGCCTGCACCCGCCGCGCCGCACCCGCATGGAAGGCGAGATCCGCATCGACGGCACCGACGTCACCGCCCTCGATGGCCGTGGCCTCGCCCGGCTGCGCGGCGGCAAGGTAGCGATGGTGTTCCAGGAACCATTGCTGGCGCTGGACCCGGTCTACACGATCGGCCAGCAGATCATCGAATGCATCCGCACCCACGCCAGCGTGTCCGCGGCCGAAGCGCGCCAGCGCGCGCTGAGCGCGCTGGCGTCCGTGCGCATTCCCAGCCCGGAGCGGCGCCTGGCAGCCTATCCGCACGAGATGTCCGGCGGCATGCGCCAGCGCGCCATGATCGCGCTGGCGCTGTCGGCCAACCCCAAGGTCCTGCTGGCCGACGAGCCGACCACCGCGCTGGACGCCACCGTGCAGATCCAGGTGCTGATCCTGCTGCGCGAGCTGCAACGCGAGCTTGGCCTGTCGATCGTGTTCGTCACCCATGACATCGGCGCGGCCGTGGAAATCGCCGACCGCGTCGCCGTGATGTACGGCGGGCGCATCGTCGAGGAAGGCCCGATCCGCACCATCCTGCGCGCCGCGCGCCATCCCTATACGATGGCGCTGCTGCAAAGCCGCCAGCACGGCATGGACCGCGGCCAGCGGCTGCAGACCATCGCCGGCTCGCCACCCGATCTGTCGGCCCTGCCGCCGGGCTGCAGCTTTGCCCCGCGCTGCCCGCACGCGCGCGCGCAATGCCTGGAGGCGGTGCCGCGGGCGACCGCGCTGGGTGGCGGGCATAGCGTGAGCTGCGTGCTGGCCAGTGAGCCTGTCGCCCGTGCCGAGGCCCTGGCGTAAGCTCTGTCAACCCGCCGCAACGGTACGGCATGCCGGCGCATGCCGTGTATGCCGTGTATGCCGTGCGTTCCGTGCCAATATCGCCTTTACTGATTGCTACCCTAGCCCTCACTTTCACCGCTACCCGCATCCATGACCCTGGCCAGCCATCCCTCCCACGCCTTCCTCCCCTACCCTGACGCACCCGTCGCCAATGCGGCCAGCGGCCCCCTCGCCGGCCTGACCTTCGCCGCCAAGGACCTGTTCGACGTAGCCGGCTACCCAACTGGCGGCGGCAATCCCCATGTGCTGGCCATGTCGGGCATCAAGTCCACCACCGCGCCCACCGTGCAGCGGCTGCTGGATGCCGGCGCGGCCTTCGTCGGCAAGACCCATACGGATGAGCTGGCGTTCTCGATGAACGGCAAGAATGCCCACTATGGCGCGCCGGTGAACGGCGCGGCGCCGGGGCGCATCACGGGCGGCTCGTCCTCCGGCTCGGCCTCGGCGGTGTCCAACAAGCTCTGCGACTTTGCGCTCGGCACCGACACCGGCGGCTCGGTGCGCGCGCCGGCCAGCCACTGCGGGCTGTTCGGCATCCGCCCCACCTTTGGCCGGATCTCGCTGGCGCAAACCCTGGCGCTGTGCGACAGCTTTGATACCTGCGGCTTCTTCGCGCGCGACATCGGCACCTTCGCCCGCGTGGCCGACGTGCTGCTTGGCAGCGACCCCCGGCCCCTGCCCGCCGGCCCGCGCCTGCTGCTGGCCGAAGACCTGTTCCGCATGCCCACCGCCCCCGCGCTGGACGCGCTGCTGCCGGTGGTCGGCGGCATCGAGGCCGCCTTCGGCAAGGCCACACCCGTCACGGTGGCGGACCGCCCGCTGGAAGACATCTGGTGGGCCTTCCGCTATGTGCAGGGCTGGGAAGCCTGGCAGACCGACGGCGCCATGATCGAGCAATACGGCCTGCAACTCGGACCCGACGTGGCCGCGCGCTTTGCATTCTCCAAGGGCGTCACCGAAGCCCGCCTCGAAGCCTCCAGCGCGATTCGCCGCGCCTTTACCGCGCATCTGGCGGCGCTGCTTGGCAACGACGCCGTCCTGATCCTGCCGACCATGCCCGACATCGCCCCGCTGTCCGACGCTGCCGGCGAGGAACTTGAGACCTACCGCAACCTGTCGGCGCAAACGCTGTGCCTGGCGCCGCTGTCCGGCTTCCCGCACCTGAGCCTGCCGCTGGCCGGCCGCGCGGGCGCACCGCTAGGCATCTCGCTGATGGGCCCGGCCGGCAGCGACCGCAGCCTGATTGCATTTGCCGAAAAGCTGGTCGCCGCGCTAAGCTGAACGATCACCCCGATTTCCCCAGGAGAGCCTGAATGGCCCAGATCCGCATTACCGCCGGCGGCTACCAGTTCGTCGCCGAAACCCATCCCGACGCCCCCCTCACCGTGGCGGCCTTCACCAAGCTGCTGCCCTACCGCCAAAAGCTGATCCATGTGCGCTGGAGCGGCGAAGGCTGCTGGATCCCGCTGGGCGAGTTCAAGCTGGGCGTGGATTTCGAGAACCACACCAGCCACCCCTCGGTCGGCGACATCCTGTTCTACCCCGGCGGCTACAGCGAGACCGAGATCATCCTGGCGTATGGCAGCTGCTGCTTTGCCAGCAAGATGGGCCAGCTGGCGGGCAACCATTTCCTGACGATCGTGCAAGGCAAGGAGAACCTGCGCGCGCTGGGCACCAAGGTGCTGTGGGAAGGCGCCCAGGACGTCAGCTTCGAGTCGATGTGAGATAGGGAGCGCGCTTGGCAGTTCTGCCGCCAGAGCACGCCCGGGCGCGCGCTCAGCGTGCCAGCACCGCCCCGCCCGGCTCCGGCGCCTTGACCCGGAACCAGGCCGCATACAGCGCCGGCAGGAACAGCAGCGTCAACGCCGTCGCGATCACCAGCCCGCCCATGATGGCGACCGCCATCGGCCCCCAGAACACGGAGCGCGACAGCGGGATCATGGCCAGCACGGCCGCTGCCGCGGTCAGGATGATAGGTCGGCAGCGCCGCACGGCGGATTCGACGATGGCATCCCACACCGGCTCGCCGGCACGGATGTCCTGCTCGATCTGGTCGACCAGGATCACCGAGTTGCGGATGATCATGCCTAGCAGCGCGGTGATGCCAAGCTGCGCGACAAAGCCCATCGGTGCGTTGAGCAGCAGCAGCGTGGCGGCGGCGCCGATCAGGCCAAGCGGCCCGGTCAGGAACACCATCAGCGAGCGCGAGAAGCTGTGCAGCTGCAGCATCAGCAGCGTGAAGATCAGGAAGATGCACAGCGGCAGCTGCGCGGCGATCGACGCGCCGGCCTTGCCGCTTTCTTCTTCCGCCCCGGCCACCGTAATGCGGTAGCCCGCCGGCAGCTGCGCGCGCAGCTTGTCCAGCTTGGGATTGATCTGCGCCGTCACGGTGGGGCCCTGGATGCCTTCGACCACGTCGGCCTGCACGGTCACGCCAAAGTCGCGGTTCTCGCGCCAGATCACGCCCGGCTCGGAGCGAAAAGCGATGCGCGCGACCTGGGTCAGCGGCACCACGCGGCCGCTGGCGGTGGGCACTTGCACGTTCTGCAGGTCGGACATGGCGTCGCGCTCGTTGCGTGGCGCGCGCATCAGGATATCGATCAGCTTGTCGCCATCGCGGTATTGGCCCACCGCCACGCCGGTCAGCACCGTCTGGGTCACCCGCGCAATCGCGGTGGTGCTGACGCCGAGCGCGCGCGCGCGGTCCTGGTCGATGTCCAGGCGCAGCACCTTGACGCTCTCGTTCCAGTTGTCGTTGACCCCCACGGTGTTGGGGTTGGCGCTCATCACCGCCCTGACCTCGTCAGCCAGCTTGCGCACGCCAGCGGCCTGCGGCCCGATCACGCGGAACTGCACCGGATAGGGCACGGGCGGGCCATTCGGCAGCAGCTTGACGCGGCCGCGCAATTGCGGGAAATCGCGCGCCAGCAGGTCCACCACGCGTTGGCGCACCCGGTCGCGCAGCGCGACTTCGGCCGGCATCACGATCACCTGCGCCACATTGGTCTGCGGGAAGATCTGGTCCAGCGGCAGGTAGAAGCGCGGCGCGCCGCTGCCGACGAAGGTGGTCAGGCTGGCAATCTCGCGGTCCCCGCGCAGCGCGGCCTCGAAGCGCCTGGCCTCGGCCTCGGTCTGCGCAAAGCTGGTGCCCTCCGGCAGCCACAGCTCCACCATCAGCTCCGGCCGGCTCGAGTCCGGGAAGAACTGCTTCTCCACAAACTTGAAGGCGTAGAGGCCGAGGCCAAAGGCCACCAGCGTGATGACGATCACCGTCTTGCGCCACGTCACGCACCAGTGCACCAGGCGGCGAAATCGGTTGTAGAACGGCGTATCGAACACCTCGTGCTGCTCGCCCTCGCCGGCGGGGCGTGCCTTGAGCAGCAGGTAGCCCAGGTAGGGCGTGAAGTAGACCGCGGCCAGCCACGACAGCACCAGCGCCATCGCGGTCACGGCGAAAATGGCGAAGGTGTACTCGCCCACGGTGGAGCGCGCCAGCCCCACCGGCAGGAAGCCGGCGGCGGTGATCAGCGTGCCGGTCAGCATCGGCATGGCGGTGGAGGTGTAGGCGAAGGTGGCGGCTTCCATCTTGGAGAAGCCCTCCTCCAGCTTGCGCACCATCATCTCCACGGCGATGATGGCGTCGTCGACCAGCAGCCCCAGCGCCACGATCAGCGCCCCGAGCGATATCTTGTGCAGGCCGATGCCGAAGATATTCATGAACAGGAACGTGACGGCGAGCACCAGCGGAATGGTCAGCGCCACCACCAGGCCCGGGCGCACGTCGATGCGCAGCGGCTTGGTATGCAGCCCGAGCGAGACAAAGCTCACGCCTAGCACGATCACCACGGCCTCGATCAGCACGTGCACGAACTCGCCCACCGACCGCTCCACGGCCTCCGGCTGGTTTTGCACCTGATCCAGCTCGATGCCGACGGGCAGTTGCCCGCGCAAGCCGTCCATCGCAGCACGCAGGTTCTTGCCCATGGCGATGATGTCGCCGCCGCGCTCCATCGAGATGCCCAGCCCGATCACCTCCTTGCCCTGGAAGCGCATCTTGCTGGCAGGCGGATCGACATAGCCGCGGTACACATGGGCGATATCGCCCAGGCGGATATTGGCGATGCCGTTCGGGCCGCGCAGCACCAGGTTTTCCAGGTCGGCCACGTTGGCGAACTGGCCCGACAAGCGCACCTGCAGGTTGTCGCCCGGCGTCACCAGCACGCCGCTGGCGGTCATGCTGTTTTGCTGCGATATCTGGTCGGCGATCGCGTTGATGTCCAGCCCGAGCTGGGCAAAGCGCGCCTGGTTGAATTCGATGTAGACCTTCTCGTCCTGCAACCCGATCAGCGACACCTTGGCGACGGACGGCACGCGCAGCAGCTGCTGGCGCACCAGGTCGGCGTACTCGCGCAACTCTTTGTAGTTGAAGCCGTCGGCCGAGAGCGCGTAGATGGAGCCATACACGTCGCCGAATTCGTCATTGAAGAACGGCCCGCGCACGCCCGGCGGCAGCGTCTGCGCGATGTCGCCGACCTTCTTGCGCACGGTGTACCAGATCTGCGCGGTGTCCTTGGCCGGCGCGGTGTCCTTGAGCTGGAAGATCACCGTGGTCTCGCCGGGCTTGGAGAAGCTGCGGATCTTGTCGGCGTAGGGCACTTCCTGCAGCTGGCGCTCGATCTTGTCGGTGACCTGCACCGCGATCTGCTCGGCGGTGGCGCCGGGCCAGAATGCCTGCACCACCATCACACGGAAGGTAAAGGGCGGGTCTTCGTCCTGACCGAGCTGGAAGAAGGCAAAAAGCCCGCCCAGCAACAGCACCACCAGCAGGTAACGGGTCAGCGGCTGGTGCTCCAGGGCCCAGCGGGACAGGTTGAAACGGGAATGATCCATGCCGGCGCCTTAGTTGCGCACGGCCGGCGTGGGCGCCACCGCCTGCAGCGGCTTGACCTTCTGGCCGGGCTTGAGCAGGTGCACGCCCGCGGTGACGATGGTCTGGCCGGGCGACAACCCTTGCCTGACCTGGATCTCGTTACCCTGGAGCTCGCCCAGCGTGACGTTGACCGGCTGCACGGTGCCGGCTGCCGCGTCATACACCCAGACCTGGTTGCTGCCCTGCTTTTGCAGCAGCGCGGAGAGCGGCACACGCAGCGTGGCATCGTCGCCGGTACGGGTGAAGGTGACCACGGCGGTCATGCCAAACTTGAAGTCGGCCGGTGGATTGGGCACGCTGATGCGCGCCGCGTAAGTGCGCGTTACCGGGTCGGCCATTGGCGAAATCTCGCGCACGCGGCCCGGCAGCGGCCGGCCGGGCTCGGCCCAGGTGCGCACGGTGACGTCGGAGATGCCGCGCAGGCGCTCGACCTGATCCTCCGGCAGGCCAACCGCGACCTCCTTCTCCGCGGTTTGCGCCACCCGCACGACCGACTGGCCGGCCGCCACGACCTGGCCGACTTCGGCTTCGATCAGGGTCACCACGCCATCGGCGTCGGCGGTCAGCACGCCGTAGCCGGTCTGGTTGGATTGGTTGCGCAGCCCCGCCTCGGCCTGGCGCAGGCGGGAGGCGGCGGAGTCAAAGGTGGCCTGGCGGCGTTGCTGCTCGGCCGCGCTGATGAACTTCTTGGCGAACAGCTCGTTGTAGCGCTTCAGATCGGCCTCGGCGAGGTCTCGGTCGGTCTTGGCCGCGTCGTACTGGGCCCGCGAACCGGCTTCCGCCAGGCCGAGGTCGGTGGGGTCGAGGCGGGCAAGCGGCTGGCCCTTGCGCACGGTGGCGCCCACGTCGACCAGGCGCGCGGCGATCTTGCCGCCCACGCGAAAGCCTAGCCGCGACTCGATCCGGGGCCGCACATCGCCCGAGAACTCGAACTCCGTCTTGCCTGCGCCCGGTTGTAACTGCATCAGGCGCACCGGGCGGATCTCTGGCGCCTTTTCTGCCTGACGGCTGCAACCCGCCAGCGCCACCCCGGCGAGCAGCAGCAGGGTCACCAACGCGCCGCGACCGCGCATGCGCAAGCCGGCCGCGAACGCGTTCGCGCTGAAAAGCGTTGAAAAAGGCACTTCTATGGCCACAACTTCCGGCCCGGGATGAGGCACTGGCATGAGTTAAGCGTTAGATCGGTGGCACGGTTTGCACTGCGGCAGGCACGGCGCGGCGTGGCGGCGATTAATAACTCGCCGGTCAGTAATGTAACGGCGTGAAGCCGAAAGCGTCAAATGGCGCGCGGAGGGGGATACCGGAAACGCACTTTTCAAACAAGCCGCCCACCCTGGGTCCCAAGTCGGACGCAGGAATCGCGCCGGGCGCGGCCAAATGCCGCAGCGCTGGATATCCGCGCAGGCCGAAGTGCACGGCGGCGCTCTCGCCCGCGGCCGTTGCGGCCGGGAGCGCGATGTTACAATCCCGCGCGTCGCCCGCGCTGCCTTGCCACCCGCCGTGGAATGGCTTGACGACTGGAAATCGCGGCTCTTGGCGCAGGCCCCCCTGGCCAGCGCATCGCGCCATCTCGCCACACCGGCCACCGCGCGCCGGCCAGGTTGCCGCGGCGACAGCGCAGGCATAAAGCCCCCCATAGCCCCCCCATTTCACCGACCCGAGCCTGGCGTGACGCCCGATCAGTATTGCCAAGAGAAAGCCGCGCAGAGCGGCTCCAGCTTCTATTACAGCTTCCTGTTCCTGGCGCCCGAGCGGCGGCAGGCCATTACCGCCCTCTATGCCTGGTGCCGGGAGGTCGACGATGTCGTGGACGACACGCAAGACGCCAGCGTGGCCTATCAAAAGCTGGCCTGGTGGCGCAACGAGCTCGCCCAGATGTTCAACGGCGCGCCGACCCATCCCGTGACCAAGGCGCTGCAGCCGCACATGCAAGCCTATGGGCTGACCCAGCCGATGTTCAACGAAGTGCTCGAAGGCATGGAAATGGATCTCAACCAGTCGCGCTACCTGGATGACATCGCGCTCACGCGCTATTGCCATTGCGTGGCCGGCGTGGTCGGCACCATGAGCGCCCGCATCCTCGGCCACACGGATCCGCGCACGCTCGAGTACGCCGAAAAGATGGGCTTGTCGCTGCAAATGGTCAATATCCTGCGCGATGTGGGCGAGGATGCCCGGCGCGGCAGGATCTACCTGCCGGTCAACACGCTGCAGCGCTTCCAGGTGCCGGTCTCCGAGATCAATCAGGCCACGCACTCCGATCGCTTCGTCACGCTGATGCGCTACCAGGCCGAGCAGGCCCGCACGCTGTACCGCGAGGCGCTGGCGCTGCTGCCCGCTGCCGATCGGCGCGCCCAGCGCGCCGGACTGGTCATGGGCGCGATCTACCAGACGCTGCTAGACGAGCTGGAGGCGAGCGAGTTCCAGGTACTGAACCAGCGCATCTCGCTCACGCCCATGCGCAAGCTGTGGATCGCGTGGAAAACGTGGATGCGCAACCGCTGAACGCCACGTCCTGCCTTTTGCACCGCTACCTGCCTTCACGGCCTTCACGGCCTGAGCCACCCGAGCTGCCATGACCCAAATCGCCTCCCCCCTCCTCCCGTTAGGCCAGACCATTCTCGACCAGGCCGCGGCGCTGGCCCGCTTCTCGGATATGGAAGGCGGCCTGACCTGCGCCTACCTGACCCCGGCCCACCGCGCCGCGCAGGCCCAGTTGGCGGCGTGGATGGAGGCGGCGGGCATGCAGGTCCGCATCGACGCCATCGGCAACGTGATCGGCCGCTACGCCGCCGATCCTGCCGCGGGCGACGGCGCGCGCGTGCTGATGACCGGCTCGCACTTCGACACCGTGCGCAACGGCGGGCGCTATGACGGCCGGCTTGGCATCCTGCTGCCCGTGGCGGTGGTTGGGGCGCTCAACGCGGCCGGCATCCGCCTGCCCTATCACTTCGAGGTCGTGGGCTTTGCCGAGGAAGAAGGCCTGCGCTTCAAGACCAGCTTCCTGGCCAGCAGCGTGCTGGCCGGCCGCTTCGACCCGGCCCTGCTGGATCGTGCGGACACCGACGGCGTGACGCTGCGCGAAGCCCTGGCCGCCTCTGGCCTGCCGGGCGCGGGCGGCGTCGATGCACTGCGCGCCGCGGCGGTGGACCCCGCGACGCTGCATGGCTTTGTCGAAGTCCATATCGAGCAAGGCCCGGTCCTGCTGCACCACGGCCTGCCGCTCGGCGTGGTCACCCAGATTGCCGGCAGCAGCCGCTTCCAGGTGCGCGTCGAGGGCCTGGCCAGCCACGCTGGCACCACGCCCATGACCCTGCGCAAGGACGCCGCCGCGGCGGCGGCCGAGATGGTGTTGCTGGTGGAGCGGCGCTGCGGGCAGGTGCCTACGCTGGTTGGCACGGTGGGCCAGTTGCAGGTGCCCAACGGGTCGAGCAACGTCATCCCCGCCGAATGCGTGTTCTCGATGGACATCCGTGCCGGCGAAGACAGCATCCGCGAAGCCGCCATTGCCGACATCGTGACCGGCATCCAGGCCATCGCCGAGCGTCGCGGCCTCAGCGCCGGCGTGGAACGGGTGACGCCGGTCAACAACGCGCCCTGCGCGCGCTGGCTGATGGACCAGTTCGGCGCGGTGCTCAAGAAGCGCGGGCTGGACGCGTTCGAACTGCCCTCGGGCGCCGGCCACGACGCCATGATGATGCAGCGCATGACCGACGTGGCGATGCTGTTCGTGCGCTGCGGCAACGGCGGCATCAGCCACAACCCGCTGGAAACCATCACGGCCGACGACGCCCAGCTCGCGGCCGAGGTCTTCGTCGACTTCCTGCGGCATTTCCAGCCCCGCGCCTGACCCCCACCGCGGCGCGCTTGCGGTCCCGGCACAAATCGTATTGGATGTAGGCACACCAATCACAAGATCGAAAGATCACAACGGAGACACTGCATGGCGCACCGCGAACTATCGGTCCTGACCGAGGGGCACACCTTTCTGGAAGGACTGCGCTGGCACGACGGCCGGCTCTGGCTGTCGGATTTCTATACCCATCGCGTGATGGCGGTGAGCCTGGATGGCGCCGTCGAACAGATCGCCGAAGTGCCGCAGCAGCCATCCGGCATGGGATGGCTGCCGGACGGGCGCCTGCTGATCGTCTCCATGCGCGACCGCAAGCTGCTGCGCCGCGAGCCGGACGGCAGCCTCGTGGTACATGCCGACCTGTCCAGCGTGGCTAGCGGGCACGTCAACGACATGGTGGTGGACCAGCACGGCCGCGCCTATGTGGGCAATTTCGGTTTCGACCTGATGGCCGGCGCCCCGCTGCGCACCGCGAACCTGGCGCGGGTCGACCCGGACGGCTCGGTGACCGTGGTGGCCGATGGCCTGTTCTTCCCCAACGGCTCGGTCATCACGCCGGACGGCAAGTCCCTGGTGGTGGGCGAGACCCTGGGCAATCGCATCTCGGCCTTCGATCTGCACGTGGATGGCTCGCTGGGCCCGCGCCGTGACTGGGCCCTCTTCGGCAGCCAGCCCACTGGATCGGATCTCGGCCAGGTGCTGGGCGGCGCGAAGGTGGCGCCGGACGGGTGCGCCCAAGATGCGCAAGGTGCGCTCTGGGTGGCTGACGCCATCGGCAATCGCGTATTGCGGGTAATGCCGGGCGGGCGCATCGATGAGGAGATTGCCTGCGGGACGGGCATCTTCGCAGCCGCGCTGGGTGGCCCGCGCGGCACCACGTTGTTCCTGGCCGCCGCGCCGAACTTCGACGAGGCGCAGCGGCGCGCTTCGCGCCTGGGCCATATCCTGATGACGGAAGTCGAAGTGCCGCACGCCGGCCTGCCATGAGGCTATGCGGCTGTGAGGCTATGCGGCTGTGAGGCTATGGGGCTGAAGTAGGACGGACGCCGATACGCGCTTGCCGCGCATCGTGTCAAGCTGCACGCATGTGTGCGTGCCTGGCCCCTAGCCGCCCTGGTACATCTCCCGCCCGAGCTCGTACAGGTTCTGGCGCAGCTTGCGCCGCTCGTCTGGCGAGAGCTTGTCGTTCGGGAATGCGTGGGGCAGGCGCTCGTTCATGTCGCGCTCGGCGCGGTACTTTCCGGCGCGCGCTCGCGCCTCGTCCTTGCTGTAGTGCTCGCGCTCGTTGCGCGGGGCGGCCTCGCGAGCTGCTGGCTTGCCAGCGCCCGGAAACAAATGCGCCATGCCGGGCGATTGCGGGTATCCCGCACTAGCGGCAAGCAACAGCGCAACAGTCGCGCCGGCGCGGGAAAGGGTACGCCCGGCGCGCTTGCGGGTGACTTTCATTGATAATGGCGGTTTGGGCTTCGGAAACGGTGGTTACAGGACCGCCGGAAGCCGGACATCCAGTAGCCCCGCCTCGCCACGTCATGGCAGTGAACTACACGGCGGACGCCCACGAAATCCCCGCGGGACTGGCTACGGAAACGGTATGCGGCAGTTTAAACGCAGGGTGGATGCGCGCCTTCATACCTCGGGGTAAAGTATGTAACCTTTTGTTAAGCCATTTTGACCGAAAGCGTTTGTCGCTAAGATACCGCCATGGAAAATACCAGTCACAAGATTCTCGTCGTAGACGACGACCCCCGTCTGCGCGACCTGCTGCGCCGCTACCTTGGCGAACAGGGCTTCACCGTACTGGTAGCTGAGAACGCCACCGCGATGAACAAGCTCTGGTTGCGCGAGCGTTTCGACCTGCTAGTGCTCGACCTGATGATGCCCGGTGAAGACGGCCTGTCGATCTGCCGGCGCCTGCGCGGCGCCAACGACCAGACGCCCATCATCATGCTCACCGCCAAGGGCGAGGACGTCGACCGCATCGTCGGCCTCGAAATGGGCGCCGACGACTACCTGCCGAAGCCCTTCAACCCGCGCGAACTGATCGCGCGGATCCACGCCGTGCTGCGCCGCAAGGGCCCCGCCGAAGTCCCCGGCGCGCCCTCCGAAACCCCGGAAACCTTCGCCTTCGGCGATTTCGTGCTGAATCTCGCTACACGCACGCTGACCAAAAATGATGAGGAGATCACCCTGACCACCGGCGAATTCTCGGTGCTCAAGGTCTTCGCCCGGCATCCGCGCCAGCCGCTGTCGCGCGAGAAGCTCATGGAAATGGCGCGCGGCCGCGAGTACGAGGTATTCGACCGCAGCCTGGACGTGCAGATCTCACGCCTGCGCAAGCTGATCGAGCCTGATCCGGGCAACCCACGTTTCATCCAGACGGTCTGGGGTCTGGGCTACGTCTTCATCCCCGATGGCGTGAAGTAAGGCGCCGCGCATCGTGGCGACTGTCATCAGCCGCACGGCTACGCGCCTGTTCGGTTCGCTGTTCTGGCGAACCTTCATGCTGATCGCCCTATTGCTGGCGATCTCGCTGGGTATCTGGTTCCAGAGCTATCGGCTCTTCGAACGCGCACCGCGCGCCCAGCAGATCGCCATGCAAGTGGTCAGCGTGGTCAAGCTCACGCGCGCCGCCCTGCTCTATTCCGATCCCGCGCGGCGGCGTTTCCTGCTGCTCGACCTGGTGCAAAACGAGGGCATCAAGGTCTACCCGCGCGAGAAAGACGACGATTTCTCCGTGCCCACCACGAACCCCTTCCTGACCCAGCTGGTGCAGCAGGAGATTCGCAGCCGGCTCGGCGAAGGGACCGTGATCGCCACCACCGTGAACGACATTCCCGGCGTATGGGTGAGTTTCGAGATCGAGGGCGACGATTACTGGGTAGCGATCAGCCCCGAACGGTTCGAGCGCGTGCCCGGCATCCAGTGGCTCTGGTGGAGCATCGCCGCGCTATTGCTGTCGATCATCGGCGCAGCCTTTATCACGTCGCTGGTCAACCACCCGCTCAAGCGGCTGGCCAACGCGGCACGCGCCATCGGCGGCGGCGGCGACCCGCCCACCCTGCCTGAGCACGGCGCCAGCGAAGTGGCGCAGGCCAACCACAGCTTCAACCAGATGGTGCGCGACCTGCGCCAGCTCGACGACGACCGCGTCGTCATGCTGGCCGGCATCTCGCACGACCTGCGCACGCCGCTGACGCGCCTGCGGCTGGAAACCGAGATGTCCCCCGTGGATAACACCACGCGCGAAGCCATGATCGCCGATATCGAACAGATGGACGCCATCATCGGCCAGTTCCTCAACTACGCCCGCCCCGCGCTGGAGACGGTCGAACCCGTCGACCTGTCCGCACTCGTGCAAGACGCCGTCGGCGTCTATGGCGCGCACGACGACGTACGCGTCCATGTCCGCGCCGGCGACCCCGTAATGGCCGTGGCCAACCGCATGGAAGTCCAGCGGATCCTGGACAACCTGGTCGAAAACGCCCGCCGCTACGCCAAGGACGAAGACAACGGCGTAGCCGTGGTCGAGATCAGCACCCGCATCGAAGATAAGGAAGCCGTGCTGACCGTGGCCGACCATGGCAGCGGCGTGCCGGAAGCGCAATTGCCCTTGCTGACCCGGCCCTTCTACCGGCTCGATGGCGCACGCAGCGAAGCCAAGGGCGCCGGGCTGGGGATGTCGATCGTTAATCGGATCTTGCAGCGAAATGGCGGTAGGTTGATGTTGGCGAATCGGCCGCCGCCGGCGACGGGGTTGGTGGTTAGTGCGTTTTTCAGGCGGGCGTAGGTTGAGATGCTGGCTGCAACTGCAAAATCAGCTTTAACTGCTTAACTTCAAGGTCAAAAGCAACTGCAGTTTCACCTCCCCTGCGGGGAGGCGACCTACTTTCTTGTCTCGCCAAGAAAGTAGGCAAAGAAGCGAC
>NZ_JBXAHA010000017.1:0-213627 GCF_058794615.1 Cupriavidus sp. GW823-FHT07A04
ATCCGGCGCGCCTTCTTTGCCTACTTTCTTGGCAAGACAAGAAAGTAGGTCGCCGCGCCGCAGGCGTGGTGAAACTGCCTTTGACTTTAAGCTCTTGACGTTGAAGTTAAGCAGCTGCAGCTGGGACCATCAACCCACCCCCAACCTCAAATCACCAACTCAATAACAAACGGCCCCCGCCGAGCATTAGCCATACCAAACAACTCAGCAAACCGCTCCATATCCTCAGCCCGCGCAGCCTCCACCCCCATCCCATTGGCCAACTGCACCCAGTTGAGATCCGGATTGCCGATATCCAGCATATCAAGCGCAGTCTTGCCCGGATTGGCCCCAACGCCAGCCAGCTCACCCAGCAAAATCGCGTACTTGCGATTGGCCAGAATCACCACGGTAACGTCGAGCTTCTCGCGCGCCATCGTCCACAGCGATTGCAGCGTGTACATCCCCGAGCCATCAGCCTGCAACGCGACCACCCGGCGCCCCGGCGCGGCGACCGCGGCGCCAGTCGCCAGCGGCAACCCATCGCCGATAGCGCCACCAGTCAGTTGCAGCCAGTCATGCGGCGCGGCATGCACGGTCCCCGGATAAAACGCACGCCCAAAGCTCACGCTCTCTTCCACCACGATGGCCTGCTCCGGCAGCAGTGCGGTCAGCGTTTGCGCGACCGCCTCGGAGGTTACCGCGCCCTTGGCGATCCCACGCGGCGCGACCGAAGCCGGCACCGACACCGAGGGGGCGCCAAGCTCGTCGGCAAGACGCGCCAGGGCTTCGGCTAGATCTTGTTCCGGACGGGCCAGCACATGGATCTCAGCGTCTTCCGGATATGGGCGCGGCGACTTGCCCGGATAGGCGAAGAACGTCACCGGCGGCGGCGCGCCCACCAGGATGACGTTGCGGATGCCCGCCAGCTTGTCACGCGCCACGTCGCCGGAATAGGGCACCCGATCCACGTTGAAACGGCCACGGCCGCGCGACACGCGGGCGTTGGACATCGGCGTGATCAGGCGCGCATCGGTGGCAGCGGCGATGCGGTGCGCATCGGCCAGCGGCGCCTCGCGCAGCGCGGTGCCGGCCAGCACGATCAGCGTGGGCAGGCCCGAGCGCAGCAGGCGTGCAGCTTGCTGGACGGCGTCGGGCGAGACCTTGGGCACCGGCAGCGGCGCCAGCGGCACGCCTACCTTGCCGCCGGCATCCCAGCAGACATCCGAGGGCAGGATCAGGCTGGCGACCCCACCGGGGGCGGCGCACGCGGCCTGCACGGCCGTGGCGGCATCGGCGCCGACCGATGCGGCATCCGTGGCGGTGCGGGTCCAGACCGAGACGGGGCGCGCCCAGCCTTCGGTATCGGCCGTCAGCGGTGCGTCGAACGGACGGTGATAGGTAGCCTGGTCGCCCACGATATTGATCACCGGCGTCTGCGCGCGGCGCGCGTTATGCAGGTTGGCCAGGCCATTGGCCAGGCCCGGGCCGCAGTGCAGCAGCGTGGCTGCCGGCTTGTCAGCCATGCGCGCGTAGCCATCGGCCGCGCCGGTCACCACGCCCTCAAACAGGCCGAGCACGCAACGCATGCCGGGAATGCGGTCGAGCGCGGCCACGAAGTGCATCTCGCTGGTGCCGGGGTTGGCAAAGCAGGTGTCCACGCCGCAAGCCAGCAGCGTCTTGACCAGGCTCTCGGCGCCGTTCATCTCGCCCCGCCCGTTGTCTCCATGGCTGGCGGGGGTTCCTGGGTTGCGATCGGTATTCGGCATCTTGTTCTTTTCCATTTGGCGCGTTGGGGGATGAGTTCGGGGATGGGTTCGGGGATGGGTTCGGGGATGGGTTCGGGGATAGGCTAGTCAGGACTGCGTGAGCGGCGTGCCGGCGTGGCGCCCGCGCCGTGCGCGAGCAGGTCGAAATCCAGGCAGACGAACTCGCTCGGGAATTCGATGCGCGCGTAATAGACGATCACGCCGTCTACGCACGCATAGCGCCGCAACTCGGCCACCGGCGCGCCAACGGGCAAGGCCAGCCGGGCGGCCGATTCCGCGCCCGCCGCAATGATCGACAGGCGCTGCCTGGCAGCGGTGACCTTCAGCTGGGGGAAACGGTCGAGCACCGGCACCGAAGCCCCGTGGCGGAACGCTTCCGGCTCCCGGGCAAACACGCTGGCCTCGATAAAGACCTCGCCCAGCGCGAACGGGCGCAGCTCGATCGTGTGCAGACGGCGCAGGAAGTGATAGCCCGGCGCGCGCGCGGCGGCGCAAGGCATGCCCAGTTCGTCCGGCAAGGTGACGGTGCCGTCGGACTCGGACAGCGCCTCGGTGTCGAGCTGCTCGCCGACGGCCACCACCTGGTCCCAGCTCACCGGCAGCCTCATGGCGCGGCGCTCGCGGCAGCTTGCCTTGACGAACGTGCCGCGCCCGCGCTCGCGGATCAGCAGGCCTTCTTCGTCAAGCAGGGAGAGCGCGTGATGCATGGTCATGCGCGCCACGCCGAACTCGCGGCAAAGCTGCTCGAGCGACGGAATGCGCTCGCCTTGGCGCCACTCGCCACTCTCGATATGGCGGCGGAAGATCGTGGCGAGCTGGAGGTAGACCGGCTGGCGGCTGCGGGACAAGAGGTCGCTGGAAGCGGGCAAGGCGGTGAAAGCTGGATTCGACATCGATGGCGGAAGCAACGCAGCAACTGCGAAAGCCGGGGGCGCCAGCGTGTTATCGCCGGCTGGAAGTGGCTTACGGAAGTGGCTTACAGAAGTGGCCTACTTTAATAAGGTCTATAAACCTAGACTACCAGGGTTTACTGCAGCCCCGTCACTGGCGCAAAAAAAAAAGCGCAGGCCGAAGCCCGCGCTTTTCTTTGTGTGTCCGTCGCGGCTTGTCGCCGCCCTGCCTCACGCTGCAAGCGGCTCCGCGCTGCCCGGCGCAATGACCTGCGTCAGGGTGGGCGCCGGGGTGGTTGCCTGCGGCACGGCGGGCGCCGCGAACCAGCCGTGCACGGCCGCGTGGATGGCCTCTACCTGGGCCAGCTTGCGCCGGTACGCGGAGCGCTTCTTGGACGGCAGCGCCATCACATCGCGGCGCGGCTGGTTGACCGGCACCTCGACATTGCCGCAAGGCATTGGCTGGCCCGCGGACTCCATCCAGAAGCCCTCGTAGTCGCAGCGGATCTCGCGCGGGGTATGGCGTTGGCGGCCCACGTGATTTTTCTTGCTGACGCCTACGATGCGTTGCACCCCAAGTAAGGCGGCAAAGCCGAGCAGCGCTTCCATGACCGCGTCCTTGGGACGCAGGCCTTCGCATGCCTTGGTGGCTTCGCGGATCAGGTCGCGGCTGCTCTCGCCCATGGGGCCTTGCAGGCCCCCGACGAAGATCTCCGTGCCGCCCTTGCGTTGCGCCAAGTAGAAGCTGAGCTGGCTCAGGCACACGCCGCTGGCCGTGTCCAGCCAATAAAAGGCCAGTTCGCCTTCCTTGGGATTCGGCCCCGAATCCGCCAGGCGCAGCCTATAGCGGCCATCGCCCGTCGCCCATTCGAGCCCGCCGCCCACGTAGACGCGTTCGCTCAGCGCCAGCGGCACCAGCGTGCTCATCGCACGGTAGTGATCCAGCACCGTACGCATGCGCTCGCGAAAGCTCAGCCCAAATGCGCCAAGCGGGCGATACGGGCGTTCGAGCAGCGAAGGCTTGGCCATGGCCACGCACCGCATCAGCGCGCAGGAGTCGACCGCCTGCAACCAGCTGCGCACCGCGGCAAAGCGGAATGCGGACCGGCAGATCAGCTTGAAACGCTTGAAAACCCACTTCTTGCCGCCCGGCGGGTGGCAAAACGCCGACAACGCAGTGAGCGCCGCCAGATAGCGAAAATAGAAAAAAGGCCCGAGATCGTGAAAAAATCCCCTGGCATTCAGCCCCGACAGCCATTGAAGGCTCGAGATTGGTCCTTGCACCACTTGACGCTCCCCTGTTCCCAATGCAGCAAAGCCGGTATCCGGTCTTGTGGTGCTGCGCTTACGATTCAAAATCGCCGCGCCCGCCACGACGGCGACGGGGCAGGCGGCCAGGCGTAGCCTGGATCACGGGGCAAGGCTGGCAGCGTGGGGGGCCACCGGGCCAAGTGTTTCAGCCCCGTAATATTTCGTAACGAATAGTAATACGTCCGGTTGACAGGAAATGCAGTCATTTCCCTTGGACCGAAAAAAAATTTCGGCGGGGCGCCCGGGAACATCGATAGATCAGGTCGCTGCCTGGATCAAGCGCGCAGGACGCGCGCCTTGGCCCCGGCGATCCGGGATCAGCGCGGCGGCGCGCCTGCGAGTCGTGGCTCCGTCGCGAAGTACAGGCCCGCCATGGCCGGCAGGCCGAAGCCGATCCAGCTGGTGAGCGTCCAGCCGCCTTGGGCAAAGGCCCATGCCCCGACGGCCGATGCTACGGCGCCGCCGGTGAAGAAAATCGCCATGAAGAGCCCGTTCAGGCGGCTGCGATAGGCAGCGCCCAGCGCAAAGATGGCGCGCTGGCCGACGACCAGGCTGGCCGCCACGCCAAAATCCAGCACGATAGCGGCAATCGTCAGCGCCACCAGGGCCAAGGGCGAGCCGGGCGTGCCGGCCTGGCCCAGCACAAAGGCGCCGGCCGCGAGCAGCATGGCGAGCAGGGTCATGCCCCGGCCACGGCCGCGATCGGCCTGGCGCCCTGCGATGGGCGCGGCCACCGCTCCCGCCACGCCAGCCAGCGCGAACAGGGCGATGCCCTTCTGGCTCAGGCCGAACTCGGGGCCGGCGAGCCACAGGGGCACGGTAGTCCAGAACAGGCTGAACGCCCCAAACATGCATGCCTGGTAGGCCGCACGCCGGCGCAGTACGGGCTGCGAGCGCAGCAACTGCCACATGGACACCAGCAACACGCCATATCGCACCGCGGGCGCCGGGCGGCGATCCGGGAGCAGCCGCATGAGCACAGCGGCGAGCAAGGCCATGCCCACGGCCGAGCCCGCGAAGATGGCATGCCAGCCCCACAGGTCGGTGACCAGGCTGGCGGCCGGGCGGGCCAGCATGATGCCCAGCATCAGGCCACTCATGACATTGCCGACGACACGGCCGCGCGCGTGCTCAGGCGCCAGGTGCGCGGCAAACGGCACCAGGACCTGCGCCGCCACGGAGCTCAGCCCGATGCAGACGGCCGCCAGCAGAAACACCCCGGCATGGCCGGCCAGCGCCGCGCCGGCCAGTGCCAGGGCGCTCGCGGCCAGCAGGCTGCAGATCAGCCGGCGGTTCTCGATGATGTCGCCCAGCGGCACGATCAGCAGCAGGCCCGCGCCGTAACCGGCCTGGATCAGGGTCACGATCAGGCCCGCCGCCTGCGGCGACAGCCCCAGCGCGTGGCCAATCGGGCCGATCAACGGCTGCGCGTAATACAGGTTGGCCACGATCAGGCCGCAGGCGGTGGCCAGCAGCAGGGTCATCCAGCTTGCGCCGCCCACGGGGCTGGCTTGCGCTTGCGGCGCGCAGTGCGCTCTTGTCGTCATGGTTGCCTTCTACAGTGGAGCTCGGCTTACCCGCATGCCAGCCTACCCGGGGCTGGGGTTAACCAGAGGTCGAAGGCCGAGATCATGCCTCACTTAGCGCAAGCTTGCTGGCGGCGCGCTCAGGGCAGGTAGCCCAGCAAGCGCCACCAGAAGTAATCCAGCGGCAGCAGCACCAACAAGGTCAGCGCGGCCAGCGCCAGGCACATGCGGGTTCCGTCGCGCAGCCCCACGCCACCGAGCTGCATGGCGATCACGATGGGTGGCGACTGGTAAGGGAAGAACACCGTGGAGAACACGGGAACCTGCAGCATCAGCACGGCTTCCAGCGACAAACCCGTGGCCTGCGCCAGCTGTTTGGCCAGCGGTGTCAGCACGGCCGGCAATCCGGGCAGCGTCGTCATGAGCCCCAGGCTCGCCCCGACCGCGCCAAGCGCGGCCACATTGGCGGCGGTGTGCCCCGGCGAAAGGGGCAGCCAGCGCAGCAGTGCCGTGGTGATGGCGGTCCCCAGCCCGGTGGATTCCACCACGGCGCCCAGGCCGAGAAAGCCGGCCACATAGATCAGGGGCGTGAGATGCACCTGCTCAGCCAGCATGCGCGAGGAAACCAGGCCCACGCCCGGCAGCAGGCAGACGATGCATGCCGCCAGCGAGATCCAGGCCGGCGAGATGCCGTGCAGCGCGTCGGTGGCAAAACCGGCCACGGCCAGCACCAGGATCACCGCCAGCAACTTCTCCTGCCGGCTCGGCGCGCTCGCTTGCTCGCGCGGGAGTGCCGCGATCGGCCCGTGCTCGGGAAACAGCCGGCATACCAGCCAGACCAGCATCACGGTCTTGAGCAGGCCGAGGATGGGGAAATGCAGCAGGAGATAGCTGCCATAGCTCAGGTTGACGCCGTACAGGGAGCTAGCCGCGCCGAGCAACACGCTGTTGGGGATATTGGCTGGCAGGATGGTGGTGGGCGGCATGTAGCTGGCGGCGGCCACCGTCAGCACCATGCCGATGCGGCCGTTGGAGCCCGGCGCGAAACCTAGCCGGTCGGCCAGCGCCAGCACGATCGGCATCAGCAGCAGCACGCGCCCGGTGGTCGACGGCATCAGGAACGCCAGCCCCACGGCGCTCACCGCCACGGTGCCGATCACCTGGCGGTAGCTGCCCACCCGGCCACGGAAGATGATGGCCGCCAGGCGCTGCGCCAGCCCGGTCTGGCGCAAGGCCACGCCGGTTACCGCGCCGCCGAACATGAGCCACCACGCGGTAGAGGCAAAGCCCGAGAACACCACGGGGGCCGGCGCCACGTGCAGCACGACGGCGCACAGGAAGAACAGCAACGTCGTAGCCGGCTCGGGCAGCACGCCCAGCGCCCAGCAGCACACGGTGGACGCCACCAGCGCCCCCGCCAGCACCAGGCCGCCGGGTGCGCCGGTGGCGCGCCCCACCAGCCATACCGCCGCCACGCACAGGGCGATGACGATGGCGGCACGCGCGCTGTCCGACAGCTTGCCCGCGGGCGCGGGGCCTGCGGCGGGTGGCGCCTTGGAAGCGGCGGGATTGCCGGGAAGGCTGGCCGGGGGCGGCAAGCCGGGCTGACTGGTATTGCTCATGCGAGGGAACTCCGTGGTGCCATGCGATGAGCGCCATCGTAGGACGCGCCAATCTGGCCGGGTTACACTTCTCGGGCAATTTCTTACGAATGCCAGCCACACCCAAAAACCTGCGCCAAAGCCGCGCCGAGCCAGATGCCACGCACCACCTACCAGCCCGTCCCGCTGACCCAGCCCACCGCCGAGCAACCGGTCATCGTGCATCTGCGCCTGCCGCCGCCCAACGCCATCATTCGCCGCCACCGGCATGCTTGGGGGCAGATCTCGTGCCCCCTGCGCGGCAGCATGCGGGTGACCGCGGCAGGCACCACCTGGGTGGTGCCGACCATGCGCGCGGTGTGGATTCCGCCGGATGTGGAACACGAGGTGGTCACGCTGGGCGACGCGGCGCTGCACGCCTGCTATGTGCTGCCGCAAGCGGCACCGCTGTCGCTCACCGCCTGCGCGGTCGTGGAAGTGTCGGCGTTGATGCGCAACCTGATGGTGGCGCTGACCGACGCCGCCAGCCTGTCCGCGCCACGGCGCCAGCTAAGCGCGGCCCTGCTGCTCGAGGAGTTGCGCACCGCGCCCACGCTTTGGCCTGGGCTGGCCCTGCCCACCGACCGCCGCCTTAAAGCGTTGTGCGACGCCTTGATGGAGCAGCCAGGGTCGGCGCTGAGCCTGGCGCAATGGGCCGAGCTGACGGGCGCCAGTGAGCGCACCCTGGCGCGGCTGTTCCGCACCGAGCTGCGCACCAGCTTTGCCGCCTGGCGCCAGCAATTGCGGCTGGCGCACGCCGTGGACCTGATGAGCCGCGGCAAGCCGCTCGCGCACGTGGCGGCCGAAACCGGCTATGCCAATGCCGGCGCCTTCTCCACCATGTTCCGGCGCGCGCTGGGACAGGCGCCGCGCGATTTTCTGGCGGCGGAGTCCCGCAATCACGGGAGGGGACATTGAGCGCAAAGACCCATCTTGCCAAAGCCATCCACTGGCCCGCCGGCGCGCAGGTGCATCCTCGCGAGATGCTCGCGGCAGCCCTGGGCATGGGCATGCCGCTGCTGCTTGCCGGCGCCACGGGGCAGATCGCACTTGGCCAGGCCGCCGCGCTAGGCAGCCTGGCGATCGGCGCCGGGGCGGTCGCCGGTTCGGGCATCGACGCGCGCGACCAATCCCGCATCGGGCCGCTGGCGGCCCTGCTTGCACCGGTTGCGGCTGCCGCGGCCATCGCGGCCGCCCTGGCGGGCCACGGCGTCCTGACCGATGTCATCGTCCTCTTGCTGGCCGGTGCGGCGGCCTGCATCGGCGGCTACAGCCGCCCGCTCGCGATCGCGGCCACGCGCTTCATCCTGTTCCTGATCATTGCCACAGGTGCGGCAAGCGCTGCGCCGCATCGGGCAGGCTTTCTCCTGCTCACGCTGGCCGGCGCGCTCTGGACCTGTCTGCTGTGCCAGCTCCTCGCGCCAAGGGCCAAAGCGCTGCCGCAAGCGGGCACGCCCTTGCCGTTGCCCACCACCGCGCAGCGCCTGCGGCGATGGCGGCGCACGCTGTCGCAGCGGGCCGGGTGGCAGTACACGCTGCGGCTGGTGCTCGGCCTGGGCTGCGCCGGCATCCTGCGCTGGCTGTTCCCGAACCATCACTTCGAATGGATCACGCTGACCGTGGCAATCCTGCTCCAGCGGCAGCCAGAGGGCTTCGCCGTCAAGGCCACGCAGCGGGTGGCCGGCACCCTCGTCGGCGTGCTTGGCGCGAGCTTGCTGCTGGGCCACCAGCTCCCGTACTGGCTGGTGGCATTCAACGCAGGATGGCTGGCCGGCACCCGGCCACTGCTGCGCCTGCGCAACTACCTGGCCTACTCGGCGGTCATGACCCCGCTGATGGTGATGATCATGGGCGCCAGCCGGCCGGCCGACGGCGGCATGCTGATGGACCGCGCGGCGGCGACGGTGATCGGGGCCGTCATCGTGTTGCTGGTCGACGGGATTGCCTTGAAGGCAGCTGGCGGCGCGCTTGCCAACTAGTTAGGCGGCATATAATATGGCGCCACTATGCAAGCACTCGAACAGAAGTACCTCGCCCTGCTCAACGAAGCCGAACGACGCCAGCTGCCCGACCTGGACAGCATCCAGCTGTGCTTCCGGGCACTGTCGCTGGCGTCCGCGATCGACCGCGACTGCGGTGCGCTGCTGGCTCCGCATGGCCTGTCCGAAGGACGTTTCGTGCTGTTGTTCCTGCTGAACGCGGCCAAGGACGGGCTGGCGCCCAATACGCTCGCGGAGCAAGCCGGCGTCACGCGCGCCACCATCACCGGCCTGCTGGACGGGCTGGAGCGCGAGGCGCTGATCGAGCGCCATGCCGACACCACAGACCGGCGTGCCCTGACCATCCGGCTCACCCGCAAGGGCAAGCAGGTCGCCAAAGAGGTGTTTGACGAGCATGGCCGCTGGATCGCAAGCCTGTTCCGTGACTTATCCGCACAGGAGCGCGCCTTGCTCGACGGCCTGCTAAGCAAGGTTTCCGCGGGCATGGCCAAGCGCAATGGCGTGCCGGGGGATCCGGCATGAACCAGTCAGCGGCCCAGCCGGCAACACGCAAAGGCGCGAGCCGGGCGGCGGACATTCCCGCCGACATCCTCGCCGCGCTGGAGCGTGGCGAGCTGCAAAGCGCCACGCTCACCGAATGCCTGGCGTTGAACCAAGTCACGCTGCTGCGCGCCGTGTTTCCCAAACTCCCGCCAGCCGCCATGCAGCAAGCCGAAGCCGCCAGCCAGCTTGGCATCCTCAAGCGCATGGCCAGCATCGGCGCCATCCTCATCGAGCATCTTGGCGCCGCGGGCATCGCACGTTGCCAGGCGCATCCATCGGATACCGTGCGCGGCTGGGCCTGCTTCACGGCCGGCATGCGGCCGGGCCTGGACCTGAGCCAGCGCCTCGCGGCCATCCGGGCGCTGGCCGACGACCCGCATTTCGGCGTGCGCGAATGGGCCTGGATGGCAGTGCGGCCGCATCTCGCGGCGGACCTGGACACCTGCATCGCGCTGCTTGCCGCCTGGACGGCGTCGCCATCCGAGCGGCTGCGCCGCTTTGCCACCGAGGCACTGCGCCCGCGTGGAGTATGGTGCGCGCATATCGCCGCGCTGAAGAAGCAGCCCGCGCAAGCCCTGCCGCTGCTGGACGCGCTGAAGGCCGACCCCTCGCCCTATGTGCAGGACTCGGTGGCCAACTGGCTCAACGATGCGGCCAAGGACAGTCCCGACTGGGTGCGCAGCCTGTGCGAACGCTGGCAGCGAGGCGACCCGCCCGCCGCCACCCGCCGCATCTGCGCCCGTGCGCTGCGCAACCTCCGATGAAAAAAAGCCCGCCACCAAGGTGACGGGCTTTCGAGGCAGGCGACTACGGGAAGATCAGGCCGGCAGCGAATCCGACAAGCGGTTCTCCTTGCCATTGCCATTGCCGTTGCCGTTGCCGTTGCCGTTCTCTTCGTCCGGCCAGTTGCGGCCGACCATCCACTCATACAGCGTGGGCAGCACGATCAGCGTGAGCATGGTGGCGGTGATCAGGCCGCCGATGATAACGATGGCCAGCGGGCGCTGCGTCTCCGAGCCGATGGCGCGCGAGATGGCCATCGGGAACAGGCCCAGCATGGCCAGCAGCGCGGTCATCAGCACCGTGCGCAGGCGGTCCATCGAGCCGGTCAGCACGGCCTGGCGCACCGGCATGCCTTCGTCGCGCAGCTGGTTGAAGTAGGTCACCATCACCACGCCGTTGAGCACGGCCTGGCCGAACAGCGCGATAAAGCCGATCGCAGCCGACACCGACAGCGGAATGCCGGTGATGAACAGCGCGAACACGCCGCCGATCAGCGCGAACGGAATGTTCGAGATGATCAGGGTCGCGCTCTTGAACGACTTGAAGGCATTGAACAGCAGCAGGAAGATCACCAGCACCGACAGCGGCACCACGATCGACAGCCGCGCCATGGCGCGCTCCTGGTTCTCGAACTCGCCCGACCAGCTGATCTTGACGTCATCGGCCTTGACGTTCTTGGCGACCAGTTCCTGCATGTCCTTCACCACGCTGCCCATGTCGCGGTCATGGATGAAGATGCCGATGGACGTGGTGCGCTGGCCGTTCTCGCGGCTGATGTTCATCGCGCCGGAAGCCGCGCGGAAGTGCACCAGTTGCGACAGCGGCACCTGCGCGCCGTCCGCCGTTTGCAGGAAGATATTCGGCAGGTTTGGCAGCTGGCGCTCGTTAGGCTTGAGGCGCACCGCCACGCTGAAGTGCTTCTCGCCCTCCCACAGCTCGGTGGCTGCCTTGCCGGCAAGCGCGGTCTCCATCAGGTCCTGCACGTCTCCCACGTTGATGCCGTAGCGGGCGGCCTGGGCGCGGTCGAAGTCCAGCACGTACTGCGGCAGCTCGCCGTCGCGGTCGATAAAGGCGCGCATCACGCCCTGTACCGATTGCACGTTGGCGAGGATCTGGTCGGCCACGCGCTTGTTCTGCTGCAAGCTGTCGCTCTGCACCTTGATCACGATCTGGCCCTTGATCTGGGAGATGCTCTCAAGAATGTTGTCGCGCACCGGCTGCGAGAAATTCGGCTCGATGCCGGGTAGCTGGCGCAGGTTGGCGTTGATCTCGTTGATGATCTTGCGCTTGTCGTAGCCCGCGCGCCATTGCTTGTCGTTCTTCAGGTCGACCAGGATTTCGACGGTGTTGATCAGCTTTGGATCGGTGCCGTCGTCCGGGCGGCCCACCTTGGAGATGGTGGTATTGACCTCGGGCGTCTTGCGAATCACGCCACGCAGGCGGCGGGCCTGGTCGCGCGCTTCGTCGATGGACACCGACGCCGGCAGGTCGAAGCTGACCCACATCGAGCCTTCATCCAGCTCCGGCAGGAACTCGCTGCCGAGGAACTTGCCCACGCCAACCGTTGCCACCAGCAGGCCAACGGCGATGCCCACCACGGTACGCTTGTGGTCCAGCGCCCAGGCCAGCATCGGCTCGTAGAGGCGCTTGCTATGGCGCACCATGAAGTTGTCTTCATGCGCGATGTTCTTGGTCAGCAGCAGGTGGCACAGCAGCGGCACCAGCGTCAGCGAGATGATCAGCGAGCCGACCAGCGCACCCGTCACGGTGTAGGCCATGGGCGCGAAGATCTTGCCCTCGTGGCGCTGCAGCGTAAAGATCGGGATGTGCGCGGCGATGATGATGATCATCGAGAACACGGTCGGGCGGCCCACTTCGGTGGTGGCCTGCAGGATGGCGTGCATGCGCGCGCGGCTGTCCTTGATCTGGGCTTCCTTCAGCTCGCCCAGCCGCTTGAAGATGTTCTCCACCACGATCACCGCGCCGTCCACGATGATGCCGAAGTCCATCGCGCCCAGCGACAGCAGGTTGGCGGGAATGCCCACCCAGGTCAGGCCGATGAACGTGGACAGCAGCGCCAGCGGAATCACGATTGCCACGATGGCCGCGGCCCGCACATTGGCCAGGAACAGGTACAGTACGGCCATCACCAGCAGCGCGCCCTCGACCAGGTTGCCGAACACCGTGTGCAGGGTCTTGTCGATCAGCGTGGAGCGGTCGTAGTAGGGCACGATCTTCACGCCCTTGGGCAGGATCGAGTTGTCCAGCAGGTCGATCCTCTTCTTGAGCGCTTCGAGCACCAGCGAGGGGTTCTCGCCCTTGCGCATCACCACGATGCCCGAGACGATATCGTCCTCGTCGTCCTGGCCCATCAGGCCCTGGGGCGGCGCGGAACCGGTCCTGATCTCGGCGATGTCCTTGACCAGGATTGGCGTGCCATTGACTTCCGACACCACCACATCGGCGATATCGGCCGAGGTACGGAAGCTGCCCAGCGAGCGCAGCAGGAATTGCTGGCGCCCGTTGGCCACGGCGCCGCCGCCGGCGTTGGAGTTGGCGCGTTGCAGGGCGGTAAAGAGTTGCGAGAGCGAGATCTTGGCGTCGCGCATCTTCGCCAGGTTGGGGTTCACCTCGTACTGCTTGATGGTGCCGCCAATGGTGACAAGGTCGGCCACGCCCGGGACCTGGCGCAGGTTCTTCTCCACCACCCAGTCCTGCAGCGTGCGCAGTTCCTGCGCGCTGTAGCCCTTGCCGGTCAGGCGAAAGCGGAAGATCTCGCCGATGGCGGTGGACAGCGGCGCCAGCTCCGGCTGCACGCCGTCGGGCAGGTCCACCCCGCGCAGGCGCTCGATCACCTGCTGGCGGGCCACCACGTCGGTGGCCTTGTCATTGAAGGTGACCATCAGGAAGGACAGGCCGAACTGGGTGTGCGAGAACACCCGCACGGAGTTCGGCGTGCCGGCCAGCGCGGTTTCGATCGGGATCGTGACCTGGCGCTCGACTTCCTCGGCGGCGCGGCCCGGGTACAGCGTAATGACGTTGACCTGGATGTCGGAGACATCCGGGAAGGCTTCGATCGGCAGGTTCTTGAAGGCCGCAAGGCCACCCCCGATGAAGATGGCAAGGCCGAGCCAGACGAACAGCTTCTGGTGCAGGGCAAAATGGACGATGCGCGAAATCATGTGGCGGTCTTCCTCACTGCTTCGCGCTGGCGCTGCTGGCTTCGCTGGCGCGCGCCGCATTGACCGCGGTGGCGTCTCGCAGGATGTCCTGCAGGTACAGGTTGCCGTCGGTCACCACGACGTCGCCATCCTTGAGCCCTTCGACCGCCTCGGTCATGCCGGGCAACGACACGCCCAGCTTGATCTGCTTGCGCTCAAAGCGGTTCTGGGCCGTGCGCACAAACACAAAGTGGTGGTTCTCGGCCAGGAACACCGCCTTGGACGGCACCGCGATCCCCTGGAAGGAGGCGGCCTGCAGCTTGGCGGTGACGAACATCTCGGCCTTCAGGCGACGGTCCGGGTTGGGCACCGACAAGCGCACCTTGATGCTGCGCGCCGCAGGATCCACGTAATCGGCCACCTTGACCACCTTGCCGGCGAAGGTCTCGCCGGGATAGGCGGCCGACACCAGTTGCACGGTCACGCCGGGCTTGAACAGGGCGATATCGGCCTCGGCCGCGTCGACCTGCGCCCACAGTTCGCCGGGATCGGTCACCAGGAACAGCGGCGCGGTGGGCGGCTGGTCGGGGCGCAGTTCCATGCCGTTATTGATATTGCGCTCCACCACCAGGCCATCGATCGGCGTACGCAAGGCAAAGCGGTTGCTCGCGCCCTCGCCCTGCGCGCCGGCGCCGTACTGGCGCAAGGCAGCCTGGGTGCGCTGCAGGTCGGCATTGGCCCGGGCGGCATCGGCCTGGGTCTGCTCCAGGTCCTTTTGCGCCACGACGCCAGCACCGTACAACTCGCGCTGGCGGGCCAGCGCCTTGCCGGCATAGGCGGCGTCGGCCGCGGCCTTGCGGGCGTCGGCCTGGGCCACGCCGAAATCGGTCGAGGTCAGCATGGCCAGCGCCTGCCCCGCCTTGACGTTGGTCCCCGGCTGCACCAACACCTCGGTCACGCGCCCGGCAAACGGCGTCGTCACGCGCACGGTACGGTCTTCATTCCAGACCAGGCGGCCTGGCAGGCTCAGCATGCGCTCGCCGCCGCTCTTGACGGTCTCGCCCACGATGCCAGGCAGCGTCCTGACCGTGGCCGGAAACTCAACGGTGTTACCGCTGACCTTGGGTTCGTCGCTGGGGGGCGGGGCTTCCTTCTTGCCGCAGGCGGCGAGCGCCAGCGCGACCAGCGAAAACGCGACCAGCCGGGCGGCGACGCCATGGCGGGCCGCGGCACGTACGGGGGACATCGAAGCAGGCTTAGCAGTCATCGGGACGGACATCGGAGCAGACACGGAATTAAGGACGCGGTACATCGGGGCGAGCCTGGGAATTGGGTGAGGACTGCAGGGCGGCGCGGTAAGCCGACAGGGATTTGGCGAAATCGCCTTGCGCGTTGACAGCGTCCAGGCGCGTCTGGCGCAAGGCCCGGCGCGCATCGAGCAGGTCCAGCACGCTGCTGGCGCCCTTGGCATAGGCAAACTCGGCGCTGCCGGCGACGCTCTCGGCGGTCGGCACCACGCCTTCGACCATCTGCTTGAGCGACAGGCGCGCGGCTTCAAGCTGGTTGCGCGAGCGCTCCAGCTCGTTCTGCGCCTCGAGCAGCACGCGGTTGCGATCATCCAGCGCGGCGTAGTAATCCACCTCGGCGCGGCGGGCTTCGCCGCCAAAGCTGTGGCGCACGTAGAGCGGGATCGACACGAACACGCCGAAGCTGTTGCCGCTGCCGGTCTGGTTGGCGGCCGAGACAGGGTAGTGCTCCGCCTGCGCGCCCACGGTGACATCCGGAACGCGCCCCGCGCGGGCCAGGTCGCGCGCGCTGGCGGCCGCAGCCAGGCGGGCTTGCGCCGCCGCCACGTCCGCGCGGCGCTGCACGGTGTCGGCGTCGGGCTGGGGTACCGGCACGTCCAGGGCGGGCCAGTCGGGCGTCAGGCGATTGTCGGCCAGCGTGCCGGGCACGCCGATGGCTTGCGCCAGCGCGGCCTTGTCGCTGGCATGGTCGGCCATGGCGCTGCGCAGGTCGGCTTGCGCGCGCAGCACATCGAGCTGCAGCTTGGCCACATCGGCGCGCGACACATCGCCAGCCTTCAGGCGAGCCTCGTTGGCCTGCTGGGTGCGACCGTAGAGCGCCAGCGTCTCGTTGAGCACGGCAACCCGCTCCTGACTCACGAGTGCCTCATAGAACGCCTGGTCCACCAGGCTCGCCTGCTGGGTGATCACCGCCTGCAGCACTTCGCCGGCGGCGCGGCTGGAGGCTTGCGCGGTATCCACCCGCAAGCCTGCCTTGTTGGCGGTCTCGATCACCTGGTCCACACGCAGGGTGGAATCCACCGTCTTGCTGCGCGGGCCGCCCGAGTTGAAGCCGGCATGCGGGTTGATATTGGCCACGCCCAGGCTGAGCACGGGGTTGGGCCGTTGCGACGCAATCTGGATATCGGCCTGGCTGGCCTCCACATTGCGCCGCGCCGCGATGATGTCACGGTTGCAGCGCACGGCATCGACGCGCACCTGGGCGAGGGTCAGGGTAGCCTTGGACGGCGGCGCCACACAGGGGCCATCCATCGGCAAGGGTGCGCTTTGCGGCACATTCGAGCCGGCCGCGGCAGCGCCCGCAACGGCGCCGAGAAGGCTTAGCAGCAGGAAACGAGGAATGGAAAAAGACACGATCAATCTGGCTCGGTTCGACTTAAGTGTGCGGTAAACGACCATACCCGCCCATCGGTGCACCGAGTTAGCGAATATTCACGCATCTCCGTGGAACCCGACGTGTTCTTGCCGGTATCCGGCAACGGCGAACGATCTCCCGAGCGCATTCAAACCGAACTGCATTACAAACGCCTTTCACACTGCCAACAAATGTGGGAAATACCCCTCGAACACCCCAGTTTCGAGGGAAAACCCTGACAAATACGCTGCTTTCATGACAAAACGAAGTGGCCAGCAGGCGGGTCGCCAAAGCCGCGTATCATTACGCGCTTCGCGCCTTTTGCCCCCTCCGGAACGCCGGCCCGGGGCGTTATCACTCACCTCGCAGTGCACGTTGTTGCCACGCCATCGCCACGCTGTTGCCGTTAGAGCCGCCTCCCGTATTCCATGCTTGACCATTCCCTGCTGCCGTCCTTGCTGTCCGCCCTGTTGATCTTTGGCCTGGGCAGCGCGCTGGGCGCCGTGGGCGGGCTGTTCGGCATCGGCGGCGGGCTGATTGCCATTCCCGCGCTGGGCCTGCTCTATGGCATGGACCAGCAACTGGCGCAGGGCACCGCGCTGGTGATGATTGCGCCCAATGTGCTGATCGGCTTCTGGCAATACCGCCGGCGCGCCGACATCGCGCTGCGCACGGCGGTCGTGCTCGGGCTGTCAGCGGTGCTGGCGACTTATGCCTCGGCACGCCTCGCCACCGCCATCGACGCCGTGTTGCTGCGCCGCATCTTTGCCTGCTTCATGATCGGCCTGGCGCTCTATTTCCTCTGGCGGCTGCTGCCAGGGCGCGCCGCCACGGCGCAGCAGGCGCGCCTGTCATCGCGCTGGATTCCGGCGCTGGGCGTGGTCGGCGGCGCGTTCTCGGGCTTTTTCAGCGTAGGCGGCGGCGTGGTGGCGGCGCCGGCCTTGGTCGGGCTGTTCGGGTTCCGGCAGGCGGCTGCGCAAGGCCTGGCGCTGGCGCTGGTCACGCCCGGCGCGGTGGTGGCGCTGGCCACCTATGCCCATGCCGGCCATGTCGACTGGGCCAGCGGCATCCCGCTGTCACTCGGCGGCATGCTGACCATCTCGTGGGGCGTGGCGCTCGCCCACCGCATGCCGGAGCGGCGGCTGCGCGCCGCGTTTGCCCTGTGCCTGATCGCCACCGCGGGGATCATGCTGGCGCGCGGCTAACCTTGCAGGCCGCGGCGCCTGTGCCACTCGGCAAGTGACTCGGAGGGCCAGGTGCCGCAGTGCACATGGCCCCGCCCCTTGGGCACATCGACCCAGGGCGCGGCAAAATCCAGCGCGGCCTCCACCACCTCCGGCGGCTTGGGCAGCGGCGTATCGATCGCGGACGCCTGCGGATGCACCAACTCCGGCCAGCGCGGATCCCAGAGCCATAACGCGCTGCCGCATTTCAGGCAGAAATGCCGCTCCGCCGGCGAGCGGCCCGCGCGCTTGCCCGGCTCCCGCATCACCGCGTGATAGATGCCGACATGCCTTTTGCCGCGAACCTTCAGCGTGGCGGCGTCACCGCCGAGGTTGATGGCATAGCCACCGCCGCCTGCCGTCTTGCGGCAGATCGAGCAGTAGCAATGCATGAACGGATAAGGCGAGCCGGACTCCAGGCTGAAGCTGACCGCGCCGCAATGGCAGGAACCTTCGAGATGCATGGGATCTCCCTTGAGGACGGGACTCTAGTGTCCCGTTCCGCTGATTCGTTCGCAAAGTCTGTTGTGCTTGGAGAAGGAATTGTAGGTCGGCGTAAAGTGCATATGCCAGCGCGGACGGGCCGTGCGGGGTTGGGTATGTATGCACGTGTGCGATTTGTGTTGCTTGTAGCCCGCTGACGCGGGGGGCTCTCGTGGGCGGGATTTTCATGCTTCTAGCTGCTGGCGCGGCTGTGCGGTGTTGGCCGTTTTGGAACGTGTGAGATGTCACTTCTCTTTACTCGTAAAGAAAAGTAACACCTCCATGTGCGTAAACGGCCAACCCCGTACAGCCGCGCCAGCAGCTAGCAGCATAAAAACCCCACATCAAAACGCACCCCCCGCGTCAGCGCAGCCATCGTTGGCGCCTGTTATGCGCTAGCCGCTGGCTCCTCCCAATCAAAACGCCAGATCGCCAGCAGCGCGAACAGCGCGGCAAAGGCGAGCAACACACCGATCGGCGCCAGCGCGGCCTGCAGCGGCAGCCCGCGCCAGGTCATCGCGTCCAGCCCGTCCACGGCCCAGCGCGTGGGCAACGCCAGCGACACCGATTGCAGCCAGGACGGGAACAGGAAGGCCGGCACCCAGGCGCCGCCCAGCATCACCATCAGCAAGGTGGCGAAGATCGCCAGCCCGCGCGTGGCCGCCGGCGTGCGCCCGAGCGCTGCCACCAGCAGGCCGAAGCTGGCCGTGGTCAGGGCAAATGCCATCACCACCCCGGCAAAGCCGGCCACGCTGCCGTCGATGCGCACACCAAAGAACGCAATGGCGGCGCTGAAGATCAACGCCATCAGGATCACGGCCGTGAGCGCGCCGCTGACGATGCGGCTGCCCAGCAGCGCAGCACGCGACACCGGCGCGGCACGCAGGCGCTGCCACAGGCCAAGGCGGCGCATCAGCAGCAGCCCCACGCCAAACTCGATGCCCATGAAGAGGATGAACTGCACGCCCATGCCGGCGAAGGCATGCGCGTAGCTGTTGTAGGGACGGCCGCCCTGCGCGCTGGCCGGCTGCTCGCGCGCCTCGAACGGCAGCCCCATCCGCATGCTGGGCATGGCTGCCGCATCCGGCCCGCTCGCGGCGCGCGCCGCCTGCGCCCGCTGCACGCGCTCGATGCTATCGGCCATCGCCAGCACATCCTGGCGGTACGCGGCCGGGAGATCCGGATTCGCTGCCATTGCGCCACGCAGCGCGCCGAGCGGCCGGGCCGCATCCGGCCCGCCGCCCATGGCTGCCTGCGATACGCTTTCCATCACGTGCTGGGTCAGCACGCCACGCACCACTGCCAGCGCAAGCGCCTGCGAGGGGTCGTAGCGCAACGTCAGCACCGGCTTTGGCCGCGCGCCGAACAGCGCGCGCGGCGCCGCCTCGCCGAAGCCTCCCGGCAAGGTCACAGCCACCTGCACCTTGCCTTGCCGCACCGCATCGTCGGCGGCCTGGGCCGGCAGCTCGCGCAACTGCAATGCGGGATCCTGCCGCAGCGCCGCGATGATCTTCTGCGACAAGGGACTGTCATCGAGGTCGCTGAGCGCCACCGGGATGCGCGATGGCTTCTGCGTGGCGGGGTTGAACAGGTAGCCGAAGAACGCCGCGATGGCAATCGGCGCGGCCACGCCCATGACGAGCGCCCTGCGATCCGAGAAATACAGCCGCAAGTCCGCGCGAACCAGTGCGAACAAGGCACGCAGTGCATTCAACGCGCTCATGCTCCGTCCCTCAGTTGCCGCCCGGTCAGGGCCAGGAACACATCCTCCAGCGTGGCCCGGCCCGACGCCAGGTGATGCACCGCGTGGCCATGGGCAGCCAGCCAGGCCATCACCGCGGGCACGGCGCGCGCGAGATCGTCTACGCCAATGGTCAGCACGTCTGCGCTTTGCTGCGCGTGACGAACGTGGTGCGCGGCGCAGTCATGCGCCAGTTGCGCGGCATCGACCACGCCGTCGACCGTGACCTGCAGCGTCTCGGCCACCGGCAACCGGCCGTAGAGCCCGGCCAGCGTACCGCTGGCCACCACCTGCCCGTGGTCCATGATCACGATGCGGTCGCACAGGCGCTCGGCCTCTTCCATGTAGTGCGTGGTGTAGAGCAGCGCCTTGCCGCGCTCGCGCAGCGCTTCGAGGCTGTCGAAGATGGCGTTGCGGCTTTGCGGGTCGACCCCGGTGGTGGGTTCGTCGAAGATCAGGATGTCGGGATCGTGGACCAGCGCGCAGGCAATGTTCAGGCGGCGCTTCATGCCGCCGCTGAAATGCGCAGGCTTGTCCCGCGCGCGCTCGGACAAACCCACCAGCGCAAGTGCCTGGGCCGTGCGCTCACGCAGCAAGGCACCCGACAAGCCATAGAGCGCGCCGAACAATTCCAGGTTGGCGCGCGCCGGCAGTTCCTCGTAGAGCGACAGCTCCTGGGGCACCAGCCCGATGCGGCGCTTGAGCAGGCCCACCGCGCGCGCGCCGGCATCCTGCAGCGCGCTGCCACCGATAAGGACGCGCCCGGCATCGGGGGCCACCAGGCCGCACAGCATCGCTACCGTGGTGCTCTTGCCGGCCCCGTTGGGCCCCAGCAGGCCCGTGATCTCGCCGCCAGCGACGGTGAAGGCAACGTCCTTCACCACCGCCCGCGTGCCATACGATTTGCCCAGGCCGATGGCTTCGAGCATGTGGCGCCCCCTCTCGTGAAGACACACGATTCTAGCCGAGGTGCCCGGCCAGGATGCCCCCCCTCGCGTCCTCCCGCGAGGGGGCTGGCTGGACAATCCCTGCCCGATATGGCATAAGGGTATGTGCTGCCTTAAAAAACGGCAGCACGCTTGCCAGGATTTTCCACCTTTCATTCGAGACCCCATGCTCCTCGCCTCGCACCGCAACGCAGTCCGCCGCCATGCCATGCATGCGGTGGCAACGCGTGCGTGCGCGGCCAAGGGCGGCGTGCGCTCGCTCCGCGCCACAACGGCCGCGGTCAACACCTATGGTTTCGCCGCCGTGCTTTTCCAGGCCGTGCGGGGAAACCAGGACACACCAGCCAGGTCCTGACTTTCCCCGCACGGCACTTTGCCTGAGGGCGCGCATCGCGCCCCTTGTCCAATGTGCAACCTGGGAGAAAAGCCATGTCTTCGTCTTCGATCTATCACAAGACCCTCTGTGCGATCGGCACCGTCGCCGTCGTCTACTTTCTCATCAATCTCTGATTGAGCACGGGGCCACGGCTTAGCCGTCGCCCCGTCATGGCCCTGCACGCCTTTTTCCTGCCGCGGCGCGTTCGCGGCATTCACTTCGCACGCCTTCATCGCCATGGAGCTCACCAAGAATTTTGTCAAAGCCAAGCGCCCCTGCGCCGATGGCTACCGCTGGTTCGTCCGCAATCGCCAGGGCGGCAGCGACTACCAGCACCTGCTCGACGCCCTCGTCGATGACGGCCGCGTTGACGACGCCTGCTGGCTGCTCACACAGTTCGGCCCCACCGATGCCGTACTCGCCGTGGACAGCATCGACGCCGATGCCGTGGTCTTTGCCGGCTCGCTGGTGGTGCGCGGCTGCATCGACGTCGGGACCACGCTGCGCGCCGGGGGCAGCATCCAGGCCGGCGGCGGCATACGCGCGGGCCGGGCCATCGTGGCCGGTGACAGTCTCGCGGCGGCCGGCGGCATCCATAGTGGCGGCGTGCTCGAAGCGGGCGGCGATATCAAGGCCGCATGGGGCATCGACGTGCAGGACGCGATCACCGGCGGCGGCAACCTCAAGGCCGGCTGGGATGTGCTGTGCGGCGGCAAGATCGCGCTCGCCGGCAGCGCGGTGGCCGGGCAGGACCTGATCGGGCAAGCGGCCATTCACTGCGGCAAGAGCATCCGCGCCGGCGGTGTCATCGATGCGCGCCACACCGTGCGCGCCGGCCACGGCATCGAGTGCGGCGCTTCCATTCGCTGCGGCATGCATCTGGAGGCCGGCTGGGGCATCAAGGCGCTCGAGGCCATCGTTGCCGAATGCGCCATCAAGGCGGGCGAAGGCTTGCAGGCGGGCGACGAGATCCGCGCGGGCATTGGCTATGGCGTGTACGCCGGCCTGGATGTCAGGGTCGATGCGTGGCCGGCTTGCGCGAAGGTGCTGGCGGTGCGCAAGCCCGAAGGCCTGGTGAGCGGGTGGTGGGAGGAACCTGCCATGTGCTGATATGCCACCGCACGCCTTGCCCTTGTTCCTTCACCGTTCTCGCGTTCTCATCATTCTCACCCTTCACTTGGGAGATAAGCAATGTTCTACAAAGTCTTGCTGGTCCTGGCCTTCTTCATGGTCGTGGTGTTTGCCCTGGCACGGGGCTTCCAGCACATGCCGGTCTAACCGCCGCGCCTCCAGGAGAAAGAACGACATGTCCATCATGGCGCCGGCCATGGCGCTTCCGTGGTTTGCGCGCAGGCTAGAGCTGCGCATCGATGTCAGCCACCGCCCCGCCGAGCTCGACCAGGAGTTCGGTTCCATCTACGGCCGCCTGCACCGGCCGGGCGACCGCCTCCACGGCATCCCGGCAATCGCCACCGACGCGCCGGAGCTGGTGATCCGCTACCGCGAGGCGGATGGCGAGTACTACGTCTATGTGGAGGACGTGGCGCGCAAGCGCCTGGCGGGCTACACGGTCTTCAACCGCTTGATCGAGGTGGGGCGGCGCGCCGACCTCTACCTGCGCGCGCCGCACTCCAAGTACGAGACGACCTACCAGCGCCGCGGGCTGGCCACTGCGATCTACCGCTGGGGCCTGGACGCCGGCCTGTGCCTGATAACGGGCGCGCGGCAGTCCGCCGGCGCCAATGCCTTGTGGCACTCGCTGTCGAAGGACCATGTGCTGGGTTATGTGGACCTGCGCTACAAGACGCTGACCTATCTCGGGCAGGAAGTCAGCCGCGAAGTGCATGACGACCTGCACACGCGCATGATCCTGCTGGGCAAAGGCTGGAGCATCGAGCGGCTGGCAGCCGTCACCGGCATGCTGTAGAGCCGCGCTGGCGCCGCTTGTCGGGTTGATGAAAACCGGAATCGCCCGGGCTAATTGTTTCGCGCCGAAACAACTAGCCCGGGCGAATCGCTGATTTTTACGAAGTCGCATCTCAAGTTACAAATATGTTGCAACTTAAGCACTTCTCGCCTCTCCAGATTTCCCCGGATGCGTCGTAATCTTCAAACGTGCCAACCGGCGCTGCAACCCAATAGGAAATCATGTCCGAACGCCTCATCATGCTTGACGTCCCCGGTGTCCTCTATTCGAGCCGCTCCGAGGCTCGGCTGGGCGGAATCCCCGATACCGGCACCTTGCGCGACGTCCGCTTCTTCGATCCCGTCGCGCTCGGATTCGTGCGGCGCCTGTTCGGCCTGGCCGGTGCGCGCGTGGTGGTATCCGAGGCATGGCGCCGCGGCGTGCCCGCCGCCATCCTGCAGCAGCTCGACCTGCAGGTGGAAGGCATGACCCCCGACATACCCGGCGGCCACGCAGCCCGTATCGCGGCCTATTTTGCGCACCGCCCGGCACCGCAGGCCTTTGCCATCCTGACCTGCGACACGGCATCGATGCAAGACCCGCAATACGCGCACCTGCTGCCGCACGTGGTCAGTGTGAATCCGGCCGAGGGCCTGACGCCCGCCAACTTCAAGCAAGCGCTGGATATGCTTGGCGTGGCGTGCCCGTCTACCCTGTGCCTCGACACGCAGCCCGACGCGCGCGTGGAAGCCCGGCTGGAGCGGCTGCGCCGCCTGGCCAAGGAAGCGCCCGCGCGTTTCGAGGTGGGCACCGTTGCCGCGCCCTTGCTGCAAGCCGTGCCAACGCTTGCGCTGCCGGCGCGGCGCACGGAAAAGCTGCTCGCACACGCCTGATACGCTGCACGCCGATGCAAGCCGGCCCCGGCCGCGGCGCGCCTCTTCGGCGCGTAGCGACCGGGGCCGGCTTGGCTATCAGGCGACCGGGCTACCCCGGGCTGTCCGCCTTCTGGCTGAACACCAGCACCAACCCAAGCACGATCGCCACCATGCCTGCCAAGCTCAGCGCGGCAAGGCGATTGCCCAGGAAGAGGTAATCCATCAGCGCGGTCACGGCCGGCACCAGGTAGAACAGGCTGGTGACGTTGACCAGGTTGCCCGCCTGGATCAGCCGGTAGAGCAGCAACGTGGCGCCCACCGAAATCACCAGCGCGAGCCAACCAAGCGACAGCGCGAAGCCCGCCGAGGGCACCACCGCCATCGGCTGGAACGGCACGAACAACAGGCACAGCGCCAGGCCCGCGCCGTATTGCAAGGGCATCACGTCGAGCGGTGCTTGCCGGATGCGCTTTTGCAGGATGGCGCCGATCGTCATGCACGCCAGCGCGCAGAGCGCAAAGCCCATGCCCGGCAGCGAGATCCGCGCCACCGCTATCCCCTGGTAGACCACCAGCACCAGCCCACCCAACGCCACCGCCAGGCCTGCCAGCCGGCGCGAGGAAAAGCGCCGCTCCACCAGCAGCAAGGTCAGGATCGGCTGCACGCCCAGCAGCGTGGCCAGCACGCCCGGCGTCATGCCGCGCGCCAGCGCCAGCAGGTAAAAGATCGAATACGCGCCGGTCAGCAGCAGCCCGGAGCAGACCACCTGCACGCGCGTGCCTGGCTGCGGCAACCAGCGCCGCCGCCAGGCCGCGAGCACCAGCAGCACGGCCAGCGCCAGCGCAAAGCGCGCGGCCAGCAAGGCAAAGGCAGAAGCGTATTCAAGCCCGAGGCGCGCAAAGATGGCGCCGCTGCTCCATAGCAGCACGAAGAGCGTTGTCGAGCCATGCGCGCTCAGTGCGTGTTTGTTCGAATCCATGGGTTTCACCTGTCACGGTAATCCGTAAAACTCCGGCGCGCCCCGGCACACTGACGCCGCGCGGACGCGAACGCGCCCTGGCGTCAGGCGGGAACCAGCCGAAGAAGGAAGAAGCCGAAAAAAGACGGGCTGACGATCAGCCCAGCACGGCTGGGGGCGGCGGCGCAAGGCCGGCCCGCGTGCGCGGCGCAGAAGTGACAGGTGGTGCGAGCGGTACGAACGGTACAAAGGCGGCGCACGGCCGCGCCGCGCCCGGACGGGTCGCGATGGCGGCAAAAGCGTTGTGCACAGCGTGATGCATGGGAATCCGCAAGTAGGCTGGGGCGGAGAAACAAACAAGCGCCCGGGTCCCGGAGGACCGCATAACGTTACACCACGTCAATTCGCATGGCAATGCTGTCCGGTCCGCGGGCGGTCTTGCAGGCCTAGGTGAGCGGCTCGCGATCCACCGCTAGCCGGCTAGCCACGGCAAACAGCCACATCGCCAGCAAGGCCAGCCCCCACAGCACCAGCACCCGGCCCGCCGCCAGTTGCTCGTCGACCAGGTAGGTGCTGCACAGTTGCGACTCCGCCTCCTGGTACAGCAACCCGGCGCTCAGCATCATCCAGGCGCCGTTGATGACAAAAAAGCCCTGCACCACGGGGCCGGCGGCCTGCCACGAGGCGCGCGCCAGCAGCCCCGCCAGCACCATGCTCGCCACCTTGGCCATGCCCATGGGGCTCGCCAGCGTGGCTGCGTCCAGCGCCACCGGCAGCATCCAGTAGCTGACGATGCACCACGCTGCCAGCAGGCCCGGCAGCCCCGCCGCGTTCCATGGCGCCAGCCAGGCCGCCAGCCGCGGCCCGGCACAGCGCGCCGCCCACCAGCCGGCAAGTGCCAGCAGCGGCAGTTCCAGGCCCATATGCCTGGCCATGGTCGCCTCCAGCCATGGGCGCAACAACGCGGCCACGGCCAGCATCAAGCCGGGCAAGCAGGCTTGCCAGCCAGGTGCAAGCAGCACCTTCACAGCCGGCTGCGCAGCACGTCGGCCAGCGCCAGGTCCGGCCGCTCCACGTCATAGGCGGCAGCCAGCCGGCCTTGCGCGTTGACCAGGAACAGCGCGGCATTATGCGAGTAGCCGCCCAGCCCATCGGGCAGCACGACGATGCCGAAGGCGTCGAGCAGGCCGCGCAAGCGCGCGGGCTCGGCCACCGTGGCGAAGGTCCAGATGGCAGGATCGGCGCGCAGCGTGCGTGCATAGGCCCGCAGCACGGCAGGCGTATCGCGTGCCGGGTCGAAGGAGAGCGTCAGCAGGCGCACGCGGTCCTGCAGGCCGCGCTCGCGCAATTGCTGCTGCAGCCAGGCCTGCCCCGACGCGCTGGTGCGGCAGATTGCCAGGCATCGGGTATAGACGAAAGTCACCAGCGTGACGGGCCTGTCGCGCTTGCCAGCGCCCTCGCCCTGCGGCATGGGGCCGCCAAAAGCGAGCTGCCGGCCCGCCTGGTCGAACAAGGCCAGCGCCGGCAGCACGCGCGGGGCGCGCGCCAGGTCCAGGCGCCGGGCGCCATCGGCGCTGACCGTGCGCAAGCCGCGCGTCGTGGCGAACACCGCCGCACCGGCCAACACCAGCACGAGCGCAACCATCGCCAGCGTCTTGCTCCACGCACGCGTCATGGCTTGGGGACACCTCCCGTGGCCATGAATGCCTGCAGCGCGTCGCCGCCGTGCCAGGGCGTCTTTTGCGCGACGGAAGCCGCGCGCGCCGCCGCGATCTGCGCGGCCTCGACCGGCGCAGCGCCATTGCCCCACTGGCTGCGGATATGCGTGGCCAGCGCCGCGATCTCCTGGTCGGAAAACTGCTCGCCAAAGGCCGGCATGGCGCCGTTGTAGGTGGTGCCGAGCACCTCCAGCGGGCCAGTCATGCCGTGCAGCAGGATCTGCGCGAGGCGGTCCGGGTCGTCGTTGACCCAGGGGGAGCCTGCCAGCGGCGGGAACACGGCGGGAATGCCTTGCCCGCTGGCCTGGTGGCAAGCCTGGCAATTGGCGGCGAACAATAGCTTGCCGTCGGCGACGCGGCCCTGCCCGGCCGGCGCTGCCAGCGCGGCCAGGTCGCGCCGGTCGCCCAGCGCGGCGCTGCCGTCGGCGCGCTCGATCAGGATGTAGCTGATGGCCCAGACCAGCAGGCCGCACACCAGCGCCAGCACGATCTTGGGCACCGGGTTGTGCTGCTCAACGGGATCGGCGTTCTCTGTCTTATGGGCTTGCGAGGGCTTCATCGTGGCTGGCTTGCGCGCCGGGCGCGCGTGGCGCCGGCGGGCTGGAGGTGGATTGAGAAGAAGCGACCGCACCGAACGGGTTGGACGGCGCGCTCGAAACGGATGCCAGCGTGGCGCGCTGCGGCGGCTGGCTGGTTGCGCCCGCCGCTGCGGCCTGCTCCACCACCGGGTAGGTGTGGCGCAGGCCAATCAGGTAGGCGACCAGGTCCAGCGCCTGGGGCGTGGCCACCACCACCTTGCCCGGCGGCACCGTGCCGCCGGGCAGCGCGACCACCTTGTCGCTCTTGCCAACGGCGCCTTCCGGCTTGAGCTCGAACAGGAACGGATAGCCCGGCATGATGCTGTCCGCCACGTAGGCGCGCGGCTGGTAGAGATGGCCCAGGTGCCAGTCGGCGCTCGGCTGGCGCACGCCGATATTGAACAGGTCGGGGCCGGTGCGCATGGTGCCAAGCAAAGGCGGGCTGTCATAGTGATAGTCCGCCGCCACGGACGGGCGCCCCCAGCCACGCGCGCCGTCGGCGCGGCCCGCGCCGGTGGAGCTGGGCTGCTGCGTATGGCAGGCGATGCAGCCGTTGGCGAGATACACCTCGCGCCCGCGCAGCTGCTCGCTGGTGTAGGGAGCGAGCGCCGCCGGCGCGGGCACATCCTTGAGCTGCAGGAAGGGCACCACGATCATGGCCGAGGTGGCGAGCGAGAGCGTGACCATGGCCCCGCCCACAAGTTTGAGTTCGTTTTCCATGTTCAGGCAGCCGCTTGGGAAACCATGCGATCGGTCTGCGCCAGCGCCGAAGGACGCAAGACCATCAAGGCAAAGTGAAAGGCAAAGACCAGATGGCCGAGCGTCATCAGCGCGCCGCCCAGCGAGCGCCCCTGCAGCCAAGGCAGCGTGACCGTCACCGATTCCATGAAGGGACGTGCCGGGTCCAGCAGCGCCAGGCCCTGCAGCACGCCGCCGATGCTCAGCGTGATGAGGTAGGTGGAGAAGCCCGCCACCACCAGCCAGAAATGCAGCGAGATCAGCGCGGGCCGGGGCCACGGCGCGTCGACGATGCGCGGCAGCGCGAAGTAGATGCCGCCGAAGATCACCATCGACACGAAGCCGTACATGCCCAGGTGCGCGTGCGCCACCGTGAAATGCGTGAAGTGCGTCACCGCGTTGAGCGAGCGCAGCGCCTCGAACGAGCCCTGCACCGACGCCAGCGTGTACATGATGGCGCCGAACACGATGAAGCGCAGCGTGGCCGAGTGGCGCAGCGCGCCAAAATTGCCCTTGAGCGTCAGGTGCTGGTTCACCGAGAACGCGGTCACCGGGATGATCATCATCACGCTCTGCACGATCGACAGCGTGATCAGCCACGGCGGAATCGGGCCGCCGATCAGGTGGTGCGCGCCGACCTGGCCATAGAAGAACGCCAGCGTCCAGAAGCCCAGCAGCGACAGGTTATACGAGCGCACCGGCCGCCCGATCACCTTGGGCAGGAAGTAATAGACCGAGGCGAGCGACAGCGGCGTATAGAACAGGCCCAGCACGTTGTGCCCGAACCACCAGTTCATGGTGGCCTGCTCCACGCCGAAATGCACGCCCGGGATCTTGGCCACCACGTACAGCACCGGGAACCAGAACAGGGCCGCGCCGATGTACCAGACCGACACGTACAGATGATGCACACGGCGCTTTTGCAGCATGAACGCCAGCGGCAGGCCGATCATCATCCCGCCCAGCGCGAACAGCAGGCCCACCTGCCAGGGAATCTCCAGCCACTCCAGGCCGGCGTTGATGCCCACGGCAATGCTGCCGAGCCCCGCCACCAGCCCCGCATTCCAGACCAGCGCGCCGATCATGGCAAAGCGCCCGCCCAGCAGCGGCGTGCGCAGCAGGCGGGGCAGCATCCACAGCGTCAGCCCGAGCAGCCCCATCGGCGCCCAGCCGTACGCCACCGCGTTCAGGTGCAGCGTGCGCAAGCGGCCGAAGGAAAGCCACGCCTGCCCGGTCAGCAGGTCGGGCATATGCAGCTTGAGCGAACTAAGCAGGCCGGCGGCGGACGCCACCACCAGCCAGACCACGGCACAACTCAGCATCAGCAGGGCCGGCAGGGCGCTGGAGCGATCGGCCTCATGCCGCGCCGCCAGCTCCGCCTCGAGATCGGCGCGCGCGGCGGCGGTCGCGGCAGGCGCCTCCCGGCTGGACGCGGCGCCCACCCAGAGCGCCTGGCGCTGCGCCGCATCGCTCGACGGCTCCTCGGGCTGGCCGACCTCGCCGGGCGCAAAGATGGTGCGCGCACCGGCGGCTTCGAGATCGAACAAACCCTTGCGCAACGACCAGATGAAAGCAAACAGGCCACCAACCGACAGCAGGAAGGTAGCTAACAACAGACTCGTGGGATCCATGGATTTCCTTGCACTTCCCATGACGGCGCCGTGGCGGCCGCGGCTTAGAGGCCATTTCAAAACGATTCTGGCGTCGTTGCGCGGCCTTGCCGTACCGCTTGTACTGCCTGCGGCCGCGCGCCTAGCCAGAACCGCTTCGCTTCATTTTGAAACAGCCTCTTAAGGACAGCACTGAATGCTAAGGAGACAAGGCCGGCCCGAACAGGATCAGATCGGATCGATACAACCGGATCAGAGGGATTCCGGCGTGACATGTTGCCGCAGCAAATCTGCCACATTGGAATATCCCCATGCGCTGTGTCGTGCATCGCGCCGATACGATACAGTTGCCGGAAATCGGACATACGCCAAACAGTGGATCGCCAATGCCGCCCAGCAAGCCAGACACCCCCCAGCTAAAAGACGGGGAAGCCACGCCCGGCACGCTCTACGAAACGCTGGCCGACGATATCGCGCACTCGATCCAGGCCGGCACGCTGCGGCCCGGCGACCGCCTGCCCTCCGTGCGCCAGGCCAGCGCCAGCCGCGGGCTCAGCCCCTCCACGGTGTTCCAGGCTTACTACCTGCTGGAAGCGCGCGGGCTGATCATCGCGCGCCAGCGCTCGGGCTACTTCGTGGCCAGCACCAGCCGCGTGCTGCCGCCCGAGCCCGAGGCCGCGTCGCAACCGGCGGACGAATCCACCACGCTGAATGTCAGCGAACTGGTCTTCGACGTGCTGGCGTCGGCCAAGCAGCGGGAGCTGGTGCCACTCGGCTCCGCGTTTCCCAGTCCGCTGCTGTTTCCGCTACCGCGCCTCGCCAAGTCCATGGCGGCAGTCGTCCAGCAACTGGACCCTTGGAGCTCGGTGGACGACATGACGCCGGGCAACGCCGGCCTGCGCCGCCAGATTGCCCTGCGCTACCTGATCGACGGGCTTACCGTGCACACCGACGAGATCGTCATCACCAACGGCGCGCTGGAGGCGCTGAACCTGTGCCTGGCGGCCGTCACGCGCCCGGGTGACGCGGTCATCATCGAGTCGCCCACCTTCTACGGCGCGCTGCAGGCGCTGGAGCGCCACGGGCTGCGCGCCATCGAGGTGCCCACGCATCCGCGCGAAGGCATCGAGCTCGACGCCCTCGCCCGCGCGCTGGAACGCCACCGCCCGAGCGCGTGCTGGCTGATGACCAATTTCCAGAACCCGCTGGGCAGCCTGATGCCCGACGACAAGAAGCGCGAACTGGTGCGGTTGCTGGCGCGCTTCGAAGTGCCGCTGATCGAGGACGACGTCTACGGCGAGCTGTACTTCGGCAACAAGCGCCCCACCCCGGCCAAGGCGTTCGACACGCAGGGGCTGGTGATGCACTGCGGGTCCTTCTCCAAATGCCTGGCGCCGGGCTACCGGATCGGCTGGGCCGCGCCCGGACGCTTCGCGCGCGAAGTGGCGCGCGCCAAGCTCACCAGCACGCTGACAGTGGCGGCGCCAACGCAAGCCGCTATCCTTCACTACCTGGAGAAGGGCGGCTACGACCGGCACCTGCGGCAGTTGCGCCAGGCGCTGATGCAGCGGCAGGATGCCTTCGCGCAGGCCATCGCGCGGCACTTCCCGCCGGGCACGCGGGCCACGCGGCCGGCCGGCGGTTACTTCCTGTGGATCGAGATGCCGGCCGGCACCGACAGCCTTGCACTGCACCGCTATGCGCTCTCGCATGGCATCAGCATCGCGCCCGGCCCGATTTTTTCCGCGCATGGCGGCTTCCGGCATTGCTTGCGCATCAACTGCGGCCACGACTTCGACGACCGGACCGACGCCGCGCTCGCCACGCTAGGCCGGCTGGCCAGGCTGACTATGCAGTAAAGGCCGCGCCGCACCTGCCTTACAATGCGCGGCCCAATGGAGAACACAAAATGGAATCCCGCCTGACCGAACTAGAAATCAAGGTCGCCTTCCAGGACGACCTGCTCGACACGCTCAATCTCGCCGTGGCACGCCAGCAGCGGCAGATCGACCTGCTGCAGGAACAGCTCCAGGCGCTTTACCAGCAAATGCGCTCCAGCGGCACGGGCGGCGGCGAAAACGGCCCCCAGCACGAACTCCCGCCGCACTATTGATAGTGCGCATGGCCGGCGGCCAGACTGGACAATTGAACAAAGCCGGCGCAGGCGCGGTCAGAAGGGATAACGCGCAAGACGCCAACCTGGAGGCACCGCAGCATGCCGACGACGCAACGCCGCACCCGGCCCCGCAAATCCCTGACAACACGCAAAGCCGCCGCCGGCGCGCTTGCCATGCTGGTCGCCGCCAGCGCCTGGGCCGGCTATAACGTCTGGACCGGCGACTACACATTCTCCCGCCAGGAATTGCAGGACGCCGTCGACAAACGTTTCCCGGCAAGGCTGCGCTACGCCCAGGTGCTCGACGTCCAGCTGACGCATCCGCGCCTGCTGCTCGACGAAGCCAACAACCGCGTGACCACGCAGATGGATGCACAGGTCAGCAACACCTTGCTGCCCGCGCCACCGATCAACGGCACGCTTTCGCTGAGCAGCGGGCTCAGGTACGACCCGGCCAAACGCGCCGTGCTGCTCGACAATCCTTCCGTCGAACGCGTCCAGGTTGCCGGCATGCCGGCGCAATATGGCGAGCAACTGAACGCCATCGGCGCCGTCGTGGCGCAGCAACTGCTGCGCGATTACCCGCTCTACACGTTCAAGCCGGAAGAATTGCACGTTGCCGGCAAAGACGTCGAGCCGGGCGCCATTACCGTGCTGGCCGACGGCATCAAAGTCCAGGTCAATACGCGTTAAACGCAATACGTACCCCCTATTCGCATCCAATGGCGATGCCGTCGCCGTGCAAAACATGTTGTATCCGCGCACGCATTCATACCAGAAATTTGCGCAGTTAATTCACGCCGCGCGAGCAATGTCGCGCGACCGGTTATACTCCGCGCTCCACAACTAACGGGTAAATACAAATGGCCGTAGCAAAGAAAGTCGCAACCAGCGCAGCAGCAAAGACCAAGCCGGCAGCCGCCAAGAAGGCAGCAGTTCCCGCGAAGAAGGCCAGCGTGCTGGCTCGCGAACTGGCCGCTGCAAAGAAGGGCCTGCTGAAGCTGCGCGCTGATGCAAAGAAGGCGATCGAAACTGCTAAGCGCGAAATCAAGGTCGCAGCTGAAGCCGCCAAGAAGGCCGTGCTGGCTGAGAAGCAAGCCGCCAAGGAAAAGCTGGCTGCACAAAAGGCCAAGGCCAAGCCGGCTGCGAAGAAGCCGGTGGTGAAGGCTGCCGTGGCAAAGAAGGCTGCAAAGCCGGCCGCCGCCAAGAAGGCAGCAGCTCCCAAGGCAGCAGCACCGAAGGCAGCTGCTCCGAAGGCAGCAGCACCGAAGAAGGCCGTCGTGAAGGCAGCCCGCAAGCCGGCAGCGCCGAAGAAGGCCGTGGCCGTCAAGGTCGAGGCAGAAGCGCCTGTCGCCGCGAAGTAAATCGCGCAAGGGCCAGCGCGGCAGGTGGCCCGGACATGCGCGCGGTAATCCGCGCCGTGCTCCGGTCCCCGCCGCGCACCACTTTTGTGCGAACTGGCTGGCGCCCTGCAGGGCCAGCCGGACAGATCCAGACAATATCCCCGGTTATTCAAGACGCCCTGGCCGATCGGCATTTCCCGATTAGCGCCGCCCGGCTTCGCCTGTCATTTCCCACATTTTCCGCATTTCCACATTCCACGCATTGCCCGCCAGGACGTTCGCCGCGTCTTAAGCCAACGCTTAACGCTGCATGCGCAAAGACAATGCGGCGAAGACTTAGCCCCACTCCGCGCCAGCCCTCAATCGCGCTTTGTCGAATTTCGGCCACGCATTGCACGCGGCCCAATCCGCTTGCGTTCGGCGATGAAGTTCCTATTTTCGGAATACCAGGCTGAAATTATTGGCCGGCATCGGGATTGGCTCGTCCATGCGAAAGCCCTCGGCCTCGCCCAGCGCCGCCACATCTTCCATATTGCGCACGCCCCAATCGGCGTTCGCGCTGCGCAACTGCGCATCAAAGGCGGCATTGCTCGGCGCGGTATGTTCGCCGTTGCGCCGATACGGGCCATACAGGTAGAGCACGCCGCCGGCTGGCAGCAAACGCCCGGCCCCGGCGAACAGCGCCTCGGCCGCAGACCATGGCGCGATGTGGATCATGTTGATGCAGACCACCGCCTGCGCCGCCTCGATGCCCCAGGGCTGCTGGCGCACGTCCAGCACCAGCGGCGCGAGCACATTGGCCAGCCCGGCATGCTCGGCCCAGCCCGCGATCGACTCGCGCGCCGCAGCGTCGGGGTCGCTCGGCTGCCAGGTCAGCCCCGCCAGCGCGGCGGAGAAATATGCGGCGTGCTGACCGGTGCCACTGGCGATTTCCAGCACCAGGCCGCTCTGCGGCAAGACCCGCCGCAGCACGGCCAGGATGGCGTCGCGGTTGCGGTCGGTGGCCGGCGCCATGCGGCGCGCGTCGTGTTGGCCGTCTTGGTTCGGCATCTTTTTGCTCCTGTTGGGCTGTGGGTCTGGGCATGGGTCTGGGCCGCGGTGGCGCGTTGGCCCGGCGACCGCTCAATACCGCAAGCGTAGCAGGCATGACCGGTCCCGCGCCCATGTTGCCTCAGCCAATCCGCGCCGGTGGCCCGAAACGTTCCCGGTATTCGCCTGGGGTGACGCCGATGCGCTTGAGAAAGGCACGATGCAAAGCGTCCACACTACCAAAGCCCGCGCGCTCGGCGATACGCTCCAGCCGCCAATCCGAGCCCTCCAGCAGGGCTTTGGCACGCTCCACGCGCGCGCACTCGACGAAGCGGGCAGGCGGCTCGCCGGTCTCCCTGGCGAATGCACGCGCGAAGGTGCGCTCGCTCATGCCTGCGCGGGCGGCCAGCACCGGCCCTCTCAGGTCGCCCCTTGGGTCGTCGATAATGGCGGCCAGCAATGCGCGCAACCTGGGCGTGGCACTGCACTGCAGGCGCAGGCCGGTACTGAACTGCGACTGCCCGCCGGGGCGCCGCAGGAACAGCACCAGCTCGCGCGCGACCGCCAGCGCCACCTCGGGACCGCAATCGGCCTCGACCAGCGAGAGGCACAGGTCAATGCCGGTGGAAACGCCGGCCGATGTATAGAAGGGGGGATCGGCGACGAAGATCGCGTCCGGCTCCACCTGAATCGCGGGGCGCAATGTCTTCAGCAAGCCACAAGCGTTCCAGTGCGTGGTGGCACGGCGCCCGTCGAGCAAGCCGGCCGCGGCTAGAACAAACGCCCCCGTGCAAACGCTGGCGATTCGACGCGTACGCCGGGCGCGCGCCTGCAACCAGGCTAGCAGGTCCGGGTCTGAGGCGGCGCGGCGCAGGCTCTCCTCGCTGCCGCCACCGACCACCAGCGTGTCGATGCGCTCCGGCAAGTCGGCAAGCGCAACCGCGCCGGCCAGGCGCAGGCCGGCATGTGTCCCAAGCTCGCCACCGGCTTGCGTGGCGAGCCTGACCTCATAGGGCTTGCGGCGGCCCGCGGGGCTATGCAAGTTCGCCACCGCGAAGACCTCCATCGGCCCCACGACGTCGAGCGACTGCACGCCCTCGAAGCCGAGCACTACCACCTTTCGTGTTGTTTGCTGTAGATAAGCCATGGCAAAGAATGCGGCAATTCTGTCCTTTTTGCCAGTCCCGGCGGAGGGTAAATTCGATCCATGTGCATCTGGTACGAAACGCACCAACCGAGGACACCATGCAGTACGCCATCATGACCCGCCTTGCCGCGCTCGCGCTGTGCACTTGCTCGCTGTGCGGCTGCCTCAAGCCCGCCGCGCAAAACCCCGCTTCGACTGAACCCGAAGAAGCACGCCACGCCGCATCCGCGGCGTCTACCGGTGTGCCGGCGACGCTCACGCTGCCCGCGCCGAAGGCCGGCCACGCGCGACCGCTGGTAGCCATACTGGCCGACAACGCCGGCACCGAAGTCACCGATTTCGTGATTCCGGTTGGCGTGCTGCGAGAGGCAGGCGTGGCTGACGTGCATGCAGTATCGACCGGCCCCGGCACCGTCACCTTGATGCCGGCCCTGCGCGTGCGGGCCGACCTGACAGTGGCGGCCTTCGACGCCGCCTTTCCTGAAGGCGCCGATATCGTGATCGTGCCGGCGATGCATCATGAGGACACGCCGGCCACGCTAGCGTGGCTGCGCGCGCAGGCAGGACGGGGAGCGATCATCGTGGCGGTCTGCGAGGGCGCGCGCGTGGTCGCGAGCGCCGGACTGCTCGATGGCCGCTCGGCCACGACACATTGGTATGCGATGAGCCGTGTCGCCGCAAAATTTCCAGCCACCCACTGGGTGGGCAACAGGCGCTATCTGGCCGATGGCAACGTTGTCACCTCGAGCGGCGTGACTGCCTCGCTGCCGCTGTCGCTAGCGTTGGTCGAAGCGATTGCCGGCCAACAAGTGGCGGCGGCAACCGCAGCGCGCCTCGGCGTGACGGAGTGGAGCCCACGTCACGATTCGGCCCCCTTCAAGCTAGGCGCCGCGAGCATCGGCATCGCACTCTCGAACCGCCTCGCCTGGTGGCGGCACGAGGCCATCGGTATCACCGTGGCAGCGGGCTTTGACGAGATCGCGCTGGCGCTGCAGGCAGATGCCTGGTCACGGACCTATCGCTCCGCGGCGCTGACACTTGGCACGGCGGCAACGCTGCGCTCGCGCCACGGACTCTGGCTTGAGGCTGACACCATCACCACGCGCGCGGACGACAAGCCAACAACCAGCCGCCATGACTTGCCGCCATACGCTGGTTTGCCGGCGGCGGCGCTGGATGCTGCCTTGGCCGGAATCCAGGACCGCTACGGCCACGCCACCGCGCAATTCGTCGCCCTGCAACTGGAGTATCCCCGCCCGCGCTAGCCAGCTCCCGCGCGAATGAAAAAAAAGGGCCCCCGATGACAAAGTCATCGGGGGCCCAACAAAGCGCCGGGGTAACAGCTGTCCCGCGCTTACGCCTTAGTGGTCTTGACGCTCGTGGTATCGGCCGTCAGGTACCCGACGGCGGCGCCAAAGCGGTCCTTGTAGTTGGCGCGCACCAGCGGATCCAGCGTAGCCTGGACCTTGGCGTGCAGGCCGCTCCAGTCGCCCGCGTGCTGGAAGTTGTTCATGATGTACGTCCAGCCGTTGAGCTCGTCCACCGCATGCAGGCCGGTGGATTCCGCGCCAGCCGGGGTCGAGAGCACGCGCGACAGCCTCTTGGTGTCTACGTTGTAGGCCCACAGGAAGTTGTTGACGTGCTGGCCGCTGTCCTCGCCGATGAACAGGGTGCGCAGCTTTTCCGAGAATTTGAGGTTGTCCGGGTTGGCGATCTGGTCCGGATCGGCGGTGTTGCCGAGTGCGTCCGCGCTGATGTCCTTGCCCACGATCAGCGCCTTGGTATGCACCGGCACCCATTCGCTATTGATGGCGGCGCCGCCCAGATCCTTCTGGCCGCCGGCAAGATTGTGCTGCATCACGCCGCCGGCGTTGAGCGGCGCGGGGATCGTGATGTTGCTCTGTGCGTTCCAGCCCTTGGCGTTGTTGACGACCATCGAGTCGATCATGTTCTGCAGCGCGGAGTAGGCCACCTTGTCCTTGATATTGACGGTGGTGCCTTCCATCTTGGTGAAGCCCATGCTGCCGCCCTTGAGGTAGGCGTAGCGATGGGTTTCCAGGAAGGCCGCGGCCTTCTCCTTGCCCGGGTTGACCTTGATCCAGTTGGCGGTGCCGCCAACGAAGATCTTGGTGAAAGTGGGGTCCGAGGGGTCGACCGTGCGCACGTCCATGATGTCGGTGGGCAGGTTGGACTTGGCCATGGCCTCGACTTCGGCGCTGGTGGCGTGTCCCAGGTTGACCCACGTCAGGTCGGCACCGGGGGCGGCCGGGTCGATGGAGAAGCCCGCGCCCACCTTGGCCACGTACAGCGTGCCGGCGGACAGGTCCTTCTCCTTGTCGGCCACGAACATGAACAGGCCGCTGTTGGTGGCGTCGTCGCCCATCAGCACCGTGCGGTTGTCCGGCATCACATGCACCAGCTCGTGCGAGATGCGGCCCATGCAGAAGTGCTTCTTGATGCTGGCGGTGCCGTCGGCATTGACCGTGACTTCAGGCATGTGGCCATAGAAGTACGGGTTGGCCACGACGCTTGCGGTGCCGAGCAGGTTCTTGCTGAACGCCAGGAACTGCGCGTTGGTGCTGGCCGTGAAGGCGTCCGGCTCGTACTCCTCGCTCGACAGGTGGGTGTTCCACGGCGACAGGCTGGCGCCGCAGGTAATCCACAGGCCATTGACCGACGAAGTATCGACGTTGTGGTACTTGACCAGCGTCAGCTTGCCGGTGGCGGGGTCCTGGTCCAGCGTCAGCACGCCGATCGGGGACGGCAGGCGGCCGTAGGCGCTCGCGCCGGCCTGGTCACGCGTGGTGTACTCGAACTGGACCACGGCGAAGACCGTGTTGCCCTTCACGCCGGCCACCTTGGCGCCGTCGATCTTGAGCAGCGAGGTGCCGTCGGGCGAATCGGAGTAGAACTGGCGTTCCTTGCCGGCCACCGATTTGTCGATGATCGGCTGGTTGTTGATGTCGAAGTAGCCGCCGGCGAGGATGCTGCCGCCCTTGCCATCCGGGACCATGTCGCCGGTGATGAAGAAGGGCTGGTAGGCCAGCTTGTAGGTTTGGCTGCTGCCGTCGCTGAACGATACCTTCAGGCTGGAACCCACCGTGGTGGTAGCCATCGCGGCCGCGTTCGTCAGCGCGGGCGCGGCCATGCCGGTGAATTCGGCGGTCGTAAACGTAGCGCCGGCAGGCGTGACGGGCGTCGGCGCCGGAGCCGTTGCGGCTACTGCGTCGCCATCGCCACCGCAACCGACCAGAAAGGCGGTAGCGCCAAGGCCCAGCGGCAGCATGGGGGCGCCAGCCAGGAATTTAAGCGCCTTGCGGCGGGATGCGTCCGGTTTGTCGAGCATTCTTCTTTCCCGTTTCGTTATGTGAAGGATTAGGCGGCGCGCCATGCGCGCTGCCATGCAGCGCGCTCGTGGGGACAACCGCGCGGCGTTCAGGCCGATGCGTATCCTATGAATGATTTGTTACAGCTTGTTTAAACTGACTGAACTTGCAGACATCCAGGAGGCCTCTCGCACAATCCGGGCGGCCGGGCCGGCTGCGGTACACTGGCGCAGGCCCCAATCCGGTGCCCCGATTCCTTTAGCTTTCAGCCCGCCGGCGCCGCGCATCGCGCGCCGTGACGCGGCCCAACCCGTGCCGACCTACACCCTCGCTTCTCCCGTCCAGTCAGACCTGGAAATCCGCAAGAGCCGCTTCATCGGTTTTGCACTGCCCGTGCCCGACCGCGCCGCGGCCATGGCCGAAGTGGCGCGCCTGCGCGCCGACCACGCCACCGCCACCCATGTCTGCTGGGCGCTGCTCGCGGGGGGCCAGTCGGGCATGTCTGACGACGGCGAGCCATCCGGCACCGCCGGCCGGCCCATGCTGGAAGTGCTGCGCCACCATGAGCTGGAAGGCGTGCTGGCGGCCGTGGTGCGTTATTACGGCGGCGTCAAGCTGGGGGCGGGCGGGCTGGTACGCGCCTATACGGACGCGATTGCGGTGGCGCTCAAGGATGCGCAGCGCATCGAGCGCATCGCCTATGCGGAGCTGGTTGTGGAGGTGGACTACGCCGACGAAGCCCGCGTGCGCCGCTGGATCGAGCAGGAGAGCCACGAGCTGGCGCATGCCGAACACAGTGCTGCCGCCCGGCTGACCATTCGGCTGCCGGCCAGCCTGCTGGCACCGGCCCGGGCCGCGCTGCGCGACGCCACCCATGGCCGTGCGCGCTTTCCCGAAGCGGACGAGGGGCAAGCGCAGTCATGAGCCGCGACATCACCGCAGCCCCGGTGGTCCCGGCAGCGTTTGTCGCCCGCCTGGAGCCGCAGGGCAGCACCTTTCCCGCCCTGCCCACGCAGACGCTGCTCGAAGCCGCGTTGCAGGCCGGCCTGAAATTCCCCAGTTCCTGCCGCAACGGCACCTGCCGCACCTGCCTGTGCCGGCTGGCCGCCGGGCGGATCGGCTACCGCATCGAGTGGCCGGGCGTGAGCTACGACGAGCGCGACGAGGGGTTCATCCTGCCGTGCGTGGCGTACCCCGAGAGCGACGTGGTGATAGAAGCGCCGCAATTGCCCTAGCCAGGCACAGGCGTCAGGCGGCCACCTTGCGCACCCGCCTTGGCGCGGCACGCTGGCGCGCCGCCAGGCACTGCATGAAGAACTGCCACGCGATCCGCAGTGCATCCGGGCCGGACGGATCGGCAAAGGCCTGGCTGGACGGGCCGCCGCTCCACGCGTGCCCCAGCCCTTCGATGCGCACCAGCCGGATGTAGGGCTCGCCCTCGCTCGACCAGGGAAAGATGCTGTAGGCACGGCGCTGCCCACGCTGGACCCGGCGCGGCTTGGCCAGCACGGGCGGCTGCGGCAGCAGTTGCTGCCAGAGGGCAGCGCTGGCCAGCGCGTTATCGAAGTGCACCACATGATCGGCATCGCCGTGCAGCAGCAACAACGGCGGCGGGCGGCGCCCCGCTAGTTGAAACCGCGCCGCGTCCACATCCGGCTGGCCCTTGCCGTGCATCACGCGCGCCGCCTGCGCGGCGTTGGACGCGCTGAGCGGCACCGCCCCGGAATGCGAGCCGACCGCGACAAAACGGTCCGGGTAGCGCAGCCCCAGTATCACCGCCATGGCCCCGCCCGCCGACAAGCCGAGCGCGAAGACGCGTTCGCGCCGAACCGGCTGCTGCTGGCAGACATGCTCGACGATTGACATCAACAGGCTGGCCTCTGCCACCACGCGCGCCGCGGAGCGGAACCAGTTCCAGCAGCGCTGGGCGTTGGCCTGCGACGATTGCTCCGGCATCAGCACCACGCAGCCCGCGCTGCGCGCCAGCGTAGCCGCGCGGGTGCAAGCGGCAAAGCTGGCCGTGTCCTGGCCACAGCCGTGCAGCAACACCAGCAAGGGCGCGGGACGCGACGCGCTCACGCCCGGTGGGATAAACAGCCGGTAACGGCGCTGCACGAGCGGCCCCAGCCCCCAGCTGCCTTCCTCCCAGCGTCCGCCGCCACGGCTGACCGGCGTTGGCACCGGCGAGGCAACGCCGGTCAGCACGCGCTGCGCCGCCTTGCTCATCGCCTCGCCCTGCCTGACCGCTGAACGGATCGCGGACTTCGTGACCGTGCGCTGCGCACGCCGGACATTGCGGGTGGCGATCTTGCTCAGGGTATTCCAGAGCTTGGTGCCGCTGCGATTGCGTCGTGTCATCGGCGATATGCCATTGGCGGCATCTCCAGCGCGGGGTTGCGGGAATGCGCGGCCTGCGGTGCGCATCCGGCTTGGATGCGCGGTGTTTCGCCGCGGCGCAGCAGCCAGTATGCCGCGCGCAAGGACGTGCTGTCAGCCCGATTGCGTGCAAACCGCGCCACGTGGGCGCATTCCTACAGCACGACGCGGCACGCATCCGGCAGCGGCACCGGCGCGTCGCGCGCAACCCCGAGAGAATGCGCCTTCGCCTCCATCCCGATCAGAACAACCCGCGCAGCGCCAGCTCGGCCCCGAGCAGCAGCAGCCCGCAAAAAAACAGCTTGCGAAAACGCGCCGCGCTGATGCGATGGCGCAGCCACTGGCCGATGAACATGCCGGCCAGCGCCGGCACCAGCGCCAGCAGCGACGCCCCCAGCACCGGCGTGTGCAACAGCGCGCCATGCATCGCCAGGCTCACCGCGAGCGCGATGGTGGACACCGTGAACGACAAGCCAAGCGCCTGCACCAGCGTCTCGCGTTCCAGGCCCAGCCCCTGGATATACGGCACCGCCGGAATCACGAACACGCCCGTGACCGCCGTGATCGCACCGGTGACCACACCGATCAGCGGCGCCAGCCAGCCCTCGGCGGCCGGCGGCACCTTGGGGTGGAAAGCCACCAGCCCCAGCACCGCGTACAGCACCAGCGCCGCGCCCAGCCATGCGGTGGCATGCACCATCAGGCTGGGCGGCAGCAGCGCGGCGGCCAGCCACGTGCCCACGCAGATCGCGGCCAGCAAGGGCCACATCCGCCGCGCCAGCTCTCCAAGCCGCGGCCCGGTGTAGAGCTGAACGACGTTGGTTACCATGGAAGGCGCGACCAGCAGCGCGGCGGCCTGCGCAGGCGGCATCGCCAGGCCCAACAGCCCTACCGCCACGGTAGGCAGCCCAAGCCCCACCACGCCCTTGACCAGGCCGGCAAGCAAGAAGGTAAAGCCGATCAGCGTGGCCTGCCCATTCAGGAAAGTCGACTCCATGCCGCCCTCACCGGGCCGGCGACGCGGGCGCCGCAATGGGTGCGTGCACGGCGCGGCTGTCCGCCGGCGCCTCGTCGCGTTCTTTCAGGCCGTAGTCGCGCAGCACATGCGCCACGCGCAGCCGATAGCCCGCGAACACGCCGCCCCGCCCGGCCGACTGCGCCAGCCGGTGCTCCTCGGTATTGCGCCACGCCATGACCGCGGCCTCGTCGCGGAAGAAAGACAGCGACAGCAGCTTGCCCGGATTGGTCAGGCTCTGGAAGCGCTCCACCGAGATAAAGCCGTCGATGGCCTCCAGCGTGGGCCGCAGTTGCGCGGCGATCTGCATGTACGTGTCCTTGCGGCCCTCGGCCGGTTCGACTTCGAAGATGACTGCGATCATGGTGGGGTCCTATTGATTTGACTTGCTTCACAGAAAATGCGGAATGCGCGCGTTGACCGAGGGCCGATAGCGGAATGCGCGCGCCAGCGGCGCCGGATCCGCACCGCGCGCCAGCAGCGCGGCCACCACGGCCTGCGCCACCGTGGACGCCAGCGCGTCGCCGGGGCAGGCGTGGTGGCCGCGCCCGAAGGTCCAGGGCGCAGGCGTCGTCGCCTCACTCTGTTCGAGCGAGGCGGCCGCCAGCACGACCAGCACCGTATCGCCCGCCATCAGTTGCGCACCGCACAGGCGGACATCGGCGGCCAGGAAGCGCCGGGTGTTCTGCACCGGCGGATCCTCCCGCAGCACGCGTGCGGCCACGCAGTCCAACGCGGGCAGCTCTCGCCCATGGGACGTATCCCGGCCCAGGCGCAGCAGCATGTTGCCGACCAGGCCGGCGGTGGCCTCGCATGCCTGGATCAGCAGGCCGATCGCATTGGTTGCGATGATCTCCCGCGCCACGCCGGCGGCAAGCGCTTCCTGCACCAGTGCGTCCAGCGGCGGCGCGGATGACAGGCTCGTGCGCATCCAGGCCTGGAGCCATGTGGCGGCCTCGCTCCCCGCGGCAATCTCCTGCGCTGTCGCCAGCGGCGACATGGCCCGCGCGAAGGCTGCCACCTGGCCCGCTACGCCGGGCTTGCCGGCCACCGGCAGTCCAAGTGCATCAGCCACCGTCAGCACCGGCAAGGTGAACATCCAGTGGTTCACGGCGGCACCGGGCCGGACGGCGTCGAACGGCAGATCCCGCGCCAGCGCCAATACCCGCGCGCCCATGCCGGCAAACGCCAGGCACGCCATGCGTTTGCGCAGCACGCCCTTGAGTGGCGCATGCCAGTCCCCATCGTTCATGCGGATCAGCCCGCCGAACAGTGCGCCGGCCGGGCTGCCCGCGAGCGCCGGCGGCACGGCTTGCGCGGGCGGCCGCACGCGGCAAGCGGGATGGGTCAGCACGGCCTGCACCTCGGCGGCGCCGGCGGCAACCCATAGCCCGAGCGTTTCATCGCGATAGAACGGCCGCTGCGCGGCAAGGGTGCGGTAATACGGCGCCGGATCGGGGTGCGTCACGGCGCAAAGCGGGTCGGACGGCATCGGCATGGCGGTCGGCAAGGGCATGGGGAGGCGGATCGAGAGCACATAAGCAGTATGCCGTCGCGCGCCGCGCGACGTTTCATGACGATGTGAAATGTGGAATGCGGACAGGGGCAGCAAAGGCGGGGGATGTCACGTCCACCATGCCCGCCATGCGCCCGCGCCAAGCGGTACGGGCGTTTGACAATTCACCCCGTCATCGTAAACTGGTTGTCAATTACGAGGACCTTCATGCGAATTCAGAAGAGCGAACAATTGACCAGCATCGTCCTGTCGGTGTTTCAGCTCAACGGCAGGCTCCTGGCCTGGGGCGACAGCTTCGTGGCCCCACTGGGATTGACTAGCGCGCGCTGGCAAATGCTCGGCGCGCTTGCGCTTGCCGGCAAATCACTGACCGCGCCGCAGATCGCGGCCAAGATGGGCGTGACCCGGCAAGGCGCCCTGAAGCAGCTCAATCTGCTTGCCGATGAGGGCTTCATCGAAGCGCGTCCCAACCCCCTGCACAAGCGCTCGCCACTATACGTGCTCACCGAGCGCGGCCAACGCACCTACCGCACGGTGGACCAGCAGTGGCGGGAGCACGCGGCCAAGCTTGCCACCGCGTTCAGCGCGGCCGATCTGGAGGCCGCCGCCAGGGTGGTCGAGGGGCTTGCTGCGATGCATGCCGAGGTCGACGCCGAAGTGGACGCCGGCGCATAGCGCACACGCGCCTGGGAAAGCACGATCATAGGGGGGCGACAGCAGCAGGCGCCTGGCATGCTGGTGGCGTCGCGCCTCCTTGCATTCTTCTGCCGAACCCTGTATTGACAACTAGTTTCCACTTATGGAAACTAGTTGTCAATATTTGAAAGCAGAAGGAGGAGATCCATGAAACCGATCGTGCATGGCATCGCCGGCAGCGTGGCAATGCTGACCGTAGCCACCTTCTGGATGTCGACGGTCATCTCCGAGGCGTTCTTCGACCACGCTGCCGTGGCGCTGGTCAAGCAATGTGTGGTGTACGGGCTGGTGCTGCTGATTACGGCCATGGCCGCCACCGGCGCGTCCGGCTTTGCCCTCTCCCGGCACAGGCGGGGCCGCATCGTGCACGGCAAGAAGAAACGCATGCCCCTGATCGCCGCGAACGGCCTGCTGATCCTGTTGCCCTGCGCGCTCTTCCTGAGCGCCAAGGCGCAGGCCGGCGAGTTCGACACGTTGTTCTACGTCGTCCAGGCCATCGAACTGGCAATGGGTGCCTTGCAACTGACCCTGCTTGGCATGAGCTTTCGTGACGGTATGCGGCTGGCGGGCAAGATGAAGCTGAAGGCGCAATGAACCTGCGTTAGCCGCGCCATCTCTCTTGCGTCCTTGCATGAAGACAGGCTAAGGCCTGAGGCCGCCGTTTAGCGAGGAATACCGGAGATCACCTTTCTTTCCACGCACGCGGCTGTGCGATGGCCATTGCGATTCAAAACCCTGGCACGGCCAAAGGCGTCGTCTTTCTGACCCTGGAAGATGAGACCGAACCCATTGATGTCATCGCTTGGCCATCGGTCCTTGAGAGGCAACGCCGTGAAGTACTGACCGCCACGCTCGTCGGCGCATATGGCAAATGGCAAATGGCAGTGTGACGGAGAGGTTCGACATCTCATTGCGCAGCACCTCGTCGACCTATCACCCATGCTGGGCAGTCTGGCTACATGAAGCCGGAATTTCTGCTGAGTTCCTAAGTCAAGGGCACAACGGAGCTATTGCGACCTATGCTCCCATAACTGGCGACACGCGCAGGCCGATGCCGTTCTATCGAATGCCGAGGATGAATGGCTAGAGTTTCGGTTGCAACGAAGGCGTCAAATTCCGTGTTAGTCGTGTCCATGGTATCCGTGGTGCCCGTGGCCCCAATACCCGTATCCACCATAGTACCCGCCATCGTATGGCACCACGACGCAACCACCGAGCAGTGTGGATGCGACAATTAGTAATGCGAGAAAGGCTTTCATGACGCTTCCCTCATCTTGAACAAGCGCGGAGAGGCCAGGCTGGGCCTTCCAGCAAACTGGCGCTCTCCAAAAAGCTCCTGCACTCGAGCTTCGTCGCGCTGGCCTTTGCCTTGGCGACGTACCCCCGTCCGCTCGATGGGAGCAGCTTACTGCTTCTTCGTCTTGTCTACGTTGGCGCTGGTTGCAGCCTTCGCTGCGTCGGCCTGCGCCTCCGGCTTCGGAATATCTACCTTGGCCTTCGCCTTGTCGACATCATTCTTTACTTCAACCTTCGCCTTGCCACCCTCGGTATTGGCGGCCCCCATCTTGCTCGCCTTGTGGTGGCTGCCCTTGGCGGCGGACTTATTGGCGTCAGCTTTTACATCAGCCTTCTCCTTGCCGGCGCTGGCCTGGGCCTTTGCTACATCGCCCTGCGCGCTGACACCCTTCTTGTCCTTGTCGGCATTTGCCTGCGTGGCGCTCTTTTCCTTGACGACCTTTACCTGGTCTTTCATCGCCCTTGCTTGCGGCTGAGTCGCGGAAGCTGGCACACCAGCCTGAGCGAAAACGGTACCGACGAGGGCTGCAGAGGCGAGAGCAGCGAACAGCTTCTTCATGACGTGAACTCCTGAGGATTCTTGAGCGGCTCGGCAATGCGCCGTGCTTACCGGTAGAAACGGTACTGTCCCGACCCGAGTTGACTCAAAACTCGTGACAATCCGTAAGTTCTGAAACAGGTAAGCCGAAGTCGCGAGCGTGGACGGAAGCGCCTCCACAGCCCAATGGGCACTACAGCCTGTTCGAGAATCACGTTGACCGGAAGCCAGTGCTGAGAGGTAGCCGCTACGCTCCGGCACCTGTCTGCGCCCCATCGTTGGGCGTCATAGTCCCCCCGTTCCTGCGTTGGTTGCATACCCCGGCGAACGGTGGGGTGAGTTCGGCGAGAACACGATTGTCATCAGCAGGTAGCCGGAGCTTGCGTGGAAAAAACCGCACCGCGAGTAGCCTCACAATCGCTTACAAGTCGATTGCATGTTCGATGCTAGGTTTAGCACCATGACTGTCGACGGTGGCGCATGACCATCGCGCTGTTAGCGCCGTTAGCGCTGTTAGGTGACAAAGAAAACAAACATATGCCTTTAGTAATACGCGAGCGTACCGCAGGCTTCTCCTAGCCTAAGGAAACGCAAATTGGAGTCACTTCATCATGTTGACCGACGTTCACCTACGCTCGGCCTCTCACTCGGACTTGCAGCAAATCGTTGCATTGCTTGAGCGCTGCAGGCTACCTGCCGCAGATGTTGTCGAAATTATCGAGAACTTCCACGTCGCCCTGTGTGATGGCCGCGTCGTTGGCTGCGCAGCGACAGAGCCCCATGGACAGGCCATCCTCTTCCGCTCCGTAGCAGTTGAACCCGCATATCGCGAAAGAGGCATCGCCAGCCGATTGGTTGAGGCGCTCTTGATACGTGCACGCGGCAATGAAGTACGAGACGCCTATCTCCTCTCCACTGCGGCCCCAGCCTATTTCGCGCGTTGGGGATTCTCCCTTATCCCTGCCGAAGAAGCGCCACCGGAAGTCACGGCCTCAAGAGCATTTCGACGTGCTATTCAAACGTCCGCACTCTGCATGCGGTGCGAATTGCGCTAGCGCGGAGACGGCCAGATTGGCGGCCCCGTTACCTCATCCTGCACGATGGCGGCGTGTGTAGCTGCGGCCTCATCGACTTCCGGCACCCCCGCCTTGTTACAGGTCGTAACCCCTGTATTAGTTCACAAGTACCCTCGCGCCCAGTGGCGGTATAGAGTGCCGGTAGAAACGTAAGGAGCATTATCATGCAAAAGGCCTTGGCGATCTGCTTGCTGGCTGCAGGTGCCGCCCTTACCTCCGGCGTCGCTGAGGCGCGTGTGGATGTGGGCATTGGGATTGGCCTTCCCGGGCCAGCGTACGTGGTTCCACCGCCTCCCGTTTATTACCCGCCGCCTCCCGTCTACTATGAGCCGGCCCCCGTTTATGTCGAACCGCAGCCGATTATTGTTGCACCCGGCTATTACGGCGATTGGCGCGCTCGTGCGTGGCAAGAGCGGCAGTGGCGAGAAAGGCGTTGGCGCGAGCGTGAGTGGCGCATTCACCATCGGGAGTGGCGTCGCTGGCATGATGGGGAGGAGGATTGAGCCACGCCCAAATGCTCGCCTCGAAAGAGCGAGTTAGCAATCGTCATCCAAGGGACGAGGTTGCATCCGTAGAATGGCGACCGCGAAAAGCCAGGAGAAATCGGGAATGAAGCGCCGTGCAATCGGTAGGGCCATTGTCGGTACGCTGTTCGTCGTCGTCTCGTCGGCCTTTGCCGCAGCGAATGTCGACATTGGCGTTGACGTTCCTGGTGTTGCACATGCGGAACCCACCCCAGTTTATGTTGCGCCCCGGCCTGTCTATGTTGTTGTTCCAAGCTCGCGATACTCACCCTATAGGGGTGAAAGCGAACAACGGGAGGAATACTGGAGTGAACGGAGGTGGCGCGAACAGGAAGAGCATAGCGACCAAGGCCATCGCAGCCGTGAGGAACGCAGCCAACACGAAAACGAAAGCTGACACTGCTCACCAGACCGAAAAAAGCCCGCGGGGTATTAGCCAGGCAGGCATAAGAGGTAGTCTATTTATTTCTTGAAGGACGAACTTGTGCCCGAGATGAACTTGTTGCACTTCTTGTGAATCGAGTTGATTTCCGCCTTTGTGCTCTGGTTCAGCACGACGGCCTTCAAATCCGCTTCCGTTCTGCCGCCGCTAATTTCGTGTTGCGGTCTGGTTCTCGCCCTTCTTGGCTAGCGTCGCACTGTCCACTACCGCCTTCGCCCCCTCGGACTGACACGCTCAAACACAACGGGCTCCATTCCCGTCAAATCTTGGTACAGCTTGAGGCTGACCGAAAGCCGCGTTACATTGCGACTACGCGGTTGCGGCCTCCAGCCTTCGCGCGATAGAGACGCTCGTCAGCGGCGCGCAGAATCGCGTCGATTGTGCTACCGTCGCGCCCGAACTGGGAAACACCGATGCTGACAGTGAGCGTGACCCCGACCTTGCGCCCAATCGCGCTTTCGAACACGGCGCATTCTATGGCTGACCTAATGCGCTCGCCAATCGAACAAGCGAACCCCAGGGCAACTTGAGGTAGCAACACCATGAATTCCTCTCCGCCCACACGGGCTACGCCGTCATACGGCTGGATTGCATCGAGGCATTGCTGCACGAACCCCTGCAGGACTTTGTCGCCGACCTGATGTCCATAGTAGTCGTTTATCTGCTTGAAATTATCCAGGTCGAGCGCGAGGAGAGAAAACGGTGCCCCCTCTCGCTTGGCACGCGCAATTTCGGCGTCGACACGCTCGATGAACGAGCGGCGGTTCGCCGCTCCGGTGAGTGGCAATAAGGTAAGCTGGGAGCAGTGCAAAGCCGACAACCAAAAAATGTGAATACGCTTTGGTCACGAGATGGATTGCTGGCGCCGGCTCTTCAATGATTGTGCTTGCGCTCATGTGCTTTCTCCCGGTTGCCTCTCTGGAATCACGTACTTTTGCTGGTACCGCTTCCTCCCAGGGGCCCTCGGTGTCTCTTCTACGTCCAGCCTGGTCTCCTTTTGCTCCGCATCCAAGAATTCTGCAATTCGCTACCTTCTATCCGGCTTCGTCTCAACCGGGGGCTCTAGTATGCAGGCTGGCAATGCTGGTGAGGCAGGCACGATGTAGGTGCGAGAAAGAACCCCATCGGCCGGGAGTGAGGGGAGGTCCCCAATCGCAAAGATAGTCCAGCGATTGGCTCTCACGGCTTCCTTGTTTGCAGTGCTGATTGAAACTCCATCGAACTCTATGGCAGAGTGCGCCGCCGGGTCGGCCCTCGTCGTTGCCGTAACATTTCTGCCATCTTTTGAATTTCGAGTGGGTGGCGTGAGACATCAAGGGCGCGCGCGAGCTCGGCGGAGCTAACCCTATATAGCGACCCTAGGCGAGCGGTCGTGGAGTCGTCGTGACCGTCACAAAATGGAACGAATAAAGCACTTTGTCTTCGATGGAACCTGTACAAAAGACATTCCGGAAGTTCTTTGATGTTTCTGCAAGCGCTTTAATGTCGCTGGAAGGGTTTTAATGTCTTGCAAGCACATTGAAGTCCAAGGTCCACCCGTCGCCCACCGACAGTCTATACTGCATTCGTTGCTTCACTGCGGAATGAACTATGGAATACGCTCCCAGCATCAGCCAGATGGCCGGCCTGCTTGCCGACCCGGGACGCGCCGCCATGTTGTGGGCGCTGATGGACGGCAGCGCCCGCCCGGCCGGCGAGCTTGCGGTCATCGCCGGCTTGTCGGCATCGTCCACCAGCGGCCACCTGGCGCGGCTCAGTGAAGGCGGCCTGCTCGCCGTGCAGACGCGCGGGCGCAATCGGTACTACCGGCTCGCCACGCCGGAGATCGGCGTCGCCATCGAGGCGCTCGCCAGTGCGTCGCTGGCCAGCCAGCCGCCGCGCGTGCGCGCGGTGCCCGCGTCGCGTACCGCGCCGGCAGCCTTGCGCCAGGCGCGCACCTGCTATGACCACCTGGCGGGCGAGCTTGCGGTTTCCCTGTTCGAACGCATGTCGCATGCCAACTGGATCGTGGTGGACGGCACGTCAGTGGACCTCACCGACAGCGGCAGTGCGGGCATGATGCAGCTTGGCGTGGATCTGGATCTGGCGCGCCGCAAGCGGCGGCAGTTTGCCTGCACCTGCCCCGACTGGAGCGAGCGCAAGCCGCACCTTGGCGGCGCGCTTGGCGCGGCGCTGCTCGATAACATGATGGCCAACAGCTGGATCGAGCCCACGACCACATCGCGCGCGCTGCGTGTGACGCCGCGCGGGCAACGCGAGATCGTGCGCATTGCCGGCTGAGCACAGGCTCATCCGTGGACAACACCATTTCCATTTTCAATGCGCCAAGCCGGCGCCGCACCGATGGAGGGCTGATGCAATGAGCGACGAACTGAGTAACGAGGCGCGCGAGGCGCTCTGGCGCCTGATTGAGCTGATCGACTTCGACGACGCAGCCATGGTGGAGAAGCACCAGATGCTGTTCGACGAAGCCCTCGCCAACTCGGACGACGCGGATGTGGTCGAAGGCCAGGAGCTGCTCTGGATCCTGAAGGACGTGATCGACTGGGAAGCGGGCTTCTATGTGGACTGGAAAGACACCACGTCCTTCATCAGCTGCATGGACGAGCTGTGCGCCAGGGTCGATATCGAGCTGGACTGGGGCGTGGAGGATCCGCAGGACGAGGAGTTCCTGGAGAAAGCCAGCGTGCCGGATCTGATGGAACTGGCTCATGAGCAGTTGCGGCTGGCGGGCATCACGCTCTGGAACTGGAACACCGATGGCGATGCCTATGCGGGCTGGATCGCCCGCGGCGAGGATGATGAAGAAATGACCACCCTGGCCGAAACGCTGGGGCTGGAGATCAGGACCGGCGACCAGGCGTATTGAGGCTGCCGAGCTGGCCCGGGTCGCGCCGCGGCCTCAGCCAGTGATCCCCACGCCAACCGCGCCCTGCCGATCCGTGGCACCCAAGGTGCGCTCCAGCACATCGAGAAATGCCCTGACGCTGGCCGGCATCAGCTTGCGCGCGGGCATCAGCACAAACACCTTCAGCGGCGACGACGTATACGCCGGCAGCACCCGCACAAGGCGCCCCTGATCCAGCTCATCCTGCGCGTAGCGTGGCGAGAGCCGGGCCACGCCAAGGCCATCGGTGGCGGCTTTCAGGCGGATCTCCGCGCTCTGCGTGCGCATGCGCGGCTCCACCGCCATGCTGGCCACCTCCACGCCATCGCGCTGGAACTCCCAGCGCCGGTCCTCGGCGTCGCCCAGCATGGGCCAGCCGGCCAGCTCCTGTGGCGTGCGCGGCAAGCCTCGCACGCGGATCAGCGATGGCGCGGCAAAAAAGGCACGCTCGATGCGCACCACCCGCTTGCTGGCAAAAGAACTGTCGTGCAGGCCGGTAGTCGTCATCACAAAGGCCAGGTCGTATCCTTGCTCGACCAGGTCGGGCTGCTCCCAGCTCACGTCGACCTGCACGCGCAGCTCGGGATGCAGCCGCAGCAACTGCGTGAGGATGGGCGAGATGTGCAGGGAGCCGACCTCGTAGGGTGTGGAAATGCGCAGCGTTCCACTGACTTGCTCACTGACCGACACCGCCTCGGCGCTGATTTCGCGCAGCTCGTTAAAGAGGGGCGCGACCCGGTCGTAGAGTTGCTGGCCCCGCTCGGTCACCCGCACGCGGCGCGTGGTGCGCTCGAACAGGCGCACGCCCAGCTGCACTTCCAGCCGCGACACCGCCGCGCTGGCGGATGACTTCGGCACGTCGGCCAGATCCGCCCCCTTGGTGAAACTGGCGCCCTCCACCACCCGGCAGAAAATCTCCCAGTCCTTCCATTCGATCGTCTTCATTCGCCATCCCCGTGCCACGTGGCGCGCCTCGTGAGTCGTGCGCGTCAATGTTGCGGATTGTCCCATGCGGCGAACAATGACGCGCGGGCGACTAGCGGGCAGAGTTGCCTTCAATTCTTTCCTTGGCTATTTACATCGTAAATCTACACTGTAAATTATCGTTGCCGAAGCAGCATCGCAGCAGAAGGCGACATGCTTCAATCAGCACACACACTGATCGCCTCACCCCACCAGACATGGCAAGAAACCTCACCCAGGAAGAGATCGACGCGTTCAAGGCCCGCCTGTGCGCGGTAGCGGAGCGGCGCTTCGCCGAAGGCGGCGTAGCCAGCGTGAGCATGCGCCAGCTCGCCGAGGAACTGGGCTGCAGCCCGATGACGCCCTACCGTTACTTCAAGGACAAGGACGACATCCTGGCCACGGTGCGCACCGCCGCGTTCGACCGTTTCGCCGCCACCCTCGAAGCCGCCGGCGCCAGCGTTGCCGAGCCGCGCGAACGCGCGCGCGCGGTGGGCGAGGCCTATCTCGCCTTTGCCTTTGCCGAGCCCAATGCTTACCGGCTGATGTTCGACATGACCCAGCCGGACGACGACCGCTACCCCGACCTGGAGCGCGCCGGCTCGCGTGCGCGCCGCACCATGAGCGCGCATCTGGAGACCATGGCGCAGCGCGGCCTGATCCATGGCGACCCGCAGGTGCTGAGCTATGTGATCTGGGCCTCGATCCACGGGCTGGTGATGCTGCGCCTGGCCGGCAAGCTGCCCGGCGACCCCGATTTCCGCGTCATCCACGCCGAGATGTTGCGGCTGCTGGCTGCGGGCATGCGCGCGCCCATGCCCGAGGCCAGGTTCGATGCGGATCACGAAGCAGGTCACGAAGCCGATAACGAACCTGTTAACGAACCTGTTAACGAACCCGCCCCCCCAGCTACGCCAAAGCCAATCCGGCAGCAGCGCAAAAGGAGCTCCCAATGAGCCAGCCGTTCCCGTCCACGCCCTATCTCAGCGGCAACTTCGCCCCCATCCTGATGGAGTGCGATGCGCCCGACCTGCCGGTGCTTGGCGAGCTGCCGCGCGCGCTGCGCGGCACGCTCTACCGCAACGGGCCAAACCCGCAGTACGCCCCGCGCGATGCGCATTACCACTGGTTCATCGGCGACGGCATGGTGCACGCCTTCCACATTGAAGACGGCCGCGTGCGCTAGCGCAACCGCTGGGTACGCACCAACAAGTTCCAGCGCGAGCAGGCCGCGGGGCAGGCGCTGTTCGGCAGCTGGGGCAACCCGGCCACCACCGATCCGTCAGTGCTCGGGCAGAACGACGGCGTGGCCAACACTAATATCCTCAGCCACGCCGGCCGCCTGCTGGCGCTGGAAGAAGCCGACCTGCCGGTGGAGCTGGACGCCCAGACCCTGGCCACGCGCGGCGATGTCGACTACGGCGGCAAGCTCACCGGCGCGATGACTGCGCACCCCAAGGTGGACCCGGTGACCGGCGAGATGGTGTTCTTCGCGTACTCGGCCGATGGCCCCTTCACCCCCGGCATGCGCTACGGCGTAGTGGATCGCAACGGGCAGCTGCAGCGCCTCGAACACTTCGAAGCGCCGTTTCCCAGCATGGTCCACGATTTCATGGTCACGCAGAAGCATGTGCTGTTTCCCATCCTGCCGCTGGCCGGCAGCATGGAGCGCGCCATGCGCGGCGAGCCGGCCTACGCGTGGGAGCCGCAAAAGGGCTCGCACATCGGCATCATGCCGCGCAATGGCGGCACCGTGCAGATGCGCTGGTTCCGCGGCGAGGCCTGCTACGTGTTTCACGTGATGAATGCCTGGGACGCCGGCAACAAGGTCATCGCTGACGTGATGCAGTATGAATCCTCCCCCATCTTCAATCCCGACGGCAGCGGCAGCGGCGCTCGGCTGTGCCGCTGGACCTTCGACATGGCCGGCAAGTCAGACACGTTCACGCGCGAATACCTGGATGACACGGCGGGCGAGTTCCCGCGCTTCGACGAGCGCTTCTCCACGCTGCCTTATCACCATGGCTACTACGCGTTCCGCCAGTACGAGAGCAGCGAGCGTGGCAGCTACGACAGCCTGGCCCACCTGGACCTGCGCAGCGGCAAGCGCGCCACCTGCCAGTTGCCCGAGGGCGATGCCTTCTCCGAGCCGGTGTTTGTGCCGCGCGCAGCCGACAGCGCCGAAGGCGATGGCTGGCTGCTGGCCACCGTCTACCGGGGCGCGCAAGCGCGCAGCGACCTGGTCGTGCTGGATGCCGGCGCGGTTGCCGATGGGCCGGTTGCCACGGTACAGCTTTCGCACCGCGTGCCGTTCGGCTTTCATGGCAACTGGTGCGGCGCGGACTGATCCCGCAACAAGACACGCATCGACATCCACTGCCTGGCGGCCGGGCTTGGTCCGGGCCGCAACCAACCCAAGGAGAGCAGCATGGGAATACTGATTGGCTTTGCCCCGTTCGTCGCCTTTTTTATCGCCATGCGGTGCATCTCGCCGCTGGCCGGCCTGGCCGCGGCCTTCGTGGTCTCGCTGTTGCTGTGCCTGCGCATGTGGCGGCGCGGCGAATCGCTCAAGGTGCTGGAGCTGGGCAGCCTGGCCCTGTTCGCGCTGCTGTTGCTCTATACGGTCAGCGCCGCGCCGCAATGGACGGTGGCCACGGTGCGGCTCGCGGTGGATGCAGGCCTGCTGGCGATCGTGCTGGTCTCGCTGGCGATCGGACGCCCGTTCACGCTGCAATATGCCCGCGAACAGGTGCCCAAGGAATACTGGGAATCGCCGCGCTTCCTGGCGGTGAACCGACATATCACGCTGGCGTGGGCCGCCGCGCTGGCGGTGATGGTAGCCGCCGACGCGGCGGCGGAATATGTCAGCACCATCCCGTTGTGGGTCGACGTGGCGGCGACGGTGGCTGCGTTCGCCGGCGCCGTCATCTTCACGGTGCGCTACCCGGAAGCTGTGCGGCGGGCGGCCGAGGCAGCGGCGTCGGCCACGCCGGGCCGGCCGCTGGCATAGCCGGATAGCCACCCGGCCCCACAGGCTTCTGGTGCGTTTGTCCCCGATCTGTGGCGAATTTCCCGCACGGAGAGCGGGAGGAGCTTTTGCCATGAAGCCAAGCACCAGTGCCGGCCTGTTGCGAGCGCGCGCTGGCGTGGCGGGGAAAACGGCGGCCCAGGCCGCCGCCGGGCTTCAGTGCTCGAACAGGATCACGGAGCGCGCCAGTTCACCACGGCGCAGTTCGTCAAAAGCCTCGTTGATGTTCTCCAGCGGCATGCGGCGCGAGATCAGCTCGTCCAGCTTGAGCTTGCCCGACAGGTAGAAATCGACCAGCCGCGGCATGTCCACCGGGAAGCGGTTGGAGCCCATCATCGAGCCCTGGATGCGCTTCTCGGCCAGGAAGTCCGTGCCCTTGATCTCGATCTTCACGCCTGGCGCGATCATGCCGATCACCGTGGCGGTGCCGCCGCGACGCAGCATGGAGAAGGCTTGCTCGGCGGTCTGCTTCAGGCCGATGGCTTCGAACGCATGGTGCACGCCGCCACGGGTCAGCTCCCGCACGGCTTCCACCGCATCCACGTCAGCCGCGTTGATCACATCGGTCGCGCCGAATTGCCTGGCAAGCTCCAGCTTGCCAGGCACCCGGTCGATCGCGATGATGCGGCCCGCGCCGGCAATGGCCGCGCTGTTGATGGTGGCCAGCCCGATGCCGCCGCAGCCGATCACCGCCACGGTCTCGCCCGGGCTCACGCGCGCGGTGTGGATGACCGCGCCCATGCCGGTGGTCACCGCGCAGCCGATCAGCGCGGCGCGGTCCAGCGGCATATCGCGGCGGATGGCCACCAGCGCGTGCTCGTGGATCAGCATCTGCTCGGCAAAGGCCGACAGGTTCAGGAACTGGTTCATCGGCCCGCCCTTGCCCGCCAGCAGGCGCGGCTCCTCGCCCTCGCGGCGCTTGGTGTCCGGCTCCACGCACAGCGACAGGTGGCCGGTCAGGCAGTGCTCGCAATGGCCGCAATAGGCCGACAGGCAAGTGATCACGTGATCGCCGGGCTTGACCGTGCGCACTTCGGAACCCACCTGCTCGACCACGCCGGCCGCCTCGTGCCCAAGCACCACCGGCATCGGGAAGGGATAGGCGCCATCTAGAAAATGCAGGTCCGAGTGGCAAACGCCCACCGCCGCCGTGCGCAGCAGCACCTCGTGCGGGCCCGGCTTGCCAATGGCGACGTCTTCGATCACCAGCGGGGTCTTGGGTTGATGCAGGACAGCGGCTTTCATGGGTCTCCTCGTTGTTCGATCTTGTTCGGCACAATTCGCTAAGATTCCCGTCCCCGGCAACGGCGGCGGCACGGCTACCATACAACCGAAACGCCGTTCAGTGAAGCCATAAAACAGCGCCCGCCCCCGGCCTGCCGCCCGGCCACGCGCCCGAGGATCAGGAATGCGACGCCGCCTTGTCCTGTTGCGCGGGCGCCGGCTCCGCAGCAGCAGCAGCGGCCGGTTCCGCATTGCGCCGCTGGTGGTACTTGCGCAGGATCTGCTGCGCGATCGACAGGCGCGAGCCCACCGGCACCGGGAACCGCACCAGCGCATCGAGCCGGTCCGCCGCCATGGCTTCGAACATCACGCGCGGCTCGAACTGCGAGAGATCGAGAAAGCGCGAGCCGCCGTATTCCTCCAGGCTGTGCCGGGCCTCGGCCAGGAAGCCGGCGCACACCTCTTCCGTGATCGCGATCAGGTCGGCCTCGACGCGGTCCGGGTCGCTCTTCTCCGGCAACGGAATGCGCAGCGTGTCCAGGGTGTACTTGCCCGCCTGGGAGTGGTTGCGCACGGCGACTGTCAGCAACATGCTGTTGGGAATCTGCACCGTGGAACCAGTGAACTGGCGCGCCCCGGCAATTTCCACCAGCGTGGTGGTGAGCGCGTCCATGTCCACCACCTCGCCGGAATGCGGGCCAATCTCGACGATATCGCCAAGCTGGAAGGGGCGCGCCATCATGCGCAGGAAGGCGCCAAGGAAACACATCACCAGTTCCTTGCCGCCGATCACCAGGGCCACCGCGAAGGCGGTCAGCGAGATCGCCACGCTCTTGAGCTCGGACACCCAGATGCCCAGCAGCAGCAGGAACACCACCGCGGCAACCGCATTGCGCGAGGCCACGGTCCAGGTGCGATAGCTGCCGCGGTTGTCCTTGTCCCCCTGCTGGCGGGCCTGGAAAAAGCGGTTGATGAACTTCACTGCCAGCATGCCGGCCAGCACGATGCCGACGCTAAGCGCGATGTGTAGAAGATAGCTGTCGTTGAAGGGCAGGTTCATGAGGATCGGTCCGGATACCGCGAGGATGCAAACCCCAGATTCTAGCCATGCCGCACCGCAACCAGGGCAAAACCCGCCGCAGCCCCGCCCCGCGCCTTTCCCCAGGCGGCTTTTTCTCTTATGATGCCGCCCAATGTACCAGCCGGTAAATGTACTGCCGTGCATCCTGCCTTGTGCTGGCCGGGCCCGGTCGGATGCCGGCAGCGCCAGTCAATGCGGGCCACGCCGGCACATCCTGCTTCCGCGCTCCAATTCCTCTTATCCATGACCAGCCAGCAACCCGCACCCCACCCTCCACCACCCGCCCTGCGCCGCACCTTGCGCGCGCGCCATCTCACCATGATCGCCATCGGCGGCTCGATCGGCACCGGGCTGTTCGTGGCCTCCGGCGCCACCATCGCGCAGGCCGGCCCGGGCGGCGCGCTGGCGGCCTACATCCTGATCGGCGCCATGGTGTACTTCCTGATGACCAGCCTGGGCGAGCTGGCGGCGTACATGCCGGTGTCGGGATCGTTCGCCACCTACGGCGCGCTCTACGTGGAGGAAGGCTTCGGCTTCGCGCTGGGCTGGAACTACTGGTACAACTGGGCGGTGACCATCGCCGTGGAACTGGCTGCGGCGCAGCTGGTGATGCAGTACTGGTTTCCGGATACGCCCGGGCTGCTGTGGAGCGCCTTGTTCCTCACGCTGATGTTCCTGCTCAATGCCATCTCCGTGCGCGGCTTTGGCGAGGCCGAATACTGGTTCGCGCTGGTCAAGGTGGTGACGGTGATCGCGTTTATCGTCATCGGCGTGCTGATGATCTTCGGCATCCTGCGCGGCGATACGGGCGGCGTGCCGGCCGGGTTGGTGAACCTGACGGCAGGCGACGCGCCCTTCGTCGGCGGCCTGCCGGCGATGATCGGCGTGGCCATGATCGCGGGCTTTTCCTTCCAGGGCACCGAGCTGATCGGCGTGGCCGCCGGTGAATCGGCCGATCCCGCCAAGAACATCCCGCGCGCCGTGCGCCAGGTGTTCTGGCGCATCCTGCTGTTCTACGTGCTGGCGATCCTGATCATCGGCATCCTGATTCCCTACACCGATTCCAGCCTGCTCAAGAGCGATGTGGAAACGGTGGGCGTGAGCCCGTTCACGCTGGTGTTCCGCCATGCGGGACTGGCATTTGCCGCCGGAGTGATGAACGCGGTGATCCTGACCGCCGTGCTGTCGGCCGGCAACTCCGGCATGTACGCCTCCACCCGCATGCTCTACAACCTGGCGACCGAAGGCCGCGCCCCGCGCATCTTCGCACGCCTCACGCGCAACGGCGTGCCGCTGGCGGCACTGCTGGCCACCACCGCGGTGGGCGCGCTGTGCTTCCTGACCTCCATGTTCGAGAGCAAGTCCGTCTACCTGTGGCTGCTGAACCTGTCGGGCATGACCGGCTTCATCGCCTGGCTCGGCATCGCCATCAGCCATTACCGCTTCCGCCGCGGCTTTGTCGCGCAAGGGCTGGACCTTTCCCGCCTGCCATATCGCTCGCCTTTCTTCCCGTACGGCCCGATCTTTGCCTTTGCGCTGTGCCTGATCGTCACGCTGGGCCAGAACTACCAGGCCTTCATGGACGGCAAGATCGACTGGGTGGCAGTGACCGCCACCTATATCGGCATCCCGATCTTCCTCGCCATCTGGCTAGGCTACCGCCTCGTACGCAAGACGCGCTTCGTGCGCTACGCGGACATGCAATTTCCGCCGCTGCCGCCGGCCCGCGGCACGCAGGCAACCGGTTCCGTCTTTCCCGCCACGGCGACCGGCGAATAAAGAGCAGTAAGCAGTAAGCATCCTGAGAACACATAAGAAAACCAAAGCGCTGTACTACAGCCGCAGTACGACAACAACAAGGAGAGTTGACTTGAAACACGCGATCCACAAGAGCCTGCTGGCAGTGGCCGTCGGCTTCACGATGTCGGCCCACGCCGCGCCTACGCTGATCGAATCCGTGCAGGGCTACACCTTGAAGAACGACCAGGTCGCCAGCTTTTCCGGCCTGGTGTTCGACCAGGGCAAGGTGCTGGCCACCGGCGACGCCACCGCGCTGCGCGCGCAGTACCCCGATGCCAGGCGCATCGACGGCCAGGGCAAGACCCTGCTTCCGGGCCTGATCGACGCCCACGGCCACGTGTTCCGCCTGGGCTTCAAGACCACCGAGATCTCGCTGTCGGGCACCAAGGACCTGGCCGAAGCGCAGGGCATGATCCGCGCCTACGGCGACAAGAACCCGCAGCGCAAATGGCTGCTGGGCTACGGCTGGAACCAGGTCAACTGGAAGCTGGGCCGCTTCCCCACCGCCGCCGAGCTGGACGCCGCCGTATCGGACCGCCCGGTGCGCCTGGTGCGCGTGGACGGCCACGCCGCCTGGCTGAACACCAAGGCCATGCAAGCCGCCGGCATCACGCGCGACACCAAGGACCCGGCGGGCGGGCGCATCGAGCGCGACGCCAACGGCAACCCCACCGGCGTGCTGGTCGACAAGGCCATGGCGCTGGTCAACAACGTGATCCCGCCGTACTCGGACGACGACCGCCGCGCCGCGCTGGCCGCCGCGCTGGCGCACATGAACGCGCTCGGCCTGACCGCCGCGGGCGACGCCGGCGTGACCGCGCAGGAAGACCGCATCTACCGCGAGTTCGCCGACCAGGGCAAGCTGACCACGCGCATCTACGGCATGATCCGCGACACCGGCGACGACTTCAAGGCGCTCTGCGCCAAGGGCCCGCTCTCCGGCTACGGCAACGACCGCTACTACCTGCGCGCGGTCAAGCTGTACGGCGACGGCGCACTCGGCAGCCGTGGCGCGGCGCTGATGGCGCCGTACTCGGATGACCACGTGCACAGCGGCCTGCTGTTCATGAGCGACGCGGCCATGCAGGCGAGCGTCAAGATGGCGATCAAGGCCGGCTACCAGGTCAACGTGCACGCCATCGGCGACGCCACCAACCACCAGGTGCTGGACGCGATTGAGGTCGCCTACAAGGAAGTCGGCGGCCGCGAACTGCGCAACCGCATCGAGCACGCCCAGGTGGTTGCGCTGCCGGACATCCCGCGCTTCAAGCAGCTCGACCTGATCGCTTCGATGCAACCCACCCATGCCACCAGCGACATGAACATGGCTGAGGACCGCATCGGCAAGGAACGCATCAAGGGCGCCTACGCCTGGCAGACCATGCTCAAGCAAGGCACCGTGATTGCCGGCGGCTCGGACTTCCCGGTGGAATCCGCCAACCCCTTCTACGGCCTGCATGCGGCGGTCACGCGTACCGACCACGAAGGCCGCCCGATCAAGGGCTGGCATCCGGAGGAAGCCATGACCCTGACCCAGGCCTTCCGCGCCTTCACGCTGGACGCTGCTTACGCGGAGCACCAGGAGAAGACGCTGGGCTCGCTGGAGCCGGGCAAGTGGGCCGACTTCATCCTGATCGACCAGGACCTGTTCAAGGTGGCGCCGGCCGAGATCTGGAAGACCCGTGTGACGCAGACGTGGGTGGCAGGTGAGCGCGTGTACGCGGACGCAAGCGCACGTTGATGTTGATGTGCTGAATTGCCGAGTGCCATGGCGTGTATTCATCGCCGTGGCATGATCGAGAGGCCGGCCCTGCGCCGGCCTTTTTTCATGCGCGCTGCTTCTTCACAGTGCGTGTTGCAAACAGAAGACAGAAAACACCCATTGCCCGCCCCGCCGGGCGGCAAGCGATCAAGTGGCGATCAAGTGGCGAGCATGGCGCACAGGCCATCGCGCGATGAGAAGAAACAATGTCTGCAGAGGCCGCGGGGAATGCCTCACCCTCCGAAAATGTGCCCATGCGCATGTGAAAGCCAGGTCTCTGCCCGCGTGGGAAATGGGGGTATCGGATGCCATTGATTTCAACGGTGTGACATCCTGCTCTTACACATTCTTACAGCACTAGCGCCGCTTCTTGGCTAGCCTTCATTTACTCGCCACCGTGCAGCGAACCCGAGTCCTGCACATCCGCGAGTATCGTCGATGGCCCTCGGGCCATACGCATTCGCCCCGCTCCTGTGCTCAGCCGGAGCGCGGGCAGATCAACGGACCCGGCATGTCCTGGTCCACACACAGATGCGCAAGCGGCCCGGCTGGGCCGTGAAACAACGCATCGCGGAAGAAAAATTGGGGGACTTGCTTTACAGGGAACGTGCGTCTTGCCGACACGCCCGGTGCCAACGGCTTGCCGCTCGTTTTGCGAACCCGATCGCGCAAACTTGCCAGTGAGGATGCCATGAGCGACAAAATCGAACAAAGCCGTCCCCCGGCCACGCACCTGCCGGACTTGCGCACAGACCATCTGGCGCCTGCGAGAGGCAGCCGCGAGCTGAGCAAACGCCCCCTCTGGCATGTGGTGCCTCGCCTGACCAGTTACGGCGTAGCCGCCTTTATCGTCTGGGTGATCTTGGCCGTGATGTTCCCCCCCGTGTTTACGCGCTCGTCGGAACGCGCCGTGGTCGATGGACCGGTCAACCTGGTCACCACGCCGGTCGAAGGCGTGGTGGCAGGCCAGCGGATTTCGGTGGGCGCCTCATTTGCACCGGGAGACACGCTGATGAGCGTGCAGAACCAGAATATCGACCGCGCCTTGCTGGTGGAACTGACGGGCAAGAAGCTGGACAACCAGCAGCGCTACGATGCGGCCAAAGCCAAGCTCGAAGGCGATCAGGCCCGCCTCGATGCAACCGACCAGGAGACCAAGAAATACCAGGCAGCCGCACAAGCCGAGCACGCCGCCAAGATCCGCGGCATCCAGGCCCGCATGGCAATGGCCAAGGAACAGGTGGACCAGCAGGAAGACGTGGTGAACCGCAACCAGGCCATGCAATGGGCGGGCGCGGTCAGCGAGGCCTACACAAACGCCTCCCGATACCAGTTGTCGATCCTGTCGAACTCCAAGGAAGCGATCCGCGCCGAGCTCGACAACGCGCTTAGCAACAGCCAGGCAGCCAAGGGCAAGGTGTACCTCTCCAGCACCGATGGCGCGGTCTCCACGCTGGCGCAGCGGCACGACGAACTGAGCGCGGAGATCACCCAGCTCAAAGCGGAGCTGACCCAGCTTGAGCAGTATGGCAAGTCGGTTGACTCCCTGATCGCGCAGGAAGAGCAGCGCGTCCAACGCATGTCCAACCTGGATATCAAAGCCTACGATTCCGGCATGGTCCAGGACGTGCTGGCACCACCCGGCACGCGCGTCGCGGCCGGCGCGACTTTGCTGCGCAGTACCAATTGCGCGCAACCCCGGGTGGTGGCCGTGTTCCCCCGCAGCCTCAGCAACGACCTGTTGCCCGGCACCAAGGTGACGGTGCGCGTGGATGGCGTGGCCGCGCCGTTGGCCGGCAAGGTTGCTGAAATCCTGCCGCGCGCTCCAGATGGCGAGCAGGCGCGCTACTTCGTGCCGTTCCCGCCCATCGAGAAAAACGAGATCTACCTGATCGCCAAACTGGACAAGCGCTTGCCGGCGTTGCCCCAGCAGAGCGCCGGCGCGGCGGCGGATCGCTGTGCGCTGGGCCGCTGGGCCAAGGTCAGCCTCGACCAGCCCTGGTGGGGCCATATGCGCGCGCTGATCTGACGGCAGCGAATCCGACGCAAGGCAGGAGATCGCCATGAACCGGACCTTACCCACCTTATCCACTTTACTCACCTTACGCCGCCGAATGCTGCCGCCGCTGCTGGCCGGCATGACCGGCCTGGCCACGATCCTGGCGCCGCCCGCTGCCGCCCAGGCGCCCCCAGCGCAAGCGCGCGAGCAGTTGCTGGCAGGCGCCTGCCAGGCCATTGCCGCGCGGGTCGCGGCGGTGCCAGGCCAGGGCCCGGTGATGCTCGGCAGCTACGAGCCTGCGCCGGGGCAGGGTCCGCTCGCACCCGCCTTGCAGCAAGCGGCGTTCGTCTACGACAACGCGCTCGCCGGCATCGCGCTGGTGGCCTGCCGCCGCGTTGGCGATGCGCGCCGCATAGCGGACGCCATGGTTGCTGCCAGCGCGCGCGATCGTCACTACCACGATAACCGGCTGCGCAATGCCTACCGCGCCGGCGCCCTGCCGGCGGGCCCCGCGCCCCTGCCCGGCTGGTGGGACGCGCCGAGCCAGCGCTGGTTCGAGGACGCGTACCAGGCCGGCACAGCCACGGGCAATGTGGCGTGGGCCGCGCTGATGCTGCTGGCCGTCTACGACAGCACCCACGAACGCCGCTATCTCGACAGTGCCGCGGCGCTGATGGGCTGGGTCGACGCCACGCTCTTCGATGCCGGTCCCCCGGGCGGCTTCATCGGCGGCTACTTCGGCGAGGAACCCAGCCCCACCCGCCAGTCCTGGAAATCCACCGAGCACAACGTCGATGCCTATGCCGCGTTCAGCTGGCTGGCCCGCCTCAGCAACGATCCGCGCTGGCCGGTGGCGGCGCGGCGCGCGCGCGGCTTCGTCGAGGCGATGTGGCAGCCGCGCGAAGGCCGCTTCGTGATCGGCACGCGCGACGATGGCCGCTCGCTCAATAGCGGCCCCTCCGCTCTCGATGCGGTGTTATGGCCGCTGATCGCCGTGCCAGACGCGCCCGCGGACTGGCGCAGGGGCCTGGACTGGACCCGCGAGCGTCATGGCGTCAAGGGCGGCTACGGCTTCAACGGCAACCCCGACGGCGTCTGGACCGAAGGCACGGGGCAGGCCGCGCTGGTGCTGCGCGCCAGCAGCCGCGTGCAGGATGCCTCATCGCTCTGGCCACTGCTGCTGTCACAGCGCGCGCCCTCCGGCCTGCTTTACGCCACGCCGGAACAACGCATCCGCACCGGCCTCTCGATCGGGCCGACCTCCACCACGGAGGACTTCTACTACTACCACCTGCCCCACCTCGGCGCGACCGCATGGGCGGTGCTGGCCGCCGCAGGCTGGAACCCCTTCCGTCCTTCCGGATGTGTCGATGCCGCTTGCACCAGCGCCATTTCCGCCTCTCCGTCCAAGGAGTAACGATGTTTGCATTCTTCCTCGATGGCAGGGCGCTGCTCGTCATCAACGCCGCCACACTGCTGCTCGCCTGGCTTTGCATGCGGGCAGACCGCGCCCGGGACTCTGACCGTTGCGTGTTCGGTGCCATCACCGCGACCCTGCTGCTCGTCTACCTCGCCTGGCGCTGGACCCAGACGCTGCCCGAATGGCAAATGACCTTCCCGAGCCTGTGGGCACATGCCTTCTTCGGGTTCGAGATCATGACGATCGCGTACACCGTGATCTCCATCGTCACGCTGACGCGCGGCAGCAACCACGCGCCAGCGGCCGATGCAGGCGAGGCAGCGCTGCGGCGCAGCCGCTCGGTGCCCCGCGTCGATATCTTCATCGCAACCTACAACGAAGGACTGGAAATTCTGGAGAAGACCATTGTTGCCGCGCTGGCGATCGACTATCCGGATTTTCGCGTGTGGGTACTCGACGACACCCGGCGCGACTGGCTGAAGGCGTTCTGCGCGCAGGTCGGCGCCAACTACGTCACGCGTCCCGACAACACGCATGCCAAGGCGGGCAACCTCAACAATGGCCTGCAGCATAGCGCCCGTGCGGAGCATGGCGGCGGCGCACCCTACATCATGGTGCTCGACGCCGACTTCGCCCCGAACAAGAACATCCTCATGCGTACCATCGGCCTGTTCGCCGACCCCAAGGTCGGCGTAGTGCAGACGCCGCAGTTCTACTACAACGCGGACCCGATCCAGTACAACCTGCGCTCGACCGAATGCTGGGTCGACGAGCAGCGGGCCTTCTTCGATGTGATGCAGCCCGCCAAGGACGCCTGGGGCACCGCCTTTTGCATCGGTACGTCGTTCGTGGTCCGGCGCGAGGCACTAGGCTTGATCGGCGGCTTCCCGACCGGCACGGTCACGGAGGATATCCACCTGACGTATCGCCTGATGCCCCACGGCTATGTCACGCGCTGGCTCAACGAACGCTTGAGCGTGGGCCTGTCCGCCGAAGGCCTGCCCGAGTACATCAGCCAGCGCAGCCGGTGGGGACTGGGCACGATCCAGGTGGCGCTCACGGCCGACGGGCCGCTGCGCGGACGCGGCTACACGCTGGGCCAGCGCGTGCATTACGTGCACGGCCTGCTGCACTGGCTGAGCCGCCCTTTCACGCTCATGCTGCTGGCCGGGCCACTGTTGTATTGGTACTTCGACGTGCCGACGCTGTACGGCGAACCGATGCAGTTCCTTGCCTATGGCGTGCCGGCGCTGCTGCTTTACTGGGCCTACAGCATCTGGGTAACCGGCTCGCGCGCACTGCCCATCTTTACTGAAGTCACGCAGATCGTATCCGCGCTGGCGGTCAGCGCGACGCTGGTCAGCGCGTTCTTCAAGCCGTTCGGGCGTCCTTTCAAGGTCACCAACAAGGGGCTGGATCGCAGCAAGCTGGTGATCCACGGGAAGTTCGCCACGCTCTACGGCTGCCTGATCTTGCTCTCGGGCATGGGCCTGGCGCGCGCGGTGGCCGCCGACGCGGCAGCCTCGGGACTCGTCTTCAACATCGCGTGGACCGCCGTGTCGATTGTGCTCTACCTTACCTCGCTGCTGGTCTGCGTGGAACTGCCACGGCCGCGCAAGGAGGAACGCTTCCCCTACCGGGAGCGAGCCCTGCTGCGGATCAACGGCAAGGCAGCTTGCGGCGGGCACGAGTACACCGCCACTACCGTGAACCTGTCCTGCAATGGCGTCGCCATTACCAGCGCGATGGCGGCGGCGATTCCGGTCGGCGCCGAGGGCGCGGTCTGGATGGAGGCGACCGGCTGGGTGCCATGCCGGATCGCGCGCCGCCAGGGCAAGCTGCTTGGGCTCGCCCTGCATCTGGACATGGCGACGCGCCACCGTTTGATACGGTTGCTCTTCAGCGAGCCCACCCACAACGTCGCCAGCCAGGGCAATCCCCGGCTGGCCATTTCGCGGCTCGTGTGGCGCGCCTTTTCCGGATGAATCCCATGCACAAGACTCTCGCCCCTATGCTGCGCATTCTCGGCATGGCCCTGCCGCTTGCGCTGGCCGCATGCACCCTCGAGCCAACATACCAGCGCCCCGCGCAGCCAGTGCCAGAGGCCTGGCCCACCGGCCCGGCCTACGCTGCCGGCACGCCGGCAGCGGCCGAAACCAGCACAGCGGCGGCCGACCTGGGCTGGCAGGACTTTTTCGTCGATGCGCGCCTGCGGCGCCTGATCGAACTGGCGCTGGCCAACAACCGCGATCTGCGCGTGGCCACGCTCGCCATTGAACAGGCACGCGCCCAGTACCGTATCCAGCGCGCCGCGCAGTTCCCCGCGATCGGTGCCAGCGCGGGCGTGCTCAGCCAGCGCGTGCCCAGCGAACTGCGCGCGCCCGGGCAGCCGGCGGTCATCACGCAGTACAGCGCGGGCGTGGGATTCAACGCGTTCGAGCTGGACTTCTTCGGACGCGTGCGCAGCCTCAAGCACGAGGCACTCGAACAATATCTCGCCACGGAGGAAGCGCGCCGCAGCGCCCATATCAGCCTGGTCGCCGAAGTCGCCAGCGCCTACCTGACCTGGCGCGCCGACCAGGTGCTGCTGCAAATCTCGGAGGACACGCTGAAGAGCCAGCAAGCTGCCGCCGAGATGATCGGGCGCGGCAAGCGCGCGGGCGCCATGGCACAGCTGGACCTGCACCGCGCCGAGACCCAGGTGCAGACCGCGCGCGTGGGCGTGGAGCAATACACGCGGCAGGTCGCGCAGGACGAGAATGCCATCAGCCTGCTGATCGGCGGCCCGCTGCCGCAAGACCTGCCACCGCCCGAGCCCTTCGAGTCGACAAGCCTCGTTGCCGAGCTGCCTGCCGGCCTACCTTCGGCGTTGCTGCAGCAAAGGCCCGACATCATGGCCGCCGAGCACCGCCTGAAAGCCTCCAACGCCGACATCGGCGCCGCGCGGGCGGCCTTCTTCCCGACCATCTCGCTGACCGGCGCGGTTGGCTCGGCCAGCACCAATCTGGCAGGGCTGTTCTCCGCAGGCATGGGCGCGTGGACCTTCGCGCCGCAGATCACCCTGCCGATCTTCAATGCCGGCAACAACCAGGCCAGGCTCGATGCCTCCAAGGTGCAGAAGGACATCAATATTGCCGCCTACGAAAAGACTATCCAGACGGCCTTTCGCGAAGTGGCAGACGGCCTGGCCGCGCGCGGGACCTATGACCGGGAGGCCGCCGCGCAGGAAACCCTGGTCAAGGAAGCCAGCGAAACCCAGCGCCTGTCGGAGATGCGGTTCAAGAATGGCGTGGACGACTATTTTGCCGTCTTCGATGCCCAGCGCCAGCTCTATACCGCGCAGCAAACCCTGGCCACCATCCGGCTGGCCCGCCTGACCAGCCGTGTCGCACTGTACAAGGCGCTTGGCGGAGGATGGTCGGAGCACACGGCCGCCGTGGCGCAAAGCGCGGACGTAACACCGGCACGATGAAGCGCACCGCCGCTAGCGGGGCCCGATCGCTACATGCCGGCCCCGGGCCTTGGCCGGACAGGTGGAAGCGCATGCGCCTCGGGCAGGCCTCGCCGCGCGGAGACGGCGGCCTGCCGCTGCGTCATACGGCAGGCCAGCGCCGCCACGCTCTCGATCGCCAGGCAAATCAGGAAGTAGAGCAACGCGACGGCAAGGAACACCTGCGCCGCATAGCCCACGCTGCGCCCGTTGACCTGCGTTGCCGCGGTCGACAACTCCACCACGCCCACGATATAGGCCAGCGACGTATCCTTGGCCAGCGACACCCACACATTGCCCAGCGACGGCAGCATGGCGCGCAGCGTCTGCGGCAACACCACCTGCCAGAGTGCCTGCAACGGCGTCATGCCGAGCGCCAGCGCCGCATTGCGCTGGCCGCGCCCAATCGCGTCGAAGCCCGCCGCCATGACCTGCGCGATGTAGGCTGCGCCGATCAGCGCGAGCGCCAGCACCACGGTCTGCACCTCACCCACGTGAACGCCCGCCAGCATCGGCAACAGGAAGTAAGCCCAGAAGATCAGCATCAACACGGGAATCGCGCGCAGGCAGGCCAGCAACGCACGCACGGCACGCGCCAGCGGTGCCGGCGCCAGGTCAAGCAGCACGGCAACGCCAATGCCCAGCACGGTGGCACCCGCGCAGGCCAGCAGCGCCATCCACAAGGTCAGCGCGGCGCCCGCCAGGGGACCGTTGGGGAACGTGCCAGCCAACAGATAGGGCAACTGCTTGAGCACGACGGCCCAGCCGGAGAGATCGGCATCAGGCACGCGCTGCCTCCGTCCATCCCAGGCGGCGCAGCAGCACCGGCGCCGCCACCTGCAACAACAGGATCAGCGCGACGTAAAGCAGCGTGGCCAGGCCGAAGGCCTGGAAGGTCATCAGGCTGTCGGTTTCCACTTGCCGGGCGGTGTAGGACATCTCCGCAAAGCCGATCGCCATCGCCAGCGATGTGTTCTTGATGGTCTGGCAGAACTGCCCCACCATCGGCCGCGCGGCAACGCGCAGCGCCTGCGGCAGCACCACGCGCCAGAATGCGGCGGCGGGCGTAAAGCCCAGCGCCAGCGCCGCCGCGCCCTGGCCCGCCGGCACGTTGGCGAGGCCCGCCTCGAACTCGCGCGCATAAAATGCGCTGGCGTAAAGGCCGATGCCGGCCAGGCTCGCAAGCGCCTCCAGCGAAGGCGCGGGCACGTGCAAGCCGCCGATGCGCCATCCCTGCCAGTCATACAGCGCGCCGATGGCGCCCTCGCCCAGCAGCTGCGCCGCGCCGAAATACCAGAAGAACAACTGCACCAGCAACGGCGTGCGGCGCAGGAAACCAACGGCGCCGCGCGCCGCCAGGCGCAGCGGCATGATCGGGCTACGCGCGAGCACCAGCCAGCCGGCGGCAATCGCGCAGCCAAGCACAAACACCGTCACCGACAATGCCACGGTCAGGCCAAAGCCGGCGGCGATCCAGCCGACGTACTTTGCCGGCAGCGACTGCAGCAGGATCGCTGGTCCCTGCATGGCTAGCCCTTGCCGGGAAAGAAGAAAGCCATCCTCACTTCAGCGCGCTGCCAATCGTGAAATCCCGCGCCAGCGGCGCCGTGCTCTTCGGCCCGAACCACTTGTCGTAGATGCGCGCCGCCGTGCCGTTCTTCTCCAGCTCCGCCAGGATGCGATCGATCTCCGCGGTCAGCCGGTCCTCGCCCTTGGGAACACCCACGCCCATGTACTCACGCGTCAGCGTGAACGACGAAATCTCGAACTGATCCTTGTTGGGCAACGTCGCCAGCAACGCACCCAGCTTGGCGCCATCCTGCGCAAACGCCTGGATCGCGCCGCTGCGCAGCGCGGTCAGCGCCAGCGGGGAATCGTCATACGCAATCACGCGCGCGTCCGGATACTTCTGCCGCAGCGTGGTCTCCTGCGTGGTGCCCTTGTCCACGCCGAGGCGCCAGGCCTTCAGGTCGTCCGGCTGCTTAAGCGCGCCCTTCCTGGCGATGAACTGCAAGCCGCTGGCGAAGTACGGCGTGGAGAAGCCGATCTGCTGGCGGCGCTCATCGGTGATGGTGAAATTGGCGGCAACGATGTCTACCTTCTGCGATGCCAGCAGGGCGATGCGGTTAGCCGGGTTGGTCGCGCGGAACTCAGGCTTGACGCCCAGCCGCCTGGCAATCTCGGCCGCGTAGTCCACGTCGAGGCCAACAGGGGTGGTACTGCCGGCCTCGACAAAGCCGAACGGCGGGTTCGCGTCGAACACGCCCACGCGCAGCACGCCGGCCTTCTTGATGTCATCCAGGCGGTCCGCCATGGCGGGGCTCGAAGCGAGGACTGTTAGGCCGGTGAGCAGCGTCAGGGCAGCCTTGAACAGCGGCGAAGGGATACGCATGGGGAGTCTCGCTAAGGGTTGGATGGCGAGACGATAGCGGTGGGAACCCAGGCCGGGAACGAATGGTTTTGCAGATGGTTATGCCATCCCGGGGAGCCCCATCGGCAGGCCCCGACGGCCCACTTTCCACGCCCCTTCGAATTCCATGCAAAAATACCCCGATAACGCACCGCAACAAAGCCCCCTGCAATCGCCCCTACCAGCGACCACTACAGGAGAATGAACAACATGTACCGTGGAGAACGTTTCAACGGCTACAGCCATCTGGCGGGCGCCGTCCTGGCCGCGGCCGGCACAGCAGTCCTTATCACCAGCTCTGCCCTTTACCACGACGCCTGGAAGGTCGTCAGCTCCATCGTCTACGGCGCCACGCTGGTCTTCCTCTACACCATCTCCACGCTCTATCACAGCCTGCGCGGCCGCCCCAAGGACATCCTGCGGCGGCTCGATTACTGCGCCATCTACCTGCTGATCGCCGGCAGCTACACGCCCTTCGCGCTGGTCACGCTGCGCGGGCCCTGGGGCTGGACGCTGTTCGGGGTGAACTGGGGACTGGCGGTGATCGGCATCGCGCAGGAGCTGTTGATTGGCCACCGCACCCGCGTGTTCTCGCTGCTGATCTATGTACTGATGGGCTGGCTGGTGCTGTTTGCCTTTGGCCCGCTGGTGGCGGCGCTACCGGCTGCCGGCCTGTACTGGCTGGTGGCGGGCGGTGCGCTCTATACGGCCGGCATCGGGTTCTTCCTGTTCGACGAGAAGGTGCGGCACTTCCACGGCATCTGGCACCTGTTCGTGCTGGCCGGCAGCGCCTGCCAGTTTGTCAGCATTCTCTGGTACGTGGGCTAGCCCCTGGCGTCCTCGAGCGCCAGGCGCATCGGCACATAGGCGATGCCTTTCGTCTGTGCGCGAGGGCCGATGGCCTGGAAGCCGAAGCGCTCGTACACCACGGTTGCGAACGGGCTCGAATTGACGGTGAATTCACGCACCTCGCCGCTGGCGATCGCGGCCTGGCTGGCGGCTTGCCAGAGGGATCCGGCAACGCCGCTCCGATGCATCTGTGGAGCGACGAACAGGTGAAAGAGGTGGCTGACGTCCCGCATCGCAAGGATGCCGGCCAGCTGCTCGCCGCGGTAGGCAACCAGATAGTGGAAGCGCGGACTGGTGACATAACCGGCAATCGCATCCGGCGAGAGGCTGGCGAGAAAGTCCTCCGCGCCGGCCCCGGACGCCTCGATCGTGAAATAGTGCGCGACGCTCATGGCAAGCGCGCTGATGGCGGCAGCGTCTTCGGTGCCGGCTCGGCGAATGACCAACGTTTCCATGGTGGCTCGGGCTGATGATAGCCATCCAGTTTGTCATAGCGCGGGCCGGCGCGCCACATGCCTGCAGCCAGGCCCGAGCTGAACGAGCCCGTCGCGGGCTTACTGCGGCACCAGTTCCACCTTCTCCCGCGTCTCCTTCTCCACCGCCTTGCGCGTGTAGAGCAGCGGGAAGTAATCGCCCCTGGCCCACATCTGCGCCAGATCGCGATAGTGCGGGCTGGTGGGATTGCCGGATTGCCCGGGTGCGTTGACCACGCGCGAGGCATCCCAGTTGCCCACGTCCAGCACCATGCGGAACGACGCGCCCGCGGTGAGCTGGTAGTCGCTGTTGCGGTAGCTCGTGTTCATCGGCGTGAAGGAAGACCCGCCGATCGGCCCGGCGTTGACGTCGTAGCGCTGGCGCGCCGCGTTGTCCAGCAGCGGGTCGAGCGGATGATTGAACACCGCGGTGTGCAGCCTGCCCCATTGCCAGGCTTTGGGGTCCGGGCCGAGCTTGCGCTCCACCTCCGCCATGGCGCTCTTGAGCGAGGCCACGATGACTTCGTTGCGGCGCTCCACCGGCATCCACGGCTCGGGCTTTTCCAGCACCGCCAGCACGCGGCTGGCGTCGCCGTAGCCCGCAAGCTTGGCGCCTTCCGGCGACAGCGCCGCGCGCACCACCGCCGGGCGCAGGTACTTGCTGAACCAGACTTCGAACAACGCCGCCGGCGCGCTGTCGGCGCGCTCGTTGCCGTCCCAGCCGCGCAGCAGGTCGAGTCCCCGCCGCGCCTGGGCGTCCTCGGTGCGTACGTTGGCCAGCAACGCTACCGCGCGCAGCGCCGGCAGCGAGGTGGTGTCGTTCTGCCACGCCATGCTGTCCGCCACCGAGGAATGCGGGTTCGCCGCCACCAGGCTCTTGAGCCGCCGCGCGCGCGCCGTGTCGCTCCATTCGTAGCCCACGCCCATCTTGGCTGCAGGGTGGTTGGGCGGGATGTTGTTCTCGTTGGCGGTCACCACATAGCCGGCGGCCGGGTTGTAGGCCCACGGCAGCTCGTCCATGTTGCGGTAGCCCGCCCACTCGTAGCGGCCGTCGCCCGGCACTGGCGTGAGGCCATCCCAGTTGGGGCGGATGACGGTCAGGCCGCCGGGGATCCAGCCAATGTTGCCTTCGCGGTCGGCGTAGACCTGGTTCTCGCCCGGGGCGCCCCAGCGGTTCATCGCGGCGCGGAACTGGTCCCAGTTCTGGGAGCGCATGTAGTCCATGGAGCCGAAGTACGGCGCCATGCCCAGATCCAGCCAGGCCGCGCGCAGCGCGTAGGCGCGATTGCCCTTGGCATCGGTGACCAGCACCGGGCCGTGGCGGGTGAATTCCAGGCTGATCTTGCGCGGCGCGGCTTCGCCCTTGACAGCGATCTCCTCAGTCACGGTTTCCATCGGTTCCCAACGGCCGCGGTACTTGTATTCATGCGGCTGCGCCGGGTTGGTCTCGTAGACGTAGAGATCCTCCTGGTCCATATAGAAGCGGGTCAGTCCAAAACCAATGTTGTCGTTGTGCCCGATCGAGATCCCCGGCAGGAACGGCTCCCCGGCTCCGATCACCGACATCCCCGGCGCGTTCAGGTGGCTGATGTAGCGCAGGCTGGGCGCGCCGTGCGCGCGGTGCGGGTCATTGGCAAGGATGGGCCGGCCGGTGCTGGTGCGCGAGCCCGAGATCACCCAGTTGTTGGAGCCGAGGCTGCGCGCGGTGTCGCTGTTGGTGTCAAGCACCGCATACAACGCTTCGTGCGGGATGCCCTCCGCCTTGGCCGAAGCCCACCACTCTTTCGGAAAGCGCGGCGCGGCGGTGGCGAGTTCATAGGCGCGGCGCAGCTCCACGGTCGGCAGCGCGCAGGGGTCGAGGCCGTCCGGCAGCTTGGGCTGGATCGGCGGATCCAGCTCGCGCTGCACCCAGTCGGTGCGGGCGGCGTCGGGCTTGACCTGGCAGTAGACCTGCGCGCGATTGACCTCGCCCATGAAATTGAGCGTGAGCCCGTGATGGCGGATGCGCACGATATCTTCCGCACGCCAGCGCGCGGGCTTGTAGTTCAGCACGCGAAACTCCGGCGGCAGCAAGTCCGGCCTGCTCTCCGTCTGCGCCACATAGGCGTTCACGCCGGCCACGAACGCCTCCGCCACGCGCTTGGCATCCGAGCCATAGGCCAGCCACTCGCGGTACATGTCGCCGCGGAACAGCACGGCGCGCGCCATGCGGTCCCCTTCTACATAGGCCGGCCCAAAGTCCTTGGCCATCTCGCCCAGGCCACGCTTGCGCCACAAGTCGATCTGCCACAGGCGGTCGCGCGCGGCCATGAAGCCTTGTACATAGAAGGCGTCGTAGAGCGTGTTGGCGTAGATATGCGGCACGCCCCAGCGGTCGATCAGGATGCTGGCGGGCTTCTCCAGGCCCGCCACCTGGAAGCGTTCGTTGGCGGGGGCCGCGGCGGTTGCTGCGGTTGTGGCGGCCGGTGGCACGGCCTGGGCGGCGGCAGTGCTCAGGATGAGCAGCGCGGCAAGGCGGCGGGCTCGGCAAACCATGGTGTTTCCTTGGGGACGTGGGGATCGCATCAGGTAAAAATCGGGTGTCGCGAGCCGTGCTGGCGCGGCGAATCGCCGCCAAGGATAGCGGAAGTCGCGCGGGCGAGCCTAATCGGGCTGCCCATTTTTGCCGGATTGCAACCCGGCTCACGCTCCGGGAACCGCCGCGAACACCCAACTGGCGCGGCTTTCCATGAATTTCATCGGGCAAAACTTTGATGCAGTGCAGAATGACGGGGCACACGTGGAAGCCTATAACCCCAAAACCGGTTTCACTCTTCGAAACCGGCCGACTCCGGAGTGCGCTCGCGTGACGGTACCGACTACCTCCCTCCAGAAGGCCTGCAGGCTGCTGCGCGTGCTGTCGGACGCGCGCAATACGCGCCTGACCGACCTGGCCGTGGCGGCCGGCGTCGACAAGGCCTCGGCGCTGCGCCTGCTGGACACGCTGGCGGCCGAAGGCTTTATCGAGCGTGACCCCGACACCAAGGCGTTCACGCTGGGCCCCGAATGGCTGGCGCTGCGCGCGGCCAGCGTGCGCCGCATCGACCCGCGCGCCAGCGTGCGGCCGGCGCTGATCCGGCTTGCCCAAGCCTTCGAGGACACCACCATCCTGTCAGTGCCAAGCGGCTGGGAATCCGTCTGCCTGGAACTGCGCCCCGGCACTTTCCCGATCCGCGCCAACTACCTTGACGTGGGCAGCCGGCGCCCGCTTGGGGTCGGCGCGGGCAGCCTGGCGCTGCTGGCGGCACTGCCCGATGCGGAGGTGGAAGCCACCTTGCACGCCATCGCACCCGCGCTCAAGCGCTATCCGCGCATCAGCGCGGCGATGCTGCTGCGCGAGGTGGAGGCCACCCGCGCGCGCGGCTACGCGGTGCTGCTGGATGTGGTGGTGGAACGCATGGGCGGCATCGCCATCGCGCTGCCGGACCCGGATGGCTACCCGCTTGGCGCCATCAGCATTGCCGCGCTCAATGAGCGCATCAGTGAGCGCGAGCCGGCGCTCGCGCGCGCGCTGCGCCGCGAAGCCGAAACCGTTTGCGCTGCCTGGACACCGCCGGCGCCCAACTCGGCGGCGGCACGCCGGCGCAACGCCACCATGGCCAGCGCCACGCCAACGACCAAGACCCCGACTGCGCGCAAGACGCGGCGAACCATCACGACCGACCTGTAACCGGAGACAGACAGCATGCGCTGGAAGCAACGACCGCAAGGTTCCAACTGGGGCGACTTCGGCCCCGACGACCAGCTTGGCCGCGTCAACCTGATCGGCGCAGAGCAGGTGCGCAAGGGCGCGCGCGAGATACAGGCCGGGCTGTCGTTCTGCCTGTCGCTGCCGCTGGATTATCCCGGCGGCAACAAGCTCAACCCGCGCCGCCATCCGCCAGTGCTGCGCCCCACCTTCCGCGACGACATACCCTATGTGAACTTCCCGCTGGCCAAGGTCGACCCAAGCGCCACCGACGTGATCAGCGACGACCAGGTGCTGCTGTCGCTGCAGTACTCCACGCAGTGGGACTCGCTCGCCCACGTGGGCGCGCTGTTCGATGCGGATGGCGATGGCCGCCCGGAGCGGGTCTACTACAACGGCTACCGGGCCAACGAGCACATCGTGGGCCCGGTGGACTACGCGGAGGACGATCATTTTGCCGCGCACGCCTGCGGCCACGACCACAGCGAGGCGCGCGCGCTCGGCATCGAGAACTTCGCCGTCAAGGGCATGCAGGGGCGCGGCGTGCTGGTGGACCTGGCCAATGCGTTTGGCCAGGATTTGCGCAACGTGGGCTACGACGACCTGATGCACGTGCTGGAGGCCGACCGGGTGGAGGTGGAACCCGGCGACATGCTGTTGCTGCGCACGGGCTTTGCCGAAGTGGTGCTGTCGATGCAGCGCGAGCCGGATGAAGCCGTGCTGCATCACAGCTGTTGCGCGCTGGACGGCCGCGACGACCGCCTGCTGAACTGGATCACCGATGCGGGCATCGCCGCGCTGATCGCCGACAACTACGCGGTGGAGCGCTATCCGGCGCGGCCCGCGCCGGCCGACCAGCCGAATCATCCGCTGCTGCCGCTGCACCATCACTGCCTGTTCAAGCTCGGCCTGCCGCTGGGCGAACTCTGGTACCTGAAGGAGCTCGCGCAGTGGCTGCGCGCCAACCAGCGCTCGCGCTTCATGCTGACCGCGCCGCCGCTGCGGCTGCCGGGCGCGGTGGGCTCGCCCACCACGCCGATCGCTACCGTCTAGGCACCCACAAGAAAGCAAGTCAACAAGACCAAAGCTGGAGGAGACCACCATGAACCGAAACCAATCGCTGCTGCGCCGCCCGCTGGGCGCGCTCGCCATCGCCGCCGCGTTGCTGTGCGGCGCAGGACAGGCCAATGCGCAGCCGGCCAAGGCCGGCATTTCCGATGACGAGGTCAAGATCGGCCTGATCCTCGACATGAGCGGCCTGTACGCCGACGTGACCGGGCGCGGCAGCGCCACCGCCGCGCAGATGGCCATCGACGATTTTGGCGGCAAGGTGCTGGGCAAGAAGATCGAGCTGGTGGTGGCCGATCACCAGAACAAGGCCGACATCGCCGCCAGCAAGGCGCGCGAGTGGTTCGATACGGGCCACGTCGACGCCATCCTGGACGTGGCCGCCTCGGCACCGGCGCTGGCGGTGCTGGAGGTCGCCAAGCAGAAGAACAAGATCGTGGTGTTCTCCGGCCCCGGCACCGAGCGCATCACCAACGACCTGTGCACGCCGGTTTCGGTGCATTACGCCTATGACACCTACGCGCTGGCCAATTCCACAGCGCGCGCGGTAGTGCAGCGCGGCGGCAAGACATGGTTCTTCCTGACCGCCGACTACGCCTTCGGCCACACGCTGCAGGAGTCCGCCACCGCCGTGATCAACGAGACCGGCGGCAAGGTGCTCGGCGCGGCGCGCCATCCCATTGGCGCCAGCGATTTTGCTTCCTACCTGCTGCAGGCGCAGGCCAGCAAGGCGCAGGTGGTGGGCCTGGCCAATGCCGGCGGCGATGCCGTCAACGCCATCAAGGCGGCCAGCGAATTCGGCCTGACCAAAGGTGGCAACCAGCGCATGGCGGGGCTGCTGCTGTACATCAACGACATCCACGCCATCGGCCTGAAGACCGCATCCGGGCTGCTGCTGACCGAGGGCTTCTACTGGGACATGAACGACGCCACGCGCGCGTGGTCGCGCCGGTACTTCGAGAAGCTCAAGAAGATGCCGAACATGAGCCAGGCCGGCACCTATTCGTCGGTGATGCATTACCTCAAGGCGATCCAGGCCGCGGGCACCGACGAAACCGCTGCCGTCATGAAGCAGATGAAGGCGATGCCGATCAACGACTTCTTCGCCAAGAACGGCCGTATCCGCGAAGACGGCCGCATGATCCACGACATGTACCTGTTCGAGGTCAAGACGCCGGCGGAATCGAAGTACCCATGGGACTACTACAAGCTGCTGGCCACGGTGCCAGGCGACCAGGCCTTCATGCCGGTGGCCAAGTCGCAGTGCCCGCTGCTGAAACGGTGAAGCGGTGACGGTGAAGCGAGACGACATGCCACACGCAGCTTACCTGCGCGGCGCGGGCAATACGCGCTTTGGCCGCGTCGAGGGCAGCACGCCGCTGACGCTGATGGCGCAGGCCACCGACGCCGCGCTGGCCGACGCGGGCCTGGCCCGCGCCGACATCGACGGCGTGCTGTGCGGCTACGCCACCACGCTGCCGCACCTGATGCTGGCCACGCGCTTTTGCGAGTACGCCTCGCTCGATCCGGCCTACGCGCACGGCGTGGCCTCCGGCGGCGCCACCGGCGGCGTGATGGCCATGCTGGCGCGCGAGCTGGTGGGCGCAGGGCGCTGCCGCAACGTGCTGGTGGTAGCCGGCGAGAACCGCCTCTCCGGCCAGAGCCGTGACCAGTCCATCCAGACGCTGGCCCAGGTTGGCGAGCCGGACATGGAAGTGCCCAACGGCGCTTCCGTGCCGGCTTACTACGCGCTGCTGGCCTCGCGCTATCTGGCCGAGACCGGCATGCACGCCGACGCTCTCAGCGGCTTCGCGGTGCTGATGCGCGAGCACGCGGCGGGGCACCCCGATGCGCACCTGCGTGAGCCGCTCACGCTGGATGCGGCACGCGCCGCCAAGCCCATCGCCACGCCGCTGCGGCTGTCGGACTGCTGCCCGATCTCCGATGGCGCGGTGGCGCTGGTGGTGTCCGCCGAGCCGGGTGGCGGCACACCCGTGCGCATCACGGGCGCGGGGCAGGCACATCGCCACCAGCATCTGTGCGCGCTCGACAGCGTGCTGGCTACCGGCGCTGCAGACGCCGCGCGGCGCGCGCTCGCGCAAGCGGGCAACACGATCGGGCAGATCGACTACCTGGCGATCTACGACTCGTTCACGATCACGCTGGCCATGCTGCTGGAAGAGCTTGGCATAGCCCCGCGCGGCGGCTCGCCGCAGCGGCTTGCGGCAGGCGACTTTGCGCGCGACGGCGCGCTGCCGCTCAACACGCACGGCGGCCTGCTTGCCTTCGGGCACTCGGGCGTGGCCGGCGGGCTGATGCATCTGGCGGAAGCCACGCGGCAGCTTGCGGGCAAGGCTGGCGCGCGCCAGTTGCCGCCGCGCAAGCGCGCGCTGTTTCACGCGGATGGCGGGGTGCTGTCTTCGCATGTCAGCCTGGTGCTGGAGGCGGCATGAGAACGCTTGCAATACCCACCGCTTCGCCAAGGACATCGCCATGAGCAATGACCATCCCTATCAAGCCGGCCTCGACGCGGGCGTGGTGCGCTATCAGGCGTGCGAGGACTGCGCCGCGTGGCAACCGCTGCAGCGCCATGCATGCCGCGCTTGCGGCAGCACGCGGCTGGCGTGGCGCGACGCCACGGGCCGCGCTACCGTGCACAGCGTCACCGAAGTCGCGCGCGCGCCCACCGAGGATTTCCGCGCGCTGGCGCCTTACACGCTGGTGCTGGCCACGCTTGACGAAGGCCCGCGCGTGATGGGGCATGCCGAGCCCGGCGTGACGATCGGCGAGCGCGTGCGCGCGGGGTTCATGCGCCATGGCGAGCGCACGCTGCTGCGTTTCCAGCGCGAGTAAGCCGCATGGCCCGGCGTAGCACGACGCAGCACGACACAGCAACATACATCGACACCCTGGAGACCGACATGGTCCGAACCTTGCCGCTTCGGCGGCCCGCGCGCGCCTTGCTGGTGGGCGCGATGGCAATGACCGCCGTGCTGCTGGCCGCGCCCGGCGCACGCGCGCAGGACTGGCCAACGCGTCCGGTGCGGCTGGTTGTGCCTTACCCGCCCGGCGGCCCCACCGACATCGTGGCGCGCGTGGTCGGGCAGAAATTGTCGGAGCAGCTCAAGCAGCCCGTGGTGATCGAGAACCGGCCCGGCGCGGGCGGAAATATCGGTGCCGAGGCCACCGCGAAGGCCGCGCCGGATGGCTACACGCTGCTGGTGGCGACCACGGCGCACGCCATCAACATCGCGCTGTTCACCAAGCCCGGCTACAACACGCAGAAGGACTTCGCCCCGGTCTCGCTGCTGACGCGCGGCCCGCTGGTGCTGGTCACGGCGCCCGCCACACCGGCGGCCAATGTCGCGGAGCTGATCGCGCTGGCCAAGGCCAAGCCGGGACAAGTCAGCTTTGCCAGCTCCGGCAACGGCCAGTCCACGCACCTCGCCGCCGAACTGTTCAACAGCATGGCGGGCACGCACATGACCCACGTGCCGTACAAAGGCAGCGCGCCCGCGCTCACCGATGTGATGGGCGGGCAGGCCACAGTGATGTTCGACACCATGCTCTCCGCCATGCCCTTCGTGCGCGAGGGCCGGCTGCGCGCGCTGGCGATCACCGGCGCGGCCCGCTCGCCCGCCGCGCCCGATGTGCCCACCATGGCGCAGGCTGGCCTGCCCGGCTACGAAGCCACCGCGTGGAACGCTCTGCTCGCGCCGGCGGCGACACCACAGGCCGTGATCGCCACCTTGAGCAGCGCGCTGAAGACCGTGCTTGAACAGGAGGATGTACGCGCCAAGTTCGCTACGCAGGGCTTCGCCGCGGAATGGACGGCACCTGGCGCCACGGCGCAGTTCCTGACCCGGGAGATCGACAAATGGGGCAAGGTGGTCAAGGCCTCCGGCGCCACCATCGATTGAGCCATTCACGCTGTTCCCTGAAGCCGGACATGCCGGCCTTTGATTCCGGATCGCACTCATCATGAACCAGACCTTGCAAGCCTTGCTGGCGCCTCGCTCGATCGCGGTGATCGGCGCCTCCGACCATATCCACAAGATCGGTGGCCGGCCCATCTACTACATGCGCGAGCATGGCTACGCCGGCAAGCTCTTCCCGGTGAACCCGCAGCGCGACACCATCCAGGGCCTGCCCGCCTTTGCCTCGCTCGATGCGCTGCCCGAGGTGCCGGAGCTGGCCATCATCGTGGTGGGCGGCGACGCAGCCGTGTCGGCGGTGCGCGATTGCGCGCGGCTGGGTGTGGCGGCCGCGATCGTGATCGCCTCGGGCTTCGGTGAAGCCGGCGAGGAAGGCCGCAGCCAGCAGGACGAGATGGTGCGGATTGCCGCCGGCGCGGGGCTGCGCCTGGTTGGCCCGAACAGCCAGGGCCTGGCCAACTTCGGCACCGGCACCATTGCCAGCTTCTCCACCATGTTTATCGAAGTGCCGCCGCAGGATGGCCCGGTGGCGGTGGTGAGCCAGAGCGGCGGCGTCAGCGCCATGGTCTACGGCCTGCTGCGCGGCCAGGGCATCGGCGTGCGCCATATGCACGCCACCGGCAACGAAGCCGACATCACAGTGAGCGAGCTGGCGCTGGCCGTGGCGCACGATCCCGATGTGCAACTGATCCTGCTGTACCTGGAGAGCCTGACCGATCCGGCCATGCTTGCGCGAGCCGCCGCAGTGGCGCGCCGCCGTGGCGTGCCCATCGTTGCCGTCAAGGCGGGCCGCTCCAGCGCGGGCCAGCGCGCGGCAGCGTCGCACACCGGCGCCATTGCCAATGAAGACCGCGCGGTGGGTGCCTTCCTGGCGCGGCACGGCATCTGCCGCGTGGATGATGCGCACGCGCTGGCGCGCTGTGCACCGCTTTACCTGCGCGGCTGGCAGGCCAGCGGGCGGCAACTGGTGGTGGTGAGCAATTCCGGCGCGAGCTGCGTGATGGCGGCCGACGCGGCGGAGCCGCTCGGGCTTGCGCTGGCGCCGCTGTCGCAGGCCACGCAAGCGGCGCTGGCGCAGCGCCTGCCCGGATTCGCCTCAACCGCAAACCCGGTCGATGTCACCGCCGCGCTGCTGACCAACAGCGGGCTGTTTGGCGACGTGCTGCCGGTGGTGGCCGCCGACCCGGCCGCCGACCTGCTGCTGCTCGATATCCCGGTGGCGGGCATGGGCTACGACCTGCCGCGCTTTGCACGCGACGCCGCCAGCTTTGCAGACAGCGCCGGCAAGCCGATTGCCGTGGCGGCCTGGCAGGCGCCGGTGGCAGCTGCGTTCCGCGCGGCCAACGTGCCCACCTATGCCAGCGGCGCCGAGGCGCTGGCTGCGTTCGCGCAACTGGTCACGCACCAGCAGCAACTGCGCGATGTGGCCGCGCAAGACACGGCCGTCGCCGCGCATCGGCCCGCGGCAAGCGATGCAGCAGGCGCTGCGTCGAGCGCTACCGGCCACACGCTGAGCGAGGCGGCGAGCCTCGCCCGCCTGGCGTTGGCCGGCATCCCGGTGGTAGCGCACAAGCTGTGCCAGAGCGTGGATGAAGCGGTCGCGGCATGGCGCGAGTTGAAAGGGCCCGTCGCAGTCAAGGCCAGCTCGCCGCAAGTGCCGCACAAGAGCGAGCACGGCCTTGTCGCGTTGAACTGCAACGATGAACACGCCGTGGCGCAGGCCTTCCTCACGCAGACCGACATCCTGGACAAGCTCGGCGCGGCCTGCGAGGGCGTGGTGGTGGCGCGCATGGAACGCGGCCAGCGCGAATGCATGGTGGGCGCGCACTGGGACCCGGTGTTCGGGCCGGTGGTGCTGGTGGGAGACGGCGGCAAATATGTGGAGGTGCTGCGCGACACGGCCGTGCTGCTGGCGCCGTGCAGCGAGGCCGCGGTGGCGCGCGCCGTGGCCGGCCTGCGCATTGCGCCACTGCTGGCGGGCGTGCGCGGCGAGCCGGCTGTCGATGTGGCGGCGCTATGCCGGATCGCCGTGCGCGTGGGCCAGCTGATGCTTGACGCCAACGGTGCAATCCGCTCGATTGACCTCAACCCGGTGATGGTGAGTGCGGGCGGGGCGGTGGTGGTGGATGCGCTGATGGAGGTGGCAGGGGACGCTACGCCAGCCTGATCGCTTTCCAGCCAGGCTCAGTAGACATCGCGCCGATACCGGCCCTGCTCACCAAGGCGCAGCAGGGCTTCTTCGCCCAGCACCTCCGACAGCGCCGCGTTGACGCCACCGGCCATGCCTTTGAGGCTGCCGCAAACGTAGATGGCCGCGCCAGCTTCGATCCATTCTCGCAATGCGTCGGCCGATGCGCGCACGGCGTCCTGCACGTAATGGAGCGAGCCGCCATCGCGCGAGTAGACCAGGTCCAGCCGCTGCAGCACGCCATTGGCCTGCCATGCGGTGAGCTCAGAGTGGTGGAACGCGTCGTGCTCCGCGGTGCGCTCACCAAACAGCAGCCAGTTGCGATGATGCCCGGCCGCGGCGCGGGCTTTCAGGTGCGCGCGCAGGCCGGCCAGGCCGGTGCCGTTGCCGATCAGGATCAGCGGGCGATCATCCGCAGGCGGATGAAAGCCGCGATTGGTGCGGATGCGCAGGGCGATGCCCGCGCCTGGCTCCGCATGCGCGGTGAGCCAGCCGGATGCCAGGCCGAGCCGGCCATCGTCATGGCGCGTCTGGCGCACCAGCAAATCCAGTTGCCCGTCGCCCGGCAGCGAGGCAATCGAATACTCGCGGTGCGGCAACAGCGGCAGCGTATCCACCAGCCGTTGCGGCGTGACGCCGGCCAGTGCTGCCAGATGCGGATCGGGCAGGACGATGCGCGTGGCGAGCGCCTGCGCCAGCGTGGTGGATGCGCCATCGCAGCGCACAGCGGTGTCGCCGTCCAGCGAGAGCTTTGCCAGCACACGCGCCACCTCGGACGGCGCAAGACACGGGCCGATCTCGGCGATGTCGCCGGCCTGCCACGACAGCGAGCCTTCGGCAACGGCAGGCACCAGCGCAAGGTGGAAGGCCGGTGCGCCCGGGCTGCCGGGATTGAGCAGCCTGCGCTCGTGCAGGCGCCAGTCGGCGTAGCGGGGCTTTTCCCAATCAGCGATTTCGGCGCCGCCAGCGAGCGCGCTGAGATGGTTCTGCCAGTGGCGCAGGGCCCCGGCATCGCCGTTGTCCACTTCCACCATGTCGAAGAGCGCCTGCGCATGCTGGCGCTGCATCCATGCCGACAGCGCGTGGCCGAAGGCGCAGTAGTTCGCGTAGCTGCGGTCGCCAAGCGCGAGGATGCCGTAGCGCAGCGCGCGCAGGCCACCTGCGCCGGCGGCGGCCGTCAGGCGGCGTGCAAAGCCCGAGGCGCTGTCTGGCGCATCGCCCTCGCCCGTGGTACTGACCACGAACAGCGCCTGACGGCAATGGGCAAGACGCCCGGCCACCAGCTGGTCGAACGATAGCAACTGCGCGGGCACGCCGGCATCCTGCAGCGCCTGCGCGGTCTGCAGCGCAAGCTGCTCGGCAAAGCCGCTCTGGCTCGCGTAGGCCACGACCGTGGCGCCGTCCTTGGCTTCCGATAGCTGGCCGGCGCGCGGACGCCGCCGGCGATGCCGGCCGATCACGGCGGCACAGAACCCGGCATAGGCTATTACCACGCCGGCGGCCATGCCCGCGCGGCTGGGTGCGAGAAAGCCCAGAGCGGTGCCGGCCACGCCAGCCAGCGCGCCCAGCAGGATCACGGCGTCGATGACGCGGAAGCGCTTGCGGGAATTGCCGGCATGGCCTTCGTGGCCCTGCCGGCGCGAGCTAGCCGCGGCCGGCGGGTCCATAGGCAGGGAGGAGGCGGTATCAGGCGTGGTCATGACAGCATGGCCTCGAAGGCCGGCGACAAGCGTTCGTCGAAGCCGTCGCTGCGGCGGATCAGGAAGCGCGCGGCCAGCGCATGACGGCAGGCGAATACCATGCCCGCCTCGGGGCCCAGCACGGTCAGCGCGGTGGACAGCGCATCGGCCATCATGCATTGCGGGTGCAGCACCGTGACGGAGGCCAGCGCGTGGCTGGCCGGGTAGCCCGTGCGCGGGTCCAGCGTGTGCGCATAGCGGCGACCGCCACTATCGAAGTAACGCCGGTAGTCGCCCGAGGTGGCCACCGACAAGCCATGCAGCGCGACCAGCGTCTCGTGCCCCGCCGCGCCACCGCCCGGCGGCGTTTCCAGCGCGACCCACCACGGCATGCCGTCGGGCTTGACGCCATGGCCGCGCAGCTCGCCGCCGATTTCCACCAGGTGGTTGTCGATGCCCTGCCCGCTCAGGTAGCGCGACACCGCATCCACGCCAAAGCCCTTGGCGATGGCACAGAAATCCAGCCGGATGCCGCCGGGCTGCTGCACGCGGCTACCGGCCTCGTCGATGGCGATGCGCTGCCATGCGCATTGCGCGCGCGCCTGCTCCAGCGCCGCCAGCGCGGGCGCTTGGGCACGCTGCGGCGCCGGGCCGAAGCCCCACAGGTCGACCAGCGGCCCCGCGCTGGGGTCAAAGGCGCCGCCACTGTCGCGCGCCACTTGCAGCGCCGCCTTCAGCACGGTGAAGCAGTCGGCTGGCAGCACCTGCCAGCTGCCGGCCGCGGCGCGGTTGAAGCGGCTCACGTCCGAGGCTTCGTCCCAGTTGCTCATCTGCGCGACGACCTCGGCCAGCACGGCGCGGATGCCGGCGTCGAGCGTGTCTTGATCGACTGCCACGGGCGATGCGGCCCACGCCACCGACCATGTGGTGCCCATGGTCTCGCCTTGCCGCCAGCACAGGCGTGACGCCGCGGCAGGCACGGGCGGAACGGCACCAAGCGAAAGGGGAACCAGGACACGCTGCATATGAGACGGACGGGAGACGGACAGGAGACGGAAATGACGAAAACGCAAAAAGCCCGCTGGGGGCTTAGGGCTTGCGCAGGCGACGGGACTCACGCCCCCCGCCGCCTGCCGGCGTGGCATTGCGCTTACTGCGGCAGCACTTCCACCGTGGCCGCATAGCTGGCGCGGCGCGTCTTGGCTTCCTTGACGGCAACCTTGTCGTCGCGCACCTCGGCTTCCAGCCAGTACATGCCCGGGGCCGGCCACTTGACGCTGAACTTGCCGTCGACGTCGGTGGTGAACGCCATTTCCTGCAACTGGTCGCGATAGCGGATACCGCCCGGCACCACGGCTACCTTGACGTTGGCGGCGGGCTTGCCGTCCAGCAACAGGCGGAAGCTGGCGGCGTCGCCGGCGACCAGGTCGTTCGGGTGGGTCACGGGCGCCAGCTCCAGGCCCCGGCCAGTGGTCTGCAGCACCTTGGCGGTGGGCTTGCCCGCCGTCACGAAGGCTTCCAGGCGGCTGTCGGCCTGCGTCACCTGCAGGTCCTGCGCGCCGGCCGGCACCTCCTTGGCGAAGGCCTCGGGCGAACCGCGCCAGCGCTTGGCCTGGCCGTCCACCTTGTAGCTGGCAAACAGGCCGTGGTTGACCATGGCCACCTTGTAGGTGCCGGGCTGGGTCAGGTGAACGTCGAAGGTGCTGCGATAGCGGCCGGTGCTGGCGTTCTCGACCTTGGCCGCGGCGCCGTCCGGCGCGGTCACGGCGAGGTTATCGAGGCGCAGCGGCACGTGCTCGAAGTAGAACAGGTCGTTCGACACGGCGGCGTCGACGGTCACCCACGGGTCGCTGCCCGACAGCACGGTCGCCGACGGCAGCAGCCACTGGCGGTGTGCGTGGGCGGCCAGCGGCATCAGCGCGGCCAAGGCCAGCGCGGCGGCCTGGACGGACAGTTTGGTGGCGAAGGTCTTCATCGTCATGCTCCTATTCCTCTTGCTATTGAATGCAGGGCTGGTTGATCGGTTCGGGGCTCAGGGCTTCAGGGCTTCAGGTCGACCGAGACGCCGCCAAGCTCATGCTCACCCTTGGCCTTGGCCGAAGCGGCTGCCTTCGGCGGCCAGGCAAAGGGCACGCGCAGCAGTTCGCGGCCGCCGACCTCGCGGGCGGCCTCCACGACGAGCTGATACTCGCCGGCGGGCAGCTTGCCCAGCGGCGCCTTGGCATCCGTGAAAGTGAGCGTGTGCTCTCCGGCTGCGCGCGTGGCGCCGGAGATGCCGTCGGCGGGCATCTGCATGTCGCGCCCGGCCTTGCGCCACCACTGGCGCATGTCCTTGAGCCACTTGGTGCCTTCGCCGTCCTTGTGCTTGACGTCATACCAGACGGCCAGCGTGGCGGCCGGGCTCTGGTCGGCGCGCTCGATCCACATCGAGACATAGGGCCGGTGGTATTCCGCGACGTTCAGGCGCGGGATCTCTACCTTGACGTTCATTTCGGCCGCCACGGCCGGGCTGGCGAATGGAGCCGCGGCCAGGCCGGTAAGGGTGACGGTAAGCAATCGGCGCATAACGGGACCTCGTCTTTGAACGGTAAATGGGATCAGGTGATCGTTAGTAATCGCTAGTGATCGTTAGTGGATGAACAGCAGCGCCAGCAGCAGCGGCACCACCACGCCCAGCCCGACCAGCGGCCAGGTCGCCATGCGGCCTCCGGCGTGCAGCTTGAGCAGGAACAAGCCGGTCACGCTGAAGATCAGGCAGGCTGCGGCGAACACATCCAGGAACAGGCTCCATGCGCGGCCGGTGTTGCGGCCCTTGTGCAGGTCGTTCAGGTAGGAGATCCAGCCCCGCGTGGTCTTCTCGTACTGCACATCGCCGCTGTCCAGTGCCACGCTGACCCAGGCATCGCCACCCGGGCGCGGCAATGCGACATAGATCTCATCGGCCTGCCACTCGGCTTCACGGCCATGGGCGTTGATATCGAGTTCCTGCGACAGCCAGTTGGCCAGCGCCGCTGGCACCGGGCCCTTGTCTGCGTGCGTGGCCCGGCGCAAGGCCGCCGTGAGGCTGGCCGGCGCGCTCGCCGTGCGTGTGACCACTTGCGGGCGAGCCTCGATCTGGCCAGCGTGGTTGAGCGTGAAGCCGGTGACGGCAAATAGCAGCATGCCGATCAGGCACATTGCCGAACTGATCCAGTGCCACTGATGCAGGTGTTTGAGCCAGAATGCCCGGCGCTGCTGGCCTGCCGCTAGCGATGTTTCAGTCATATTTGTTGATCTTCCGGCGCCCGGCAACCTGCTTCTCCGGTGCCTCACTGGTCAGCTTGCCGCGTCCGCGCGAAGGTGCCGCGCCCCGTGCCAGGTGACGGCCCAGGCAAGTAAAGCGAAAGGATAATGGTTCTCATTTGAAATCGCAATGCTTGCGCTGGCGATCAGGCATTACGTTCCATTACACGCTCCACACTCGGAACGCCCCTTAAAGTGCAGCGTCATCCGCAGCCAAAAGATCATTTGTGCGGTTGCGTGCATGCCACTGCCAAATTCCCCTGCGAGCCTTGCTGCACCTGAGGAAATCCCCTAGCGAGCGGTCGTCAAGTTTGTCCTCCGGGCCGCCGTTATCGCCTCAGCAGTGCCGTAAATCCATAGCTAGAAAAAGGGGAGAGAGAATGCTGGAGCGCCTGAGCCTGAGGAAAAAATTGCTGTTGCCATTGCTGCTGAGCTGGGTCTGCCTGCTCGGGCTGACGCTATGGGACGCCTGGCAGATGCGCGAACTGCGCCTGGCGGAGAGAAAGCTCGACCTGGCGCACGTCACCGAAACCGCGCTGTCCATGGTCCAGTCGTACGAGGCACTGGGGCGCAGCGGCAAGATGCCGATGGAAGAGGCCAAGCAGCAGGCCCTGGAGCGCGTGCGCGCCATCCGCTTTGGCGAGGACGGCTACTTCACCCTGATGCATTCCAACGCGGTTGTGGTGATGCATCCGTTCAAACCGGAGATGAACGGCAAGAACATGGAAGACACCAAGGACCCGAAGGGCACTTATCTGTTCCGCGATATTGCCGCGATCGGCAAAGGCGCGGGACAGGGTTACGTGCAGTACCTGTGGGCCAAGCCTGGCGCCGAGGCGCCGCAGCCCAAGCTGAGCTACGTGGCGAACTTCAAGCCGTGGGACTGGAACTTCATCGCCGGGGTCTACCTGGACGATATCGACGCGGCGTTCCGCCAGGCGCTGCTCAAGTCGCTGGCCTTGCTGCTGGGCATCGGCACGGTGATGACTGTGGTGGTGCTGCGCATCGCCAACGGCCTGCATAAACAGCTGGGCGGAGAGCCGGCGCTGACTTCGCGCATCGCCGCGCGCATCGCCGAAGGCGACCTGGCCAGCGAAGTGCACACCGCGCCCGGTGACAACCACAGCGTGCTGTTCGCCATGCAGCAGATGCAAACCCGCCTGACCGGCGCCATCGGCAGCATCCGCGGCTCGGCGGATTCGATCGCCGGAGCGGCCAGGGAGATCGCCACCGGCAACGCCGACCTGTCGCGCCGCAGCGAAGAGCAAGCGGCGTCGCTGGAGCAAACGGCGGCCAGCATGGAGCAGCTCACCGGCACCGTGCGCCAGAGCGCCGACAACGCGCGCCAGGCCAGCCGCCTGGCCGAGGGCGCATCGGAGATCGCGGTGCGCGGCGGCGTCATCGTGGGCAAGGTGGTCAACACCATGGGCGAGATCAAGGCCGCCTCGGGCAAGGTGGTCGACATCATCGGCGTAATCGAAGGCATCGCCTTCCAGACCAATATCCTGGCGCTCAACGCGGCGGTGGAAGCCGCCCGCGCGGGCGACCAGGGCCGCGGCTTCGCGGTGGTGGCCGGCGAGGTACGCAGCCTGGCGCAGCGCAGCGCTACCGCCGCCAAGGAGATCAAGGCCTTGATCGGCAACTCCGCGCAGCGGGTGGATGATGGCTCGGCGCTGGTGGAAACCGCCGGGCAAGCGATGGACGAGATCGTGGAAGCGGTCAAGCGCGTGACCGACCTGATGGGCGAGATGCGCGCCGCCACCGAAGAGCAGACCGGCGGCATCGAGCAGGTCAACCAGGCCGTGACGCAGATGGACCAGATGGCGCAGCAGAACGCCGCGCTGGTGGAGCAGGCAGCCGCCGCGGCCGCCTCCCTCGAAGACCAGGCCGATGCGCTGCACCGCGCCGTTGGCACGTTCCGGCTGGCGGGCGCGTGAGATCCGCATAGGGCGGTAACCAGCGGCGCCCCGGGCTCGGCATGCCGGGCGCCGCCATCGCGCGCTTGACTGCGCGCTTCGCGTGCGCCGGGGACTTTCCCCGCTTGCCCGGCGCACGTTTTCTTTTTCCGCGCTCCTCCCTGCGTTTCCTCCCGCGCTTGCGCGCAACTGGTGGCCGCGCCATCCGCAAAGCCCTTCCGAAATAAGTTGAAAATTTTCCTTGTAATGAGATTAATTCCCATTTACTATTGCCTCACTGACTGACGCAGGCGAGCAAGGAAGCAAGACAAGCTTGGCCTGGCGCCAGGCACCAGAACACAGCAAGGCCAGCGGCAAGTCCGCGGCAACAAGAATTTTGAGATGTCGCAACGCGGCATCCATCACCGTCTTTTGTGGGGACCGCTCCGTACCGCGGAGCGTTTGGCAGTAGCCAGTCACCGGAGGATCGGGAAAGCAACCAGACCCCGCTTTCCCGATCGCCTCTTCGGCCGACAAGCCAAGCCATTTTTTTATTCCGCGAGCCGTGCGCCACGGCTCGCAGCAGCGGGCGGCCTTCCTTGCAGGACGCCGCCCGCTGCACGCCTACGGTTGGAATCGCGAACGTCCGCCCAATGCGCGTGATGGCGCAGCCGGCCCAGACACCTTCATTTCCGATTGATGCGCCCCGTGCGGGCGCTAAGCCGCAGCATGCTGATGCCTCCCAACAGTACCGAACCCATTGACCTCAAGCGTGCCGGACTCAAGGCAACGTCACCGCGCGTTCGCGTGCTGGAAGTTTTCCGTGCCAGCCCACGGCGCCACCTCAGCGCCGAAGACGTCTACCGCATCCTGCTGGCACAGGAAGTCGATGCCGGCTTGTCGACGATCTACCGCGTGCTCAGCCAGCTGGTGCAGGCCAACATCCTGCTGCGCCACAGCTTCGAAGCCGATCACGCAGTGTTCGAACTCAACGAAGGTGGCCACCACGACCACCTGATCTGCGTGGCCTGCGGCCGCGTGGAAGAATTCCGCGACGAAGCCATCGAAATCCGCCAGCGCGAAGTGGCAAGCGCCAATGCCTTCGTGCTGCGCGAGCACATGCTGGTGCTATACGGCCTTTGCCCTGGATGCCGAGCCGACAAATCCATCAACTGATACGGCCCTCGTTCCACCGCCCCCCATTGTCGGAACCACGGCCTCGCCCGTCCCCGCCCGTCGCGGGCACGGGTGCGCAACCGGAGTCCATCATGGATCGCCAGACCAAGCCCCTGACCGAACTCAAGCGCCTGCTGAACGATTGCCTGCATGCGCAACCCGGCTGCCAGGGCTGCCAGCTGCACGCCGTGTGCGTGCACCGGCCGGACCACACCGGGTGCAACTGGAGCGCGGAGGTCGATTTCCCCGGGACGAGCGACGAAGAAGCGATGCGGAGCTTGCCACTGGCACGCCGGGTAGTCGTGATGGTCAGGGAGCGCTTCAATGTGGAGCGGATGAACATGGGCGAACCGGGCTTGAGCCTGGCTTGAGCCCCCGGCACAGTTCACACAAGCAGGTGGCACTTGAGTGCAGGCACATGGGTGAGCGTTTTCCACCCTGCCAAATCCCCCCACCCCCTCCCCCTCCAGTTAAAATCCCCCGCTAGCCCCCGCGCGCAGCGCGGCCCCACTCAAACCCGCTCCGCGTCCAAATGCCCATCCCCTTCGCGCCCCGCCGCGCACTTCTGGCTCTAGCCCTCACCCTGGGCGCCACAGCCGCCTGGGCAGCGCCTGACGCGCCGGCCACCACCGCGCCCGCCAGTAACTGGAAGATCTCGGCCGGCCCGGGCGTGTACGCCGCGCCGGATTTCCCCGGCTCCCGCAGCACGCTTGTTTATCCGATCATCTACCAGGACATCGACTACGGCGGCCGCTTCTTCTCGCGCGGCTTCGACCTGCTAGGGGTCTACGCGGTCAACAACGATATCTGGCAGATCGGCGCCGACTTCCAGTTCGACCCGACCTGGCGCAAAAGCAAGAATGACAGCCGGCTCAGGGGCCTGGGCGACGTCAACATGACCATGCGGGCGCGCGCATTCGCGCAGGCGCAGGTGTCGTTCGTAACGTTCTCGGCGGATGTGGCGCAGGATATCGCTGGCCAGGGCCAGGGCTTGATTGCGAATGGCGATGTGCTGTTCAGCCTGCCAGCCGGTAAGTGGCTATTCACATTGGGGCCAGGGGTGACCTGGACCAACAGCAAGTACATGCAGACGTTCTTCGGCGTCACGGCGGAGCAAAGCGCGCGTTCCGGCCTGCAGACGCATGCCGTGGGTGCTGGCCTGCGCGAGTGGCATGCGAATGGCATCGTCACCTACGAGATCTCGCGCAACTGGTCCGCGCTGGCCTCCGTGACCTTTGCCCGGCTGCAGGGCGATGCGGCCAGCAGCCCGATCACCGAGCGGCGCCAGCAATGGACCACCATGGGGGCCGTGACCTACCGGTTCCGCTAAGCGCGGGGAGCACAGGTAGCGCGAGATGGGCTAGATGAGCGGGATGGCCGAGCCTTTCGCCGTCAGGGCCGGCCCGGCCCCGGCGCCACCACATTCGCGCTGGCAGCCGGGGCCGCGGGCCGCAGCACCAGCCAGACGGCCATCCCGATCAGCGCCCCGCCGGCGGCGTGTGCCCACGACAATTGCTCGCCAAGGAAGATGGCGCCCCAGACGATGCCGAACGGCGGGATCAGGAAGGTCACGGTCAGCGAGCGAACCGGGCCCAGGTCGGCAATCAGCCGGTAGTACAGGATGTACGCAATCGCCGTGCAAAGCATCCCCACCCCCAGCATCGCCATCCAAACGCCTGGGCCGGCGGCCGGCAGCGTGTTTTCGCGCATCAGTGCAACCGCGCTGAACGGCAGCAGGAACAGGGTGGCGCCAACCATGCTGCCCGTTGCCACCAGGCGCGCGTCCAGACCGCCCTGCGCGGTGATCCAGCGCCGCGCGAGGAAGCCCGCCAGACCGTAGCATGCGGTCGCCACCAGGCAGGCGGCGGCGCCGAGCAGCACCTGGGGCGAGAACGCTACCGGCCCGGTGCGGGTCAGCACCGCGACACCGGCAACGCCGAGGACGACGCCGCCGGCCTTGGCCAGCGTCAGGCGCTCGCTAAAGCACAGCGCGCCGATCAACACGCCCATCAGCGGCGTCATGGCGTTGAACACGGCGGAGTAGCCGGCCGGTAGCCACAGCGCGGCGAACGAGTACATGGCGAATGGGATGCCGGAGTTGATCACGCCCAGCACCATGACCTGCCGCCACTTGCCGCGCATGTTCCAGCGCACGCGCATCATCGCCAGGCAGGCCACGAGCGTCAGCGCCCCGATCAGTACCCGCAGAAAGGCGGCGGTCAGGGGACCAAGCACCGGCGCGCTGATCCGCAGGAACAGGAAACTGGCGCCCCAGATGGCGGCAAGGCTGAGCAGGCGGATCAGGTCGGTGGGTTTCATGGTGGGGAGAGAAAACGAGGATGGCGTGCCCGGATTAAACCCCGGTGCCAGTGTGGCCGCAAGCTGGTTTCGGACATCTCCCTGTCCCAGATTACCGCTTAAAAGTGCACTTTAATGCGCTTTTTGGAGGAATCGCCACACTGACACCCTACTGACGAGGGGGCAGTCACATGAGTTGCGTGACAAGTCGTGTTTAGTTATTTTAAAATCTGATCTGCGCCAGAGTTAATTGACCCCTCCGACGCATTCCCGACAAGCCGCCACTTACGTGGCGGCTTCTTTTTTTTGCGGCGCACGGTTCACAACTATAAATCAACGTCAACCGCAATGGGAGATGACGCGTTTGCAGCGTCATGAAACGACAGTTCCTTGGCTTGCTAGCCCGCATTTACGTCCTCCAATTTGCCGTCGAGGTGCCGGCCACCGTGGCCATGCTCGCCGAGATGCTGATGGAGTACGGGTTCCAGGTGGATATTGGCACCGTCCGTCCCTTGCTGCGCGCCTTGCAGATGGAAGGCTACATGGAAAGCGTCCTGCGTGACGGCATCGGGCGTGTCTACCTGATCACGGAACGTGGCCGGGAAGAGCTGCGCAGCAGCCGCAGCCATGTTGACGACTTGTATCGCCGGCTGCACTCGCGCAACGATCCCTCGGAAGCGTCCCACGGTTGATTGCCAGCACGGGCGGCCAGGCTTGGCCGCTTTTGCGCAGCGCCCCGGCGGCGCTCGCGCCGGGGCAGCGTGAGTCCACACTCACGCCCTCGCCTCTCCTCACAATCCCCCCGCACGCTGCCCACCAAAAACGTCCAAACGGGGTCGTTTTGCCGCAACTCGTCATGCGACGAATAACGTACCCGTTTCTGCGTGGACCACCATGCTTTGCATCAATGAAAGCGCCCGGGCAAGCCGTACGCGCTGGATTGCGCACCGCTTGCCCGGGCTTACCGGCTGACGCTGATCGCCAGGTTTTACTTCTTTGCTTCTTTACTGATTTACTTCTTCTCGGCCTTGCCTTCGTAGCGCTTGCTCCACTCGGCGAGAATGCGGTCCCGGTTGGCGCTGGCCCACGTGAAGTCATTCTTGATCAGGCGCTTCTCGTAGTCGGCCGGCAGCAGCGGATCCGGCTTGGCGATGCCCGGGATGGCCAGCACCGCGAAGTTCTTCTCGTACAGCGCCATGGCGTCGGACGAAGCGGAGAAGTCGGCCAGCTTGCGCGCCGCATCCAGGTTCTTGGTGCCCTTGATGATCGCGGTGGCCTCGATGTCCCAGCCCAGCCCTTCGGACGGCAGCACGATGTCGATCGGCGCGCCTTCCTTCTTGGACTTCATCGCACGGTATTCAAACGCGATGCCGATCGGGAACTCGCCTTGCGCCGCCATCTTGCAGGGCTTGGAGCCGGAGTGCGTATACAGGCCGATGTTCTTGTGCAGGGCGTCCATGTAGGACCAGCCCTTTTGCTCGCCCATCATCTGCAGCCAGGCGCTCACGTCCAGGTAGCCGGTGCCCGACGACGCAGGATGCGGCATGACGATCTTGCCCGCGTATACCGGCTTGGCCAGGTCGGCCCACGACGTGGGCTTGGGCAAGCCCTGCTTTTGCGCCTCGATGGTGTTAAAGCAGATTGCCGCGCCCCATACGTCCATGCCAACCCATGCCGGCGGATTGGCGGCGCTGCGGTATTGCGCGTCCACCGCCGCCAGGTTCTTCGGCGCGTACGGCTGCAGCATGCCTTCCTTGTCGAGGATGGCGAGGCTGGAACCGGCCAGGCCCCACACCGCGTCGGCGCGCGGCGCGGCCTTCTCGGCCAGCAGCTTGGCGGTCACGATGCCGGTGGAATCGCGCACCCACTTGATCTCGATGTCCGGGTTGGCCTTCTCGAACGCGGCCTTGTAGGCGGCGATCTGGTCAGCCTCCAGCGCGGTGTAAACCGTGAGCACGGTATTGGCATGGGCGGCGCCGGCCAGCAGCGCGAAGGCGGCCACGGCGGTGGCGGTGCGGAACAGGTGAGTCATGGTTTCTCCTTGGAAGGCATGTCGTGAAGTTCGGGTCGTGAAATGCGTATCGCGGCGCCGGCGCTGGTTAGCGACGGCAAATCAAGGCGCCGGCGCGCGCCAGGCTTGCGTGCGGCGCAGCCAGCCGCGCGCGGCGCCCATCAGCAGCAGGCAGGCCAGCGCCGAGGTCAGCAGGATCAGCGTGGACATGGCCGCGGCTGGCGCGGTGTCGCCGGCATCATCCATGTTCAGCACCGAGATCGCGGCCAGCACGGTATCGGGGCTATAGAGGAAGATCACCGCGGATACCGTGGTCATGGCCGAGACAAACAGGTAGCGGAAGATATCGATCAGCGCGGGCAGGCAGATCGGCACCGTCACCCGCCAGCAGGTGACCAGCGGCGCCACGCCCAGCGACAGCGCGGCGGCCTCGAACTCGGCATCGAGCTGGCGCAGCGCGGCGGCGGCGGTAAGGTGGCCGGTGGTGTAGAAGTGGGCCACGTTGCAGATCACCAGCAGCGTCATGGTGCCGTAGAGCCCGTGCAGCGGATTGGAGGGCGCGTTGAAGAAGAACACATAGCCCAGCCCGAGTACCAGCCCGGGCACCGCCATCGGCAACACAAAGCCGGCGCGCAGCACGCCATGCAACCACGCCGGCCCGCGCGTGCGCTCGGTCAGCCACGCGCCGAAGAAGATCGCCAGCGTGCCGGCCAGTGCGCTCAGCGCGGCCAGGCGCAAGCTGTTGCGGTAGGCCAGCCAGCCGCCGCCATCCATATTGTCGAAGTCGTAATGCGCCAGCGTGAGCTGCAGGTTGTACGGCCACAGCTTGACCAGCGAAGCGCCCACCGCCGCCGCCAGCATGATCAGCAAGGCGGCGCCGATCACCGTCACCACCAGCGTGCAACACGTGTCGCGCAGCCCGTCGCGGCCCGGCACATAGACCTGGGCACGGCTCGACATCTGCGCGCGTTGCCGGCGCTGCATGGCGATGTCCACGCCGAACGTCAGCAGCGCCGGCAACAGCAGCAGCATGCCGATCAGCGCGCCGCGCGCGAACTGCTGTTGCCCCACCACGGCCTTGTAGGCTTCCAGCGCCAGCACCGGATAGCCGCCGCCCACCACCTTGGGCACGCCGAAATCCGTCACCACCAGCGTAAACACCAGGCACGCCGCGCCAAACAGGCCGTGCCGCGCACCCGGAAGCGTCACCGTGAGGAAGGTGCGCCAGGCGGAGGCCCCCATGGCGCGCGCGGCCTCGTACAGGCGCGCGTCGGCCAGCGAGAGCGCGGCCATCAGCACCATCAGCGCATGGGGAAACGTATAGAAGGCCTCGCCCAGCACGATGCCCCAGAAACCATAGATGCCGCCTGCGCCGAATGCCCCCTTGAAGACGCCCTGGTTGCCGAACAGGTAAACCAGCGCGATGCCCGGCAGCAGCGAAGGGGCGAACAGCGGCAGCAGCGCAATGCCCCGCCAGAGCGGCTTGAACGCGATACGGGAGCGTTGCAGCGCGTAGGCAAAGCCAAAGGCCAGCGGCACCACCAGCGCGGCCACGGTCAGCGAGACGGCCACGCTGCGGCCCAGCAGCGGCAGGAAATTCGGGTTGGCGACCATCTCGGCCACGCGCGCAGGCAAGGCCCAGCGCCCGGCTTCATCGAACCATGCCTGGCCAAACAGCGCCAGCAGCGGCAGTACCAGCGCCACGGCCAGCCCGGCAAGCCAGAGCCACTTCATCGCAGCGGGCGCGGCATGCGCGATGCGGTCCGCCGCGCTGCCGGCGCCACGCCCGCGCCTGACAGTGGCATCGCGATCGGCCTTCGCCCCGGCCACGGGCAATGCGCGCGTCATGCGAACACCTGCAGCGCCTGGCTGGGCAGCGACACCCAGAACTTGTGGCTGCCCGGCGCCGGCAGCAGGTGGCGCTCCTCGCGCAGTACGTCGGCAAACAGCGTGTGGCCCGGCAGGCGGTCGGCCTCCAGCATCAGGCGATAGCGGCTGCCCAGATAGGTCTGGTCGACAATGCGCGCCAGCAGGCGGTTGGGCTCGCCTTCCACGGGGTGCAGCCGGATGGCTTCCGGGCGGCAGCACAGCCGGGCTGCGCCTTCGGCCACCTCGCCGGCGCGGGCCGGGGACACGGCCAGGTCGAGCTCGCCCACGCTGAAGGTATCGCGCCCGCTGAGCCGGCCATCCAGCCAGTTGGCCTGACCGATGAATTCGGCCACGAAGGCCGAGGCCGGGCGCTCGTAGATCTCGCCGGGCGTGCCGACCTGCGCGATGCGCCCGCCCTCCATCACGGCGATGCGGTCCGCCATCGCCATGGCTTCATCCTGGTCGTGCGTGACCATGACGGTAGTGACGTTCAAGCGCCGCTGCAACTGGCGCAACTCCAGCCTCAGATGCTCGCGCACCCTCGCATCGAGTGCCGACATCGGCTCATCGAGCAGCAGCAGCGACGGTGCCGGCGCCAGCGCGCGCGCCAGTGCCACGCGCTGCTGCTGGCCGCCCGAGAGCTGCCCGGGGAACTTGCGCTCGCTGCCCGCCAGGCCTACCAGCGACAGCATTTCCGCGACGCGGGCTTCGCGATGCGCACGTCCCATGCCCCGGCCCTGCAAGCCGTAGGCCACGTTCTGGGCCACCGGCAGATTGGGAAACAGCGCATAGGACTGGAACAGGATGCCGTAGTCGCGCGCCTGCGGTGGCAAGCCTGTCAGCTCGCGCCCGCCGGCGTGGATACGGCCCGTGTCCTCGCGCTCCAGCCCCGCGATGATGCGCAGCAAAGTGGTCTTGCCGCAACCCGAAGGGCCCAGCAGGCACAGCAGTTCCCCCTGCGCCACCGACAGCGAAACGCCGTCCAGCGCCTGGAACCCTCCCGCCCCTCCGAAACGCTTGCCTACCTGCTCGACCGCCAGGAACGCGCGGCCCGGCGCGGACTCACCTGCTTGCATGGACAACCCTCTGCGCTTTGATAACAGCGGGCAGCATAGGAGCGGCGCATGCCAGCCGTGTGGCAGTTGGGCAAAGAATCCCGATGCAGGTATCGGCGGATTTTGGGGATGCGGCTCAATCCGCGGCCGGCACCCGTTGCGCCCAGGCCTGCATGGTCGCTTCACCGCCTGCCGCGCAGATCTCCATCAGGCCGGCCAGCGGCACCGCCTGGCAGAACAGGTAGCCCTGCACGGCATCGCAGCCGTGTTCGCGCAGGAAGGCGAACTGCGCGGGCGACTCCACGCCTTCGGCCACCACCTGCAGGTGGAGCTGGTGGCCAAGGGTGATGATGGCGGCCGCCACGGCCTGGTGATGTTCATCGTGCGCGACGTCGTCGACGAAGGCTTTGTCGATCTTCAGCTTGTCGATCGGCAGCCGCGTCAGGTAGCTCAAGCCCGAATAGCCCGTGCCGAAATCGTCGATCGACAATCCCACGCCGAGCGCGCGCACGCGCTCGAAGGTGTCGATGGTCTTGCTCCCGCCCTCGATCAGGATGCCCTCCGTCACCTCGATGGTGAGGCTCGAAGCCGGCAGCCCGGCGGCCGCCAGGCATTGCGTGACCATAGCGGGAAACCCTTCCTGGCGCAGTTGCAGCGGCGAGATATTCACCGCCACATCCAGCTCCACGCCAAGCTCGCTGCGCAGGTGCTGGATCTCGCGGCAGGCCGTGGCCAGGATCCACTCGCCCAGCGGCATGATCAGGCCGCTTTGCTCGGCAATCGGGATGAACTCGGTTGGCGGGATCACGCCGCGCTCGGGCGTTTCCCATTGAATGAGCGCTTCCACGCCGGCAATGCGCAAGGTGGCCGTGTCGACGATGGGCTGGTAGCGCAGCTTGAACGCCTGCGTGGCCAGCGCGCGCCGCAGCAGCCCCTCGATGGTGAAACGCGCCATGGATGCCTCGGCCATCTCGCTGGAGAAGCGGCTGAGCTGCGCACCGCCGCGGCGCTTGGCCGCGTACATGGCGGCATCGGCGTTCCTGAGCAGGTCGGCCAGGTTGTCGCCGTCGTCGGGGCACAGCACCATGCCGATCGAGGGCGTCACGCGCAGGCGCTGGTTGCCTAGCTGCAGGTCTTCCGACAGGCGGGCCAGGATCTTGGCGGCGACCAGCTCGGCCTCGCTGTCCTGGCTCAACGGGTCGAGCACCACCACGAACTCGTCGCCGCCCATGCGGGCAACCAGGTCGGCGTGGCGCACCGCGGCCTTGAGGCGATCGGCCACGATACGCAGCACCTCATCGCCGATGTGGTGGCCGAGCGATTCGTTGATGCGCTTGAACTGGTCGAGATCGAGCAACAGCAGCGCGATGCGCTCGCCCTTGCGCAGCGCGCGCTGCAGCACCAGTTCCGTGCGCGCATGCAGTTGGGCGCGGTTGGGCAGGCCCGTAAGCGCGTCGTGATGCGCCAGGTGCCGGATGTATTCGTCCGCACGCTTGCGCTCCGTCAGGTCATGCGCGATGGCGAGATAGCCGCCGGCATCCAGGCCACCGTTGCCGGCCTCGCCAGCAAAGGCCGGGGCCGGCGGGTTCCCCGTGCCGCCGGGCAGGTGCGCCTCGGGCAGCGCGGTCAGCGTCAGTTGCACCGGCAGGCGCGAGCCGCCCTTGCGGACATAGGTCCACTCCTGTTCGTCGGTCAGCCCGTGCCGGGCCTTGCCGACCACGGCGGCCAGGCCCGGCGCCACCGGCTCGCCCAGCTCGTTGGTGAGCACGGCAGCGCGCGCCGCAACCTCCTTGGGATCGAGGAAGTCCAGATAGCGCATGCCTGCGGCCACCTCGCTGGCCTGGTACCACAGCATGCGCTGGCCGGCGCGGTTGATGCCGGTCACCGTGCCGTTGCGGTCGAAAGTGATGACGCACAGCGCGGTGTGATCGAGCACGCGCGCGCTGCGCTCTGCCGCATCGGCGGCCGCCAGTTCGGCGCGGCGGATGGCGCTCAGGTCGGTCACTACCCACAGCACCCGGCCGGGCCCGGCAGCAGGCACCGGCGCCACCGCCACGCGCACGGGGATGATGGTGCCGTCGGACCTGCGGGCGTGGCTCTCCAGCCGCCCCTCCAGCGCCGTCGCGGCCAGCGTGGCGGCATCGGGCAGCAAGGTAGCGATGATGGTGCCGGGGAACTGGTCCGGCGCCTTGCCGAACAGCCCTGTGGCCGCCGCGCTGGCGATCTGGACACGGCCGCCGGCATCGCATACCAGGAAGGCATCGCTGGCGCTGGCCAGGCCCGCGCGCTGCAGGGCGCCATCCGCCTGCCGGCCCTGGCGCGCCCGCGCCGCGAGCTGCCACGCCCTGCGCCGCTGGCGTGCCAGGCCAAACACAATCCAGGCTAGCAGCAGCGTGCCTGCCGTGCCGAGCGCCAGTACCAGCATGGAGCGTCGCGGGCGATGCGCCGATTCGAAGGCCGGCGTGGTGGTGGCGCGCAAGGTCCAGACCCTGCCGCCATAGGTCAGCTCGCGTTCGGCCTGCAGCAATGGCGCGAGGACCGGCGCGCCAGCCGGCAAGGGCTCGGCGTCACCGGCCAGGAGCGCGCCGGGCTTGGTGTCGCGTCCTTCATAAAGCAGCAGCGACAAGGTGCCGGCCGCGGGCAGGCTGACCCCGCGCAGCAGGTCTTCCAGGCGCAGCGAGGTATAGACATAGCCGGTCACGGCCAGCTGCCGCTGGGTAGGGGTGTTCAGCGGCAGGCCACTGCCGTACACCGGCAGGTACAGCACCGCGCCACGCTGCGGCGCCTGCGTTTCGCTCTCCCGCGTGAGTTCCACGCCGCCGCTCAGGCGCGCCTCGCCGCTATCGCGGGCAGCCTCGGCGGCAGCGCGGCGCACGGGATCGGACATGATGTCAAAGCCAAGCGCCCGCGTGATGCGCCCGGCGAAGGGCTCGACATACACAACCGGCGCGTACACGTCGCGCGGGCCCAGCGGGTAGACCTCGAATCCGGGCTGGCCCTCGCGGCGCATCGTCTCCACCAGCCAGTCGAGCTCCCGTGGCGGGGTCAGGCGCGCATAACCGATCGAATGCGTGCCGGGCGGCAGGTCATCCAGCTGGGTGGTGTACAGGTAGTTGCGCCACTGCTCGCGGGTGAGGGCGGGATCGGCGGCGAACAGCCCGGTGGTGCCGCGCAGCAGCTGCTCGTTGTCCAGCAGGCGCCGTTGCAAGGCGGAGAAGACCGGCGAGAACACCGCCTCGAAATCGCCCCGCGCCACCTCGCGCTCGAGCGTATGCATGCCACGCCAGGCGCCGCCAGTCGCCAGGGCGCCGGCCGCGGCGACCAGCAGGGACAGCAGGACTGGCGAAATTGAGGGCAGTTTCATGACTTGGGAGTGCGGATGGGATCCCTCGGTGGCCTCGCCCAGCCGCCGCAGGGCGACGGTCCACTATACCGTGGCGGCAATGGCTCGCCCACCCCCGGCGCGCCACTGTAACGTGCGGCGCCACACGCTGGCGGGCGCGGCCCGCGTGCGCCCATGCCAGACTCGCGCGGGGCTGGCGCTTGTGGTAGGGTTGGCGGGCCTGCAAGCCTGCCGAAGCCCGACTCCCGGCAACCATGCGGGCCGGCCGTCCAGAAGGCGCGCGCCGTCCCCCGACTCCGCCGGCTCGCATGCCCCAAGTTTCGCTTTCCCTGAAGGCGCGTCTCGCGCTGATTACCACAGCGCTTGCCGCCGTGCTTGGTACCGGCATCGTGCTGGCATCGCTTTATTACGCACACGACGACCTGCGCGCCGCGCTGCAAGACCAGCAGGACTCCATCGTCAAGCTAGCCTCGGACCAGCTCGACACTGCCATGGAAGACCGCATCACCCTGCTGTCCCATGTAGCGCCGCAACTGGCCGGCGAGCTCTCCCGCCCGGGCGCCGAGCTGCGCCTGCTGCTGGAGCGGCGGATTCCCGTGCCCGGCACCTTCAATGCGTTCATGCTGGCCGATGCCCAGGGCCGCGTGCTGGCCCGGGATGGCGTGCAGGTCAGCATTGCCGACCGCGACTACTTCCGCGAAGCCGCGCGCACCCTTGAGCCTGTGATCACCCCGCCTATCCGCGCCCGTATCAATGGCGCGACCGGCGTGCTGGTGGCGGTGCCCATCGTCTCGAAGCAGGGCGAATTCCTTGGCCTGCTGGGGGGCTGGCTCGACCTGTCGAGCGCCAACTTCCTGGTGGAGATCACCCACAACCGGCTCGGCACCACCGGCTTCTATTGCCTGGTATCGGGAGGGCGGATGCCGGTCTATGTGCGGCACCCCGATCCGGCCAAGGCCACGCAGCCGGCCCGCGCGCTGGGAGACACCTGCGGCGTCGACGACCGCAGCGGGCGCGTCGAGTTTCTCTCGCCCGCCAGGCCGCTGATCTCGCGCTACCTGATGGAGAGCACCGGATGGGAGCTGGTGGCGGTGCTGCCAGCGCAGGAGGCGTTCGCGCCGCTGCACGCCATGCAGGTGCGCTTCCTCGCGCTGGCGCTGCTGTCGCTGGCGGTGGTGGCCCTGCTGATCTGGCTGACAGTGCGGCATCTGCTGACGCCGCTCACCCGCCTGCACCAGGTGGTAAGCGATAGCGCGCACGACCTCGCGGCCTACGAGAAACTGCCAGCGCAGCAGCGTGACGAGATCGGCGATCTGGCGCGCGCCTTCGGGCAGTTGATGCATGACGTGCGCGAGCGGCGCGAGCAGCTCGACCTGAGCGAGCGCCAGTTGCGCGCGGTCACCGATACGCTGCCTGCGCTGCTGGCGTTTATCGGGCCCGACGAGCGCTATGTCTTCAACAATCTCGCCTACGAGCGGACTTTCGGCATCACGGTGCAGGCGCTGCGCGGCATGACCGTGCGCGAGGTGATCGGCGACACCCGCTATGCCCGCGCCCGGCCGTTCCTGCAAAAAGCGCTGGCAGGCAACGCGGTGACGTTCGAGACGGAAGAAAGCGATCCGGATTACCGCTGCATGGAGACCAGCCTGCGCCCCGAATGGAGCGCGGATGGCGGCCATGTGGTGGGCGTGCATGTGCATGTGCAGGACGTGACCCAGCGCAAGCTGGAGACCCTGCGGCTATCGCGCATCTCCCGGCTCGACCACCTGACCCAGTTGCTCAACCGCAACGCCTTCGAGGCGCTGCTGCAGGCCGCCATGGCGCGCAGCCGCGAAGACGGCCGGCTCATGGCGCTGCTCTACCTGGACATGGATCGCTTCAAGGCGGTCAACGACTTCCACGGCCACATCACCGGCGACCTGCTGCTGCAGGCCTTCGGGCGGCGCCTGCAGCGCTGCGTGCGCGAGCGCGACACGGTGGCGCGCCTGGGCGGCGACGAGTTCGCGGTAGTGCTGGAGGATATCGGCGGCGCGGCCAATGCCCAGCGCATTGCGCAGGCCATCGTGCACTCGGTGAGCCGGCGCTTTTTCATCGACGGGGTGTTTGCCGATGTGGATGTGAGCATCGGCGTGGCGCTCTACAAGGGCGCACCTATGCCGGACCAGGAGCTGATGCGCCAGGCCGATGCCCTGCTCTACCGCGCCAAGGCGGCAGGCCGGGGCCGCTTCGAGATGGGACCGCCGGAACTACTGGACAGCTGACTTAGCTCGCCTGGCTGACTTACTTGCCTTCTTCGAACGGCACATGCTTACCGTCGCGCGACTGATAGCCCAGCTTGGTGTCCGCGCCCATCATCCGCTCCCATGCCACCATGGCATCCGCCACGGCTTGAGGCTCGCCCTTGAACACCAGCACGTCATTGCCGCAGTTCGGGCACTGCCCGCCAAACACGGCATCGATGCCGCGCAGGTTGGGGGCGTCGATGGCATCGAAGGTACTGAACGCCGTCTTGCACGCGCCGCACACCAGTTGCGCGGGCCGCATGCCTTCGAGCCGCGCGCGGGCCTGGCCGGCACGCTCTGCCTGGCTGCCCCGTTGTTTTGCTTCACCCATGATGGACTTCCTTTGCGCAGCCGCCTGGCTGCGCTTCACTTGATTGATTCATCCGTTGCGCGCCCCTCAGAACGGCGCGGGGCCCACGGCCGACTGCGGCGCCACCGGCGGGAACGCGATCAGCCCGGTCTGGCGCTGCAACGCGTAGCGCACATAGACGCCGGCATACCACTGGCGATAGTCGCGCGCGTTGTCGATGCCAAGCATGCCGCCGACAAACAGCTGCTGGGCCGCCTGGTACTCCATCGAGCCAACCAGATTGTAGGCCAGGCCGGTCTTGGACTGGCCAGGATAGACGGTGTTGCCGGCCGCCGACTGGGCCGCTCGATCGGTCGGGAAATAGTCCGACGCATCCTCGCGGAACGCCTGCATGCCTAACGCGCCGCGCACATTGTAGGCCAGCCGGCCGCTGCGCCCTGCCAGCGAGAGCGGCACGGTCACGGCGAAGTAGGTCTGCGGGCTGAAGTAACCGCCTTGGCCGAAGGTGAAGTAGCGCAGGTTATCCGCGTACCCCATCGAGGTGAAGTTCACCCCGCTCATCAGGCGCTGCTCGGTGCTGTCGATCAGGCGCAGGTAGAACCCGCCACCGCCTTCCCAACGCGTGTTGCGCTTCACATCGTGGCCGGTCAGCAAGCCATAGCCGCCGTAGCCGTAGATGCCGAAGAAGCCATCGTCCCAACCCAGGTCGACGCGCCCGCTGCTGTTCATCACGCCCCCCCACTGCAGGCCGGTGCGGTCATCGCGCGCGCCCGCGTACGACAGCAAGCTGTCGGTGACAGGGCGGCGCGATGCGCCAAGCGACAGCGTGGTACGTTGCGTCAGCGGCAGGTTGAAGCGCACGCCGGTATTGACGTCGGTGTAGCGGAAGCCCAGCGGCGTGCTGCCAATGTCAGCCTTGATGCGGTCCGATTCATAGGCCACGCCCAGCGCCACACCAAAGGCATTCTGCTGGCCGGCGGAAGTGGACCGCAGCGGCGTGCCGGCCGAGTTGACGGGCGCGCCGCCCACCGGGACCGCCAGCGGGCCGCCGCCAAAGCGCGAGGCGCTGTTGAAGTCGCTGCCGACGGAGCCCGCGTCCAGCGCGACCGGTGTCACGCGCGCCACCAGCTTGCCGTTGCCGACGGCTATCTTGGCTTCGGCCACCACCTGCATCTCGGTGAGCTGGCTCATGCCGGAGTCGCCATTGCGCCCGCGTAGCACAGGGCCACCGGCGAGCGTGCTGGTGCGCTGCGATTCGATCTCGTTGAGTTCCTGCTGCGCAGTCTTGGGGCCGGTCGGGTTGGCCTGCGAATCGGCTTCGGCCAGCCAGGGCGCGCGCGACTGCGCGCCAATCGGCTGGCGCGCGGTCGCGGCGGGCACGGGTGCCGCCGCGTAGCCGCCGGCCGCCGGCGCGGTGTACTGCGCAGCGGGATACTGAGGTGCCATGGCCTGCTGCGGCACGGGATAGGGCACACCCGGTTGCTGGGCGACCTGCGCGTTGGCTGGATAGGCGGGGTAGGCCTGGCCAGCCTGACCAGTCTGATAAGCCTGATTGGCTGGATAAGCCTGCGCCGGCGCCTTGGCCGCGCGCGTATTCTTGCCGCGCGTGCTGGCGGGCGCCTGCATCGGCATCGGCGCTTGCACCTGCTGCGCATAGTAGGCCTGCGGCTGCTGGATCTCCGGTGCCATGCCCTGCCCGGCGGCGGACACCGGCGCCGGGATGTAGGGTTGCGAGGCCTGTGCGCCGGCGTTCATCATCACCGGCGCGGGCGCCATTGCCGGCTGGGGCGCGGCCGCGGCACGCGTGGGACCGGGCACGATCAGGTACGGCGCCTGCGACCCGGGCGGCGGCAACTGCGAACTGCCGCGCTGGCCGGGCAGGCCGACAAACGGGTTGGACGGCACGCGGTCGAAGCCCGCGCCATCCGGGCGCGCGCCGGCCGAGGCTATGCCCGCGGCATTCTCTGCCGCCACTGCTGCGCGGAAGTACTCGGCGGCGCGCGAGGTCTTGCCTTGGGCGCGGTAGAGCCGCCCGGCGGCGGTCAGCACCTTGGGCGATCTGGGCGCCTGCGCCAGCGCCATCTGCAGCGTGCCTTCGGCCCAGCTGTACTCCTTGGCGGCGGTGGCGGTGCCGATCGCCGCCAGCATCAGGTCAAGGTTGCGCGGATCCTTCTCCAGCACGCTCTCGTACAGCGTCAGAGCCTTCTTGTTCTCGCCCGCCTGCGCGTACATGCGCGCCAGGCTGGCGCGCACGGCGCTGTTGCCGGGGCGCTCGGAGAGCGCCGGCGCCAGCATGTCGTAGGCAGCCACGAGGTCGCCGCTCTCGGTCAGCGCATCGGCCTGGCGCACGATGTAGGCGACCCGCAGATCGTCATAGTCACGGCGCTGCGAACTACTCAGGCTGGCGTTGGCGAGCTGGCGCAGCACACCGGCCAGTTCCACGTCCTGCCTGGTCTTGAGCAGAATGGCGGCGTACTGCAGTTGCATGCCGACGTCCGGGCGCACCGTGCGGCCCATGACGTTGCGCATCAGCGAGAGCGCACGCGCCTCGTCGCCCGCATCGGCGTAAGCCAGCGCCAGCGCGCCGAGCTGGTCGGGGTCCTGCTGGGCGTAACGTTCCGCTTGCTGCAGCACGCCCAGCGCCGCGGCCTGCTGGCCGGCGGCGGCGAGCCCGCTGGCTCGCTCGGCTTCGGCGTGCACCCACAGGCGGCGTTGCAGGGTGCCCATGTCGCGGGTGCGGTTCTGCGGGGGAATGCGCTCCAGCGCTTCAAGCCCGCTTTGCCAGTCGCCGGTTTCGGCGGACAGCAACGCGCTGGCATACAGCGCGTCCGGCATATTGGGGTTGGACAGCAACAGGCCGTCCATGACGCTGCGCGCCTGCTCCTTCAAGCCCATCGATGCATAGGCGCGCGCTACATCCAGGCGCACCCAAGGGTTGGTCGGGTCGGCCGCCATCGCGTCTTCCAGCGCGCGGCGCGCGCCGGCGGCATCGCCGCGCTGCAAGGCGGCGCGGGCCTGGCCACGCGCCTCCTCGGCGCGCAGCTTGCCCAGCGAGCCGACCTTGTCCTGCTGGGCGGGCGTGAGATTCTGCACGATGGCGAGCGCTTCCGCGCTCTTGTTCTGCGCCGCCAGCACGCCAACCAGGCCGCGCGTAGCGTCGGGGTTGTCGGGCTGCTGCTTGAGCACGCGACGATACGCGGCTTCGGCCGGGGCGTACTGGCCTTCCTCGGCCATCACGTCGGCCAGCGCCACCTGGGCGGAAGGCTCGCGCGGGTCGAGCTTGACCGCTCGCTCCAGCAGGCTGCGCGCCTCGGCGCGGTTGCCCGCGCCGCGCGCGGTGCTGGCCTGCTCGGACAGCAGCCAGTACGTGGCGCTGTTCTGCGCGCTGCGGTAGCGGCCGCCGGCACCACGCTTGGCGGCCTGGTCGAGGAAATCCAGGGCCTCGGCAAACTTCTCCTGCTTGAGGCGCAGCACGCCCATGCCGCCGAGCGCGTCTGCGTCGCCGGGGCGCTCCTGCAGCGCGGCCTGGAACCGGTCGCCGGCGCGTTCGAGGTCGCCGGCATCCATGGCATCGAAGCCTTGTTGCACGATCTGGCGCACGGGGTTGCCAGCGGCGCCTGCCGCTTGCGTGGCTTGCTGCTGTTGCTGCTGGGCCTTGACCGCATCAAGCTTGGCGCGGATGGTGGCGTCGTCGGGATGGCTTGCCAGCCAGGCCTGGTACAGCGGCGCATCCGCCGGGCGGCCGCCCAGCCAGGTCAGCGCCCGCCGCCAGCTCTCGCTGGCCTGAGCAGCTACGTCACTGCTTTTAGACAGCGCCTCCAGCTGGCGAATGCCGTCGCGGCGCGTGGACTCGCGATAGGTCAGGTGCTGCGCCAGCGCGAGCTGCGCGCGGTTGTCCGACGGATTGGCACGGGCCAGTTGCTCCAGGCCCTTGCGGGCTTCATCCCAGCCCTGCGCCGTGCCGCCCAGCGTCTGGTAGTACTCCAGCGCCAGGTTGCCTTGCGGCACCGCGCCGCCCGCGGCTTGCTGATAGCGCTTGACCGCTTCCTCGCTCTGGCCGCTGCGCGCCAGCTGGCGCGCCTGCTCGACCTGCCGGGTCGCGCCGCCGCTGCTGATCACCTGCGTGAGGCGCGCCACCAGCGGGGAGTTGGGCTGGGCCTTCTTCAGGCGCTCCAGGTAGGTGCGCGCGCCATCGGGGCGGCCCGCCTCGGCTTCGGCCACGCCCATGCCATACAGGGCTTCCGGCTGGGCCGGATTCAGGCGCAGGATCTTCTGCCACGCTTCGGCAGCGCGGTCGCTGCGGCCGCGTTCCTGCCAGTACTTGCCCTGGTCCACCAACAGCTTGACCGGGTCTTCCTGCGCCGTGGCGGCCGCGGCGAACGCCGTCAGCAGGCTCAGCACCAGCGTCTTGGCACGCAGGCCCTTGCCGCGCGCGGTGTCCGCAACAATGTGCTGCCCGCTCGCCGAGCGGGGGGTGTTCGCGCGTCCGTTCATGGCCGGGCGCTTGCGGTTCGACATGTCTTCTCCCACTCCAGCTCCAGTTGCCCCGAAGGCGCGAACCGGTAGCGGCCTTCGGCAAAGCCGAGGCCGAATAATCCCAATACGGTGTCGTAGTACGTGGCGGCGGATTTGCCCGTGGCTGAGTCGATCATCGTCTCCGCCCGGGTGCGCTGCACCGCGGCCGCCGGCGATCCAGCCGCCTGCAGGAACGGCACCAGTGCGGCGGAGAAGCCCGCCGGGCCGTCGCCGTCCACTGCGCCGCTGTCGGCGTGCATGCGCTCGGGCGGCGCGGCGCGTCCCGCCATGCGCTGCGCCTGCGGCGCCAGTGCCTTCATCAGCATGCGGCCAGCGGCGTCACCGCGCGGTGTCACGCCGGCCCACAGGTAGACGCGGATGGCGTCATAGCTGCTGACGTCGCCCTTGTCCGGGTCGGTGAGAAAACCGGTGCCGGCCGCGTCGCTGCGGTAGGCCGACCAGTCGGGCACGATGCCCTGTTTGGCCACTGCGTCGACCAGCTTGCCGGCCTGCGTGGCGAGCGTGCCCCACGGGCCGGACGGCTCGACAGCGGCCAGGCGGCGCAGCAACGGCACCGGCAGGTAGCTGGCGTTGAGGCGCCACTGGCGCGGGCCATCGGCATTGCCTTGGACAAAGCCCTGCGGCGCCGGCAACAGCATGGTGCCAAAGCCGGGCAGCGACACCACCTCTTGCTTGGCCACCAGCTTGAGCAGCGCGCGCGCCTGCTCGCCATAACGCGGCTGCTTCCACAACCGTGCAGCTTCAAGCAGCGCGAAGGCGAACCACAGGTCGGCATCCGATGCGGGGTTGGCATCGATCACGCCCCACGAGCCGTCGGCCCGGTGGCCCCACTGCCAGGCGGGCAGCTTGTCCTGCAGGTTGCCCGCGCCGAGGTTGGCAACGCTCCATTGCCACAGGCGGTCGAAGGTAGCGCGGTCGTTGGCCATCAGGGCGAACACCATGCCGTAGGACTGGCCCTCGGAGGTGCTTTGCTGCTCCTTGGTGGACGGGTCGAGCACGCGGCCGTCGGCCTGCACGAAGCGGGACAGGAACTGCTGGTACAGCGGCCACGCACAGGCAGCCTGCGGCGATGCCTTCGGCGCTGCGGCATGCGCCAGCGCGGGCCAGCCACCCAGCACCCCGAGCGCGCCCAGGCCGGGCAAGCCCGCGATCCATCGGCGGCGTGTGCGGTTCACGCTCACTTGTGTTCCCCCAGCTTGCGGCGCGCGGCGCGCGCCCGCAGCGACAGATACATCAACACCGCCAGCAGCAGCGCAGCGCCGCCGATCATCAGCACCATGACAAGGGGGCGCTGCGATAGCCACCACTGCACATAGGTCCAGGGCGGCAGCTTGCCCACGTGGTAGTTCTGCTGTGCCGCCAGGCTGTCGATCTCTTTGCCGCGCACCAGCGCCAGGCTGCCTTGCACCTTCGTGACCCGGTCGGGATCGAGCAGCACCTCGGTCACGGTCTGCAGGCCCTGCGGCGCGTTGCTGGTGACGGCCACCACACTGCGCCCGGACGCCAGTGGCGACTCGAAGGCGCTTAGCGCGGCATCGGTGCTGGCGCTGCTGATCGACATGCGCGTCTCGACCGGGTGGTTGCGCGTGCCATCCGCGCCGTTCCACCAGCCCGTCACGGCGGAGACCAGATCGGTCAGCGCAAAGCGCTTTTCATTGCCGGCCAGCGTGACCGGCATGCGCTCGGCCCATTGCGTGAAGAGCGGCTGGCTCTGCGTGGTGCCGATCACCAGCAGGTCGCGCGCGGCCTGCTTGTCGACCTGCGCGGCGCCGCTCACGGCCACTCCGGTGGCGGGATAGCCGGTGGACTCGCCCATGCGCCCCATCAGCGTGAGGTAAGTCGAGTAGTCCTCGGCAGCGGGCTTGTCCGGCAGGATGACCGCGGTCTCGGAGAGGTCGGCCATGCGCGTGAAGGGGAAGCCACTGTTGCCAAACACCGCCAGGTCAGGCAGCGCGATAAAGTGCGGCAGGCCGGTGATGTTGATGGTCGAGTCCGGGTCGATCGCGCCCTTGACGTTGTCCAGCATCACGTCCTTGCACGCGCCCTGCTTGAGGTAGTCGTAGTAGAAATGGAACTGCAGCTGCGACTGCGCGGGCAGCATGAACAGCGGCAGCGCGATGCGCTCGTCGACCGGCACCGAGCCATCCGGCAGCACCTTGGCCAGCAACTGGCTGGCACGGCCCTCCTGGTTCTTGACCGAGCGCAGCGCGTAGGCGCGCAGGAACTGGTTGCTCACGCTGATGTTGAGGGTGGACTTGTCCACCACCGGGCGCGGCGTATAGCGGTACTTCAGGTCGATCGGGATGCCCTTGCTGCGCCAGCCGAACAGGTCGGGCGGCAGCCGGAAATTCACCCGCACCAGGTCCGGGTTGTAGCCCGAGACATTGAGGTCGCGCACTTCGGCTAGCTCGCCGAAGCGCACCGGGCGGTCGCTGCGGATCCAGTTGGGCGCGTCGTAGGGCACGCGCGGCGCCACGTCGTCGAGCTTGTTGATGGTGGCGCTCTGCCCGGACAACGCGCGCGCCCCGAGCGTGAGCGCCTGCGCCGCGGTCTTGAGCTCGGCGCTGTCGCGGCCCATCACCAGCAGCAGCTTGCCGTTCGCATCGCCCGGATTCGGCACCACCGCGATCGACGGCCCGCCGATGGCGGGCACCTGCACGCCGGCGGGCTTTTCCTCGTTGGTGACGAACACCACCGCATTGCCGGTAGCCGGTACCTGGTTGAGCGTGGCGGCAAACGACGCACCGCGATAGCCGGCCAGCGCGCCGAACCATGACGAGACCGTGCCCGCGGCTTCCAGCGTAGCCGTCGACGGCGCACCAGCGAACACAAAGGGCAGCCTGAGGCGGCTAACGTCACGGCGATCGAAGAACGGCAGCGGCAGCAGCGCCAGGTCGTTGGCCAGCGCCACCGGCGTAAGCGTGAGCTCCAGCACGCTGCTGTTGCCAACGGTGGCCCACAGGCTGGAGTGGAAGGGATCTTCGCAATCGGTGGTGTAGTGGCCGATCAGCTGCAGGTTGAGGCGGTTGAACTCGGTGATCAGCCGCGGCTCGATCGGCACATCGCGCTCCAGGCTGGTGCCCGCGGTGTCCTTGGGCACCGGCACGGCGCCGGCAACCTCGCCGTTGACCATCACGTTGATATGCGACAGCGCCGGTATCAGCGCGGGCGAATACGTGTAACGCAATTTCAGGCGCGCGCCAGTCACGACCTCGTCGGCGCGGATCGAGAACGGCACGCCGTTGATGGCGTCCACGCCACGCAACTGGAACGGCGCGGTGGCACCCAGCTGCTTGAGCGTGAGCTGCACGGTGCGCGCGCCGCTGCGGGGCGCTGCGGCGGCGGCCTGCGCCGCCACCCCGGCGGGCGACTGCGCGGCGACCGCGTCGCGCGTGGTGTCGGGCACGCCGGCGCGCTGGGCGCCGGCCGGGGTCACCGTCAGCATGGCGAGCGCGAGCAATGCGCTAAGGCGGGTCGCGGCGGGCAGGCGCGCGGTGCGGTGCGCGGTTGAGCGCGCAGGCGTGCGATCGGTCAGGCGTGGTGTCTTGGTCAAACGCATTCTCTGTCTTTTTGCCAGTGGTCCGGTGCGTGTTCAAGCCGCGACCCGAACCGTTGCGGGACGCGGCGCTGGGCCGACGAGGCCGATCAACGGGTGGAAGCGCCAGGTTCTGGACGGCGCAACAATTGGCGCATCTCGCGCCCAAGGTGGAACATCACGTTATGGAAGCCAAGCAGGCCAATGCGCAGGATCTGGCCGGCGGCCAGCCCCGGGGCATCCGGCCGCTTGCGGCCCCACGAATCGATCCACGCGTCGGCTCGCGCAAAGGTGCACTGCACGAAAGCCATCTCCTCGCGCGGGCTCATTTCCGCCAGCTCCAGGCCGGTGTGCGTGTCGCCCTGGAACACCACCTTGGCGGGGAACATGTGCTCGTCGTTCTGCAGGTAGAGCGAGATCTGCACCTGCTCGCCGACGGCGGCCTTCATGCCCGGCGGCAGCCGCATGCCGATGCCGCCCTCGGCGAAGTCGATGGTCTCGCACACCAGCGTGCGGCCATCGGGAAAGTGCAGCGTGGCGGGCAGCTTCATCGCCACGCGGTGCGCCACGCGGATCTGGCGCGTCTCGCTGGCGACCGCAATCGAGGCGCCGAGGATGATCAGGTTGTAGAACGTCCAGATCAGGTTGAGCACCACCGTGGTGGCCTCGAACTGGTTCCACAGGAACAGCCGCAGGAAGCCCACCACCACGCCCAGCAAGTTGAACAGCAGCAGCACCAGGTAAGGCCGCGAAATCACCCAGTCGAAGTAGGCTTCCTCGATCACGCCGCCCTTGGGCGTCACGTTGAACTTGCCGGCCGCGGGGTTGACGAACGCCACCAGCACAGGCCGCATGATGTACCACGCCAGCACGGATTCGTAGACTTCGTTCCAGAACGAATGGCGGAACTTGCCCTGGATGCGTGAGTTGGTCATGTTCGCGTGCAACAGGTGCGGCAGCGCGAAGGTGGCAATGGTCAGCGCCGGGGCCTGGATCACGTGGGCGCCGAACAGCAGGTACGCCAGCGGCGCCGTCAGGAACACCAGCCGCGGCAAGCCGTAGAAGAAGTGCAGCATGGCATTGAGGTAGCACAGCCGCTGCGGGATCGACAGGCCCGGCCCGAACAGCGGGTTGTCCACCCGGCAGATCTGCGCCATGCCCCGGGCCCAGCGAATGCGCTGCCCGACGTGGCCGGAGAGGCTTTCCGTGGCCAGCCCCGCGGCCTGGGGGATCGCCAGGTAGGCGGTGCCGTAGCCCTTGCGGTGCAGCTTGAGCGCGGTGTGCGCGTCCTCGGTCACGGTTTCCACCGCGATGCCGCCCACTTCCAGCAGCGGCGCGCGGCGGATCACGGCGCACGAGCCGCAGAAGAAGGTAGCGTCCCACAGGTCGTTGCCGTCTTGCACCAGGCCGTAGAACAACTCGCCCTCGTTGGGGACTTCCTGGAAGGTGCGCAGGTTCTTCTCGAACGGATCGGGTGAGAAGAAATAGTGCGGCGTCTGCAGCATGGCCAGCTTGGGGTCCTTGAGGAACCAGCCCATGCTGATCTGCAGGAAGGAGCGCGTGGGAATGTGGTCGCAATCGAAGATCGCCACGTACTCGCCGTGCGTGCCCTTGAGCGCTTCGTTGATGTTGCCTGCCTTGGCGTGGCGATTGTGGTTACGCGTCACGTGGGTGACGCCGACCTTCTCGCAGAACTCGCGGAATTCCTCGCGCCGGCCGTCGTCCAGCACGTAGACGTTGATCTTGTCGCGCGGCCAGTCCAGCGCCATCGCCGCGAATACCGTCGGCTTGACCACCGACAGCGGCTCGTTGTAGGTCGGGATGAAGATATCCACGGTCGGCCAGCTCGCGGTGTCCGCGGGCATGGCCACCGGACGGCGCTTGAGCGGCCACGCGGTCTGGAAGTAGCCCAGCATCAGCACCACGAACGCGTAGATCTCTGCCAGCACCAGGCCAATGCCAAAAGCGGAGTCGAACCAGCCGCCCAGCCCCACCGTTTCCGTCAGGCGCCAGTACATGTAACGGCTGGAGGCCGCGATCGACAGGATCACCATCATCAGCGTGGCAAGGTGGCCCTTGACCCGGTTCAGCCAGACCGCCAGCCCGAAGCACACCGCGGCAAACCCGACCTGCTGCCAGAAATCCAGCGGCACCGTGATGACCAGCGCAAACATGAACAGCCCGGCCAGCAACGCCAGCCCCCGCGCCACAGCGCTATCCCAAAAGGGAAGCTCGACGAAGGTGTTGCCGAAACGCTGCAACGCGGCCGACAGCGCATTGGGCTTGTCGTTGCCCTTGCTTTTGACCTTGTCCTTGTTCTTGCCCTTGGCCCGCGCGCCCTTGGGCGCCGCGGCGGCTTTTGCCTTGGCTGGCTTCACGCGGCTTCTCCGTGAGCGGCCAGCGCCTGGCGCACCCATGCAGCGCAGCGCTGCAGGTCGTGCGTGGCCTGGCTGTGAGGGTTGTACTCGAGCACGCTGCGGTCGTAGGCCAGCGCCTCTGCCACCGCCTGGTCCTGGTGGATCACGCCCAGCACGCGCTCGCCCAGCTGGGCGCGCAGCACCTGCACCACGTCCTTGCCGAGCTGACGGCTCACGTCGACCTGGTTGATCACCAGCATATGGCCCAGGTAATCGGGCCGGCCCTCGCAATAGGTGCGGATCAGGTCTTCCATCAGGGGCATGGTGGCGTAGGACGCGGCGTCCGGCAGCGACACCATCAGGCACAGCAGCGCGCATGACAGTGCCTGGCGCATGTATGGCGACGGGCCCGGCGGCGTATCAATCACAACGACATCGTCGCGGCCCAGGCCAAGTCCGGCAAGCTGGGCGCGCAGCCATCCCGGATGGGTAGAGAGGTGCGCTTCAAACGCAGAGCGGTCCGTCTCGTTGAGCGAGCCGAACGGCATGACCAGCACACGGGAGCGGCCCTTGTACATGCTCTGCTGCCATGCTTCTCCGGCCAGCGTGGCGCGCGCATGCCCGGCAACTTCCTGCGGCGGCATGCCGAAATGCAGGCGCAGCGCATTCTGCGGATCCAGGTCCACGGCGAGTACGTTCTCGCCGGCAACCGCCAGCGCTTCAGCCAGGTTGGCCGACAGCGTGGTCTTGCCCACGCCGCCTTTGGCCGAGACAACAGCAATGATCTTCACGAGCGATTCAGCCGATCTAGAAAGGAGCGGCGCGCGGGTGCGCGCTCGCTGGTGGTGGCCGGCTCCTGGCGGCCTTCGAGGCGGGCGAACACCTTGGATAATTCGGTGTCGGCGGCGCGGGCTGGCTCAGCCGCCGACACCGCGGGCGCCGCCGGGGACCAAATGCGGGCCGGCTCGGGCTCGGGGGCAGCGACCGGGTTCGCTACGGCTGCGGGTTGGGGCGACGCTGCGGCAACTTCCGGCGTTGATCGCGGCATCGAGGCCGACGCCACCGGCGCCATGCCTTCCGGCGTGCGGAAACGCGGCATCATCGCCGAGGCGGCCGCGCCCGTTGCCGCCGGTGCGGCCGGGGGAGCAACCTGAGCGGCAGGAGCCTCGGCGGCGCGAGCCGGCTCCGCGGCAGGTGGAAGCTCGCCTGCCGGCAGGGCCGCGCGCCACAATGGCGCAGGCGGCGCGGCCGGCGCCGCTGCCGTGCCGGCAACGTCATGCGCAGGCGGCGCGGCGGGCTGCACAGGTGGCACCACGGCAGCGCGGTCGACCCGCACGGACGTCAGCAGCGGCCAGCGCTCGCGCGCCTGCGTCGCCGCGTCTTCGCGCACGATCTCTTTATATGACTCCGCCTTGCCGCCGAAACGCTGGAACAGCTTGGACAAATCGTCGGATTGACTCATGGGATCTCACTCACGCAAGGCAGTACGCCGGCGCGAAAACTGCCGCAAACGGCGGACGGCACTTCAACGCCCGAACCGGAACTCCACGCATCCGGTAGCATCGATCGGTGTACTTTGGCTGACCCGCAGGGTCTCGGACGAGCCGAGCATACGGAACCAGTGCTGGTACGCCCCCTCCAGAAATGCCGGCGACCAGGTGTCGGCTCCGTCTCCAAGCGCCGCGTTCAGCGGCGCGCAGAAATGCCGGACCACCAGGGCCCCCCCCACATCCTCGATGCTGGTCCAGCCCCAGTCCACATCCAGCCAGATCTGGGCGACGGCGCGCTCCAGCTCGGCAAGCGTCGCGCAGGCGCCAGGATCGAAACGCTTGGCAAAACGCGCGCCAACGCGCCACATCACGGCGCGCAGGCCGGCCACGTCCATGGACTCGGATAGTTCTTCGGCGAGCGCCGACAGTACATCACGCCATTGCGACGAGCAATGCCGCTCAGTGAGATATTGCAGAATTGCTTGATTCACCCCGAGATCCTGTTTTAATTGCTTACAGTCAATACTCTTCTTATTGTTGGAGCGCCATTTTCTTACCAACCCGGCGATCTGGGCAAATGCTTTGCGAGCGACAATGGCTATGTCCCATCCTCGCAACATCCACAACGGCAGCCCCCATGCCCCGATCCGGACGATTTCCCGCGCGGGTAGGCGCCACGGCCTTTCGCGGGCAGCCCAAGCCTGACAGTTTCCACGTCATGAGGGAACCCACCCCCTTCTGAAGCGGGGAACACTTCACATTGCCAGCCAAATGTCTCTACATTATCCGGTAAGGCGCTGTTGCCGGGCAGCGATGACCGCTCGCAGTGCCATTCTGGCGCGATAAATTGCAGACCAGTGCATGTTCTCCCAGCGGGGATATCGCGCGGCTTAGGGCGAGAAACGATAGGACAGGGCCCGAGGCAGTAAAGCAGGCGGCTGCGGACTAGTCCGGCATGACCTGCGCGCCAGGGCGGGCCGCGGCGACGAATGCATCGATCAGGCGCGCGCCGCGCCGTTCGCGCAAAAAATAAAGATACTCACTCATTTCCTCGCTACTATCCTCAAAATCCAGCATTTTCAGGTGTGGATGGCTTGGCACCTCGTGGCGGGCAATGACGGATACGCCGAGTCCGCGAATGACCGCCTCCCGGATCGATTCCCGGCTGCCGATTTCCATCGGCGTGGCAGGCACCACGCCCGCCCGACGCCGTAGGCCTCCTCCAGCGCACGGATCTGGGCGGTGATGGTCGGCTGCGGCAGGCCGAGCCGCTTGGCAGCCTGGGTCACGCTGCCGATGCGGGCGACCATGAAGAAGGACTTGAGCTGGGCAATGAGCATGCTGGAGACGCGTGGTGATAGCGCAGGTGAATCGGGCGCTGGGCCTCGGTGGCCGCGCCCGGCGCCAGGGATGACGCCGTTGCGGCCGGGGGCGTATTCTAAGGCGCGGGGATCTGTTGCCACGCCGCTTTCGACCGAACAGGAGAATGCCATGCCCGAGCGCAAGCAGGACGCCACCCGGATCGAGACCGACAGCCTGGGCGACATACCAGTATCAGCCCGGCACCTGTGGGGCGCGCAGACCGAGCGCTCGCGCCAGAACTTCCGCATCGGCAGCGAGACGATGCCGCCCGCGCTGATCGAAGCATTCGCCATCCTCAAGCTCTGTGCCGCGCGTGCCAACCGAGAGTTGCGCGTGCTCACGCCGGAACTGGCCCACGCCATCGAGGCGGCGGCGCAGGAGATCATCGCCGGCAAGTGGCCCGGGGAGTTCCCGCTCTCGGTCTGGCAGACCGGCTCGGGCACGCAGACCAATATGAACCTGAACGAGGTAATTGCCAACCGCGCGATCCAACTGCTGGGCGGCGAGCCGGGCGCGAAGCAGCCGGTGCATCCCAACGATCACGTCAACGCCAGCCAGTCTTCAAACGACAGCTTTCCCACGGCGATGCATATCGCCGCCACCCGGGCGATCCAGCTGCAACTGCTGCCCGCGCTGGAGCGCTTGCAGCAGGCGCTCGGGCGCAAGGTGGACGCGTTCAGCGACATCGTCAAGGTGGGCCGCACGCACTTGCAGGACGCCGTGCCGCTGACGCTCGGCCAGGAGTTCTCCGGCTACGAAGCCCAGGTGGGAGATGCCCAGTCGCGCCTGCGCCAGGCCATGCTGCGCGCCATGCCGGTGCCGCAGGGCGGCACCGCGGTGGGCACCGGGCTGAATGCGCCGCATGGTTTTGCCGCGGCCTTCGCGCGCGCGCTGTCGGACTACACGGGCCTGCCGTTCGAGCCCGCGCCGAACCGCTATGCGCTGCAAGCCTCGCACGATGCGCTGGCCGACCTGTCGGGCGCGCTCAATACCACGGCATCGTCCTTCCTGAAAATAGCGCGCGATTTCATGCTGCTCGGCTCCGGCCCGCGCGCGGGCCTTGCCGAACTGATCCTGCCGGCCAACGAACCTGGCTCTTCGATCATGCCGGGCAAGGTCAATCCCACCCAGGCCGAGGCGCTGGCCATGGTGTGCTGCCGGGTGATCGGCAACCACACCACCGTCACGCTGGCCAATGGTCTCGGCACGCTCGAGCTCAACGCGTACAAGCCCGTGATCATCTACAGCCTGCTGCAATCGGTCACGCTGCTTGCCGATGCCGCCGCGAGCTTTGCCGAACGCATGGTGCAAGGGGTACAGGCGGATCGCGAGCGCATCGCCGAGATGCTCGGGCGCTCGCTGATGCCCGTGACGGCACTCAACCCGTACATCGGCTACGACCGCGCCGCCGAAATCTCCAAGCTGGCGGTCACGCGAGGCCTACCGCTGCGCGAGGCGGCGCTTGCCTCCGGACATGTCACGGCGGCCCAGTTCGATGCATGGATCGACCTGAAGGGAATGACCAAGGAAATATGAGGCGCCGCTTAGCGCTGGCCCATCTCGCACACGGCGCAGACGGTAACGGCCGCACCACAGGTGAAGACCAGCATCACCAGCACCATCAAGGCGTCGACAAAGCTCATGCTGCCCGGCGCAATCACGCTGACCAGCCGCCAGCAGATCCAGGCGATCCATCCCAGCGCCGCGATGGCACTGCAGACCGCCAGGGTTGCACAGGCACGGTGCGTCAACCGGCGCCAGGAGGCAGCAGGAGCGGGAGCGCTTTCGTTATCGGATATGACAGTCTGCATCCGGATTCTCCTTAGCCAAGCCTTGCGGCCTTGGCAGAAAACGCCGGGGCCCGCATCGTATGCGCCTAAGAAGAGCCCAGCGCGGCGAGGCGCGCACGGAGCTATGAGGACGCATTGGGCCGCATTCGACAATCAGCGTGAGTGCCGCCAGAGTGCCGCCCGGACTGAGTATGGTTCGGCGAAAGCCGGTTGCCTATCGGTGGCCGTCTGACAAGGTGTCCGGGCCGGCTTTTGTTGCCGAAAGGCAAAAGCGTACCCGTTTCTGCGTGCCGTCAAACCCACCTGCAACGGCCAGGAAGGGGCTCGCGCCTACTTGCCCGCAGCCTTCTGCCGATAGCGCGCCAGTTCGGCGCCTAGCCACGGTGCGCTCTGCACCGGCTGGGCCTGGCCGCACTTGACCAGGTAAGGCTTGCCGCTGACGCTGCTCTTGCTCGCGCCCAGTTCGATAAAGCTCTCGCTGGTGCTGATGACGCCCTTGTCGGCCAGGTAGTCGTACTTCTTCTTGAGGTGGGCGGCCGCATCTGGCGCCGAATACCAGCTGCCATTGCGGTTGAACTGGCAATTCGAGCCCGCCAGGTAGCCAAAGAGATGGGTGACCTCGGCCTGCGTGGCGGCGGGCGGTGGCGCGGCGGCGGCGGGGGCCATGGGGGCCGCCAGCGCAGTGGCTAGCAGCAGGACGGACAGGAAGGCAGGCTTCATTTTCACGGAGTCGATAAGTCGCATCCGCTGCATTAGAGCGGTATTCCCGCTCCGGTTCAAGGCTTGACAAGCGGCCAGAGCGCCCGCCGCGCGGGCGGAACCAACTGCCGGCGCGGCAAAGCGTACCCGTTTCTGCGTAGCAATCCGGAGCGTCAGCCGATCGCGCCGCCGCCATCGAGCAGCACCGTCGAACCCGTGGCAAAGCCCGTCCCGGCCAGGTAAAGGATGGCCTGCGCCACGTCTTCTGGCTGGCCGATGCGCTGCGCCGGGAGCCGCGCGGCCACGTTTTCGAACATGGCCTTGCGCGCGGCGCCGTCCAGCTTGTCCCACAGCGGCGTGGCGATCAGGCCCGGAGAGACGGTGTTGACGCGCACCGGCGACAGTTCCAGCGCCAGCCCGCGGCTGAGCGCGTCCAGCGCGGCATTGATGGCGCCCTGCAGCACGGATGCCTTGCTCGGCCGCACGCCCAGGAAGCCCGAAACCAGCGTCAGCGAGCCATGCGCGCTGATCGGCACCAGGCGCGCCACGCGATAGGCGCCCCAGAACTTGCTGTTCATCGCGGCGTAAGCATCGGCCAACGGCAACTGGCGCACCGGACCGGTGGGCGTCTGCGCGGCGGAGATCACAACGTGGTCCCACGGGGTGGCGCCGTCCATGAACTGCGCCACGCTGGCGTCGTCGGTGATATCGACCGTGGCGCCGCTGACCGTGCCGGCGCTGGCCAGCGTGCGTACAGCGGCATCGACTTTTTCCTGCGAGCGCGAGGCGATCGTGACGCTGGCGCCGCGCTCGGCAAAGGCAGCCGCGGTGGCCAGGCCGATGCCGGAACTGCCGCCAACCACCAGCACCCTGGCGTTCTTGAAATCGGGAAACATGGCAAGACTCCTTGAATTTCCTTCAATGGCCAATCCATGCGGCAGGAAGGAAGGCCGCATGCTTGCCAGCCATTATGGTCACGGCGCGCCGGCGGATCATCCACCCAGGATTGGAAGCACTCTTGGCAAGCATTTGATAATCGATGGCGCGCCGGAGCACGCCAGCAAGCCCGGCGCGCCGCCGCTACAATGCTGCGGTGCAGCTTAGGCCTCGTCCCGGGGCCGCTCACCCTCCTCCCAGCCGTCGCCAACGGCCCCGAAACAATCTCCTGCCCATCATGAAGCCGCTCCTGCTCGTCCTCAGCCACGTCAGCGCACAGCATCTGTCCTCGATTGCCGAACAATACGAGGTGCTCTACGCGCCCGACAGCGCGGCCCGTGCCACGCAGGTCCGGGAGGCCGGCGCCCGCGTGCGCGCGGTGCTGACGATCGGCACGGTCGGCCTCACCGCCGCGGAGATCGACGCCATGCCCGCGCTGGAGCTGGTGTGCGCGCTGGGCGCGGGGTACGAGAACATTGCCGTGGCCCACGCCCGCGCGCGCGGCATCGTCGTGGCCAACGGTGCCGGCACCAACGACAGCTGCGTGGCGGACCACGCCATGGCGCTGCTGCTAGCCACCGTGCGCGCCATCCCGGCGCTGGACCAGGCCACGCGCGCCGGCAAGTGGCGCACCGCGCTGCCGCTGCAGCCCAATGTGTCGGGCAAGCGCATGGGGATTCTCGGCCTCGGCACCATCGGCCAGCGCATTGCGCAGCGCGGCCTGGGCTTCGACCTGGAGGTGGGGTATCACAACCGGGCCCCGCGCGACGACGCGCCGTATCGCTATTTCGACAGCCTTGGCGCGCTGGCCGAATGGGCCGACTACCTGATCATCGCCACGCCCGGCGGCGCGGGCACCCGCCACCTGGTCGACGCCAAGGTGCTGGCCCAGCTGGGCCCGGGCGGCTTCGTGGTCAATATCGCGCGCGGCAGCGTGCTTGACACCGCGGCGCTGGCGGATGCCCTGCGCGCCGGCAAGCTCGGCGGCGCCGGACTTGACGTGTACGAGACCGAGCCCGAGCCACCCGCCGAGCTGTTCGACTGCCCCAATGTGGTCCTGACCCCGCACGTGGCAGGCAGGTCGCCGGAAGCCATCGACGCTTCAGTGCGGCAGTTCCAGGAGAACAGCCGGCTGCATTTTGCCGGCGAGCCTGTGCTTACACCGGTCGGCTGACGAGAGGCCCCGCCGCGCGCTCAGGCGACGGGAAACGCCACCCGCACGCGCAGCCCGGGCGCGGCGTCTTCCAGCGAGACGCGCGCGCCGTGCGATTGCGCGATCTCCGCCACGATGGCCAGGCCCAGCCCGCTGCCCCCGGTGGGCGCTTCCGGCACCCGGTAGAAGCGGTCGAACACGCGCGCGCGCTCGGCGGCGGGAATTCCCGGCCCGTCGTCCTGCACGATCAGTTCCGCGCTCTGCGTATCCGATTCTCCTCCGCCCGTCATGGCCCGTCCCCGGCCAACCAGCACATCGACCCTGCCGCCTGCCGGCACATAGCGCAGCGCATTGTCGACCAGGTTGGTCAACAGGATGCGCAGCGCATCGACGTCGCCGCGCACCATGGCCGGCCCGGCCGCGGCGTCGAGCCCCAGGTCGATGTGGCGGTCGAGCGCGGCCTGGGTCATCTCCGCCACCACGCTTTGCGCCAGCGCGCGCAGGTCCACCGGCTCATGCGGGGGCGCTGCCGCGCCGGGCTCCTGGCGCGCCAGCGTGAGCAACTGGGCCACCATGTGCGTGAGCCGCTCCAGCCCCTGGCGCAGCTTGCCCACGGCCTCCTGCCGCTCCTCGGCCGTATCGGCGCGCTCCACCAGCTGGGCCTGCAACTGCAGCGCGGCCAGCGGCGTGCGCAGCGCGTGCGCGGCGTCAGCCACGAAGGCGCGCTGGGTATCGATGGCGTGGGACAACCGCGCCAGTAGCTGGTTGAGCGCCTCGGTCAACGGCGCGATCTCGTCCGGCATGCTGCTGACCGCCAGCGGGGCCAGGGCGTTGGCGTCACGCTGGCGCACCCCGGCGGCGATCTCGCGCAAGGGCCGCAGGCCACGTCCCACGGCCACCCACACCAGCCAGCCGATCAGCGGCAGCAGCAATAGCAGGGGCGCCACGGTGCGCAGCGCCATGCGCGCGGCTACCTCGCTGCGCGCCGACATCGGCTGGGCAATCTGCACCACGCCGAGCCCGAGCTGCACGCTGTAGATCCGCCATTCGCCCTGCGCGGTCTTGACGTTGGAAAATCCCAGCTCGGCGCGCGGCGGCAACGCGGGATGCGCGTGCGACAGATACAGGCTGCGGCCGGAGCCATCCCAGATATGGATCACGACGTCTTCATCGGCATGGAACAGGCTGTCGCTAGGCGAGCCCGGCGCGCCGGGCGACTGCTGCGCAACGAACGGCGGCATCACCGGATCGGCAAACTGGCTGGGCAGCGCGGCGGCCACCTGCTTCATCTGGTAGTCGAACAGTGCGTTGGCTTCCTGCCGGGCCTGCCCGTAGATCAGCGCAGTGGCAATGGCGATGCCGGCCAGCAGGCCCAGGGCAAGCCACCACAGCAGGGTTCTCTGGATGGAACGCATCAGCCCGCGCCCCCGGCTTCGAGCTTGGGCACCACATAGCCCACGCCACGGATATTGCGGATCAGCCCCGCGCCGAATTTCTTGCGCAGCGCGTGGATGTAGACTTCCACCGTGTTGCTGCCCACTTCATCGCCCCAGCCGTACAAGCGCTCCTCCAGCTGCGCCACCGACCACACCTTGCCGGGCCGCGCCAGCAGCGCCGAGAGCAAGCCGAACTCGCGCGCCGACAAACGCACCGCCTCACCGTCAAGGGTGGCCTCGCGGGTCACGGGATTGATCACGATGCCGCCGTAGCGCAGCAGCGGCTCCGCCCGGCCTTCGGCGCGGCGCACCAGCGCGTGCATGCGCGCGGCCAGTTCCTGCAGGTCGAAGGGCTTGACGAGGTAGTCGTCGGCGCCGGCGTTCAGCCCCGCCACGCGATCGGCCACGGCGTCGCGCGCGGTCAGGATCAGCACCGGCGTATTCACGCCACGCGCGCGCAGCGCGGCGAGCACCTCCAGCCCGGAGCGGCGCGGCAGGCCCAGGTCGAGCAGGATCAGCGCATAGCAGGCCTCGCCCTCGGGGCCGCCCGACTGGGTGGCCGCGGCCAGGCCGGCCTCGCCGTCCTGCACCCAGTCCACCGCGAAGCCTTCCTGGCGCAGTGCCAGCTTCACGCTATCGCCGATCATGGCGTCGTCTTCCACCAGCAACACTCGCATGGTCAGGTCCGGATCAGGCAGGGTTAGGTTGGTTGGCCGGGTTGGCTTGGCTGGCACCATCGCCATCGCCGTCGACGCCATGCGTGATCGCTTCGTCCAGCGCCTGCGCCAGTCCGGGCAGCGCCGGGTATTGCGCGTTGATGACGTAAACCGGCAGGCTTTCCAGGTACGCGCTCAGCCGCCCCTTGGCGGTAAAGCGCGCGTTGAACGCGGAGTTGCGCAGCGCGGGCACGAAGCGCGGCACGATGCCGCCACCCAGGTAAACACCGCCACGCGCACCCAGTACCAGCGCAATATCAGCCGCCACGGAACCCAGCAAGCCGCAAAACACGGCAAGCGCGCGCTCGCAGAGCGGGTCGTGCCGGTGGATCGCGCCTTCGGTTACCTCTGCCGGCTCGAGCTGGCGCGCCAGGGGCGTACCCGTTTCTGCGTGCAACGCGGCATGTATCAGCGACAGCCCCATGCCCGACAAAAGACGCTCGGCGGAGACACGGCCGAAGGCCTGGCGGGCCGCGCGCCACGCGGTCCATTCGTCTTCGGTCTCAGGCATCAGCTCGATATGGCCGCCCTCGCCGGCCAGCGCCACGGCCGGCCCGGAGCGCGCGGGCACCAGCCCGGACACGCCCAGCCCGGTGCCCGGGCCCACCAGCGCGAGCGGCGCACCGGCCACGGCCACGCCCTGGCGCATCAGCGTCAGGTCCTGCGCGCCAAGGTGTGGCAAACCCAGTGCCAACGCGGTGAAATCGTTGATGGCCAGCAGCAGGTCCAGGCCCAGCGAGCGCTGCATCTGCGAGATGGAAAACGCCCAGGCGTGATTGGTCAGCTTGACGCGATCGCCGGTCACCGGGTTGGCGAGGCCAACGGCCGCGTGGCGCGGCCTGGCGCTACCGGCCGGCAAGCCGCCGAGGTAATGCTGCATGGCAGCCTCGAGCGAGGGGAAATCGGCCACTTTGAGCGCGGTCACCGGGCCGATGCGCTGCGGCGCGGTTTCCAGCGCAAAGCGCACATTGGTGCCGCCGACATCGCCCAGCAGGCGTGGAAAGTTCTGCATGGCATCAAGCCGAGAAGACATCGGTGCCATGCCGGTGCCGGCTCAGCACCAGGCTGATGGGCAGCGCCGGGATGGGTCCCTTGCAGGCGCGTGCGAACACGGCTGTCTTGACGGGTCCCGCGAACGACAGGAAGACGCGCTCGGCGGCCAGTAGCGCCGCCAGGTTCAGCGTGATGCGCGCGTGCGGCGCCTCGCGCGGATGCGTCACCATATAGCCCGGCTGCGGCTCGGCAAGAGCCTGCTGCAACTCGGGCGCCTCGGGAAACAGCGAGGCGGTGTGGCCATCCTCACCCATGCCCAGCACGATCACGTCGGGCTGGCGCCAGGCCGCGTTCAGCCGGGCCACCGCGCTGGCCGGGTCGGCCGCTTCGGCGGCGTCGGCCACCAGCGGCACGAAGGCCGCCTTGCCAGCCGCCTCGCGCAGCAGGTGGCGGCGCACCAGCGCGCCATTGCTGTCGTCATGGTCGGGCGGCACCACGCGCTCGTCGACCAGCGTGATGGTGACCGCGTCCCAGCGGATGGTGCGATGGCGCAGGCGCTCGAACATCGCCACCGGCGAGCGGCCGCCGGACACCGCCAGCACCGCCCAGCCGTTCACGCCGATGGCGATCTCCAGCGCGTGGGCTACCGAGATCGCCATTGCTTCGGCCAGGTCCGCCTCGGAGGTATGTTCGTAGCGTCGCATGGGCAGTGTCTCCTGTTCGAATGAGGGTCTATCAATGATCAACGGGCGCGGCTCACACCTCTTCGTGCCAGAGCGAGCCGTCGCGCGACATCAGTGCGGACGAGGAAGCCGGGCCCCACGTGCCGGCGGTATACGCCTTGGGCGGCACGGTGCTGCCTGCCCACGTATCGATGATGGGCTCGACCCAGCGCCAGGCCTGCGCCTGTTCGTCGCGCCGCACGAACAATCCGAGGCGGCCGCGAATGACATCGAGCAGCAAGCGCTCGTAGGCGCCCGCGCGGCGCACCTTGAAGGAGTTGGCGAAGTCCAGGTCGAGCGAGGTGCCCGTGAGCGCCACCGTATCGCCGGGCTGCTTGACCAGGAAATACAGGCGGATGCTTTCCTCCGGTTGCAGCCGGATCACCAGCCGGTTCTGCGGCGACAAGGTCAGCGGGCGCGGGAAGATGGCATGTGGCACATCGCGGAAGTGGATGACGATCTCCGCCACGCGCGACTGCATGCGCTTGCCGGTGCGCAGGTAGAACGGCACGCCGGACCAGCGCCAGTTGGCGATCTCGGCCTTGATGGCGACAAAGGTCTCGGTATGGCTGTCGGGCGCGATGCCCTTCTCGTCGAGGTAGCCCACCACCGGCTTGCCGCCCACGGCGCCGGCCCGGTACTGCCCGCGCACGGTTTTCTCGGCCACGTCCTGCGGCGTGATGGGCTTGAGCGCCTTGAGGATCTTGATCTTTTCGTCGCGGATCGCATCCTCGGACAGGCTGGAGGGCGGCTCCATCGCCACCATGCACAGCAGTTGCAGCAGGTGGTTCTGCACCATGTCGCGCAGCGCGCCGGTGTTGTCGTAGAACTCGCCGCGCGTTTCCACGCCAAGCTCCTCGGCGATGGTGATCTGCACGTCCTGCACCCATTCGCGGCGCCACAGCGGCTCGAACAGCGCGTTGCCGAAACGGATCGCCATCAGGTTCTGCACCGACTCCTTGCCCAGGTAGTGGTCGATCCGGTAGATCTGGTCTTCGGCGAAGTACTGCGCCACGGCCGAGTTGATCGCATCGGACGAATGCAGGTCGTGCCCGAGCGGCTTCTCCAGGACGATGCGGACATTGGGATGATTGAGCCCGGTGCGCGCGAGCTGCTCGCAGATGGGGACAAAGATATGCGGCCCGGTGGCGAGATAGCACACCACCACCTCTGGCGAGCGCTGCAGCACCTTGGCCGCCAGCGCGTCGAAGTGCTCGGGCACGCGGGCGTCGGCCTGCACATAGCTGATGCGCGCAAGGAAGGTGGCCCAGGCTTCGGGCGGTGCATGCTCAAGACCCGGCCGCACGCTCTGCTCCAGCGAGCCGACGTAGTCTTCGGTGGAAAGGGGATGGCTGCCGGTGGCAAGAATGCGGGCGTTGGGATGAAGCAAACCCGCGCGGTGTGCATCGAACAGCGCCGGCAGCAGCTTGCGCCGCGCCAGGTCCCCGGTGCCGCCGAACAGCACCATGTCGAAATCGGGCATGCTCACCCTGTACTCCTTGTCTTGGCCAACGTGGGTGCGGCGCAAGAGCCCGGCGGGGCCTGCGGGGTTCCAGGAACACCAGCGCGCGTCACTTTACTGAGTGCCGCGGTGCGCCGCATAAGTTCCGGCCAGTTTAGTTGAGTCGCTGCCGCTTGGCGAGGCGTGGAACGCTTGCGCCACCCGGCGCGGAACCCGAGATTTGCCGCCTGCGCGCACTAGCCGGCCAGCAGATCCACCCACAGGCCGCGAGCCTGGAGTTGGTAGGCGCGCGTGGCCTCGATCAGGGCGCGGCGGGGCGCCGGGTCCATGATGGCCTCGGGCAATAGCGGATCGCGCACGATGGCGCGGATGATGGCACGGCCCACCAGCATGGCTTCGCGCGCGCCGGCATCCGGCGCCATGCGCGCCAGCTTGGCCCGGCTGCGCTCAAGTTGCGCCAGCGCGCGGCGATAGGCGGATTGCAGTGCCGGCACGTCCCACAACTGGGGCATGCGCGCGGCGGCATCGGCATCGAACTCGCGGCCCACGAATAGCAGGCCGGCGCTGGCCATCCCGAGGCGGGACAGCGCGGCGCGCATGGCCGGGGCACCGCCCGCGAGATTGTCCGGGCGCACGTTGATGCCGGCGGCCAGCACCCGAAAGCCGGACAACGACAGCGCGCGCGCATGGTGGCGCCAGGCGGTCTTCTCGCTGCGCGCCACGGCGGCGTCCTGCACCACCAGCCAGTCGCCGCCCCAGTGCCCCAGCCGGCTCTCTTTTTCAAACCAGTGCTCGACCTCATCGTAGACCGGGTTGCCTTCCGGCAACACCGCGTAGCAGCCGCGCTCCGTCTTGACGATGCGGCCCTGGCGCTGCAGGCGCGTCAGCGCCACCCGCACGCTAGGCGTGCCGATGCCCATCACCTCAGCGCCGCGCGCCAGCGCCTGCACCGGCAGGGTACGCTCCGGATGGCCGTAGAGCAGGTCCAGGACCAGGTCGGTCGCCGAGGGCTCGCGGATTTCTATTTCATGCATGGGTCGAAAGCGGGAGCAACGTGGGCGGTAAAGGATGCCGCGAAGGGTAAACCAGAAATATTTCTTTTCTTGGCATAAATATATCATTCGGCGAAATATTTATGCATGTGGAAAAACACCTAGAAAGTACCCGATTCGTACAATTCACCCTTGCCAGGCGCAGGCACCGAGGATACGAGCATGGATAGTAAGCCCAGTCAGCCCAACCAGTATGTCAGGACCGAAACGTCCGGCCCGGTCCTCACCATCATTCTGGACCGCGCCGACAAGCGCAACGCCGTGGACGGCCCGATGGCGCTGGCGCTGCGCGAGGCATTCACCCGGTTCGAATCCGACCCGGCGCTGCGCGTGGCCGTGCTGTGGGGCGCGGGCGGCCATTTCTGCGGCGGCGCCGACCTGTCGGCGGTGAGCGACCCGGCGCGCCGTCACGAACTGGATCCACAAGGCGGTGGCTCGGGCCCGATGGGCCCGAGCCGGATGGCGCTGTCCAAGCCGCTGGTGGCCGCGGTCAGCGGCTATGCGGTAGCGGGCGGGCTCGAGCTGGCGCTGCTGGCGGACCTGCGCGTGGCGGAGCGCGATGCGGTCTTCGGCGTGTTCTGCCGGCGCTGGGGCGTACCGCTGATCGACGGCGGCACGGTGCGCTTGCCGCGCATCGTCGGCATGGGCCGCGCGCTCGACATGATCCTGACCGGCCGCCCGGTGCCCGCCGAGGAAGCGCTCGCCATGGGGCTGGCCAACCGCGTGGTCGAGCCAGGCCAGGCCCGCGCCGCGGCCGAGGCGCTGGCGCATGCGCTCGCCGCCTTCCCGCAGCGCTGCATGCTGGCGGACCGGGCCTCCGCCTACGGGCAATGGGACCTGCCGCTAGCCGACGCACTGCGGGCCGAAGGCGCCAACGGCACGCCGATCGTGTTCGAGGAGGGCATCCCGGGCGCCGCCCGCTTTGTCGGGGGTGCCGGCCGCCACGGCAATTTCTCCGGCTAGGCAGGCATCGGGAACGGGGACGGGAACGGGCCAAACACGCCCCGGCTCGACAAAGCGTACCCGTTTCTGCGTAGCTGAACCGGGACGCAATGGCCATGGAATCAGCCCTGTGCCGCCAGCGCCGAACTCAGCCCACCATGCATGGCCGGCCCGGCAGCCACGATCCCCTGGCACCCCCAGGTAAACGGCTTGCCATCCAGCGCGGTCACCACACCACCCGCCTCGGTTACCAGCAACGCGCCTGGCAACCAGTCGTAGTAGTCCTGCCCGCACTCCCAGTAGCCATCTAACGCGCCACCGGCAACCAGCGCCAGCAACAACGATGTGGGACCGTATACGCGCTGCCCAAACACCTGCGGCAACAAACGGCCAAAGCGATCCAGAAAGGCCGCGGTATCGCTACGCACCTGCCCTGGCCAGTTGGGATGCGCCGTGGAGATCAGCGCCGAGGCCAGATCTCCACGCGCATTGGCCCGCAATGGCGCCCCGTCGCAATCGGCGCCCTGGCCGGCCACCGCCCGATACGTCCGCCCGGTGGCCGGGTCATGCACCAGCGCCAGTGCTGGCACCCCCTCTATCACCAGGCACAGCGCAATGGTCCAGCCCGGCATGCCGCTCAAGTAGTGCAGGGCACCATCGATGGGGTCGCAAACCCAGTAAGCGTCGGCATGCTCCGGTGCCTGCTGCTCGCCGCTCTCCAGTTCCTGGTCGGAGAACGGGATCTGCGGCCAGCGCTCCAGCAAGGCCCTTTTCAGCGCCGAGCCGACGGCGCCGCTGTGCTGGTCGAACGCCGCCCGCAGGGCCTGGAAGTCAGCGGGGGCGCTGCGTGGCTGCTGCGTGCGCAGCCGCCGGCCTTGCTGGGCAAGCAAGGTGCTCAGGCTATCGAGCACAGCCACCACGGGCTGGCCGAGACGTTCGGAAAGGGGCTGAGTGTTGATGTTGGTGTTGGTGTTGGTGTTGACGTTGGCATTCACGATGCATCGCTCCTGGCTGGGTTGGAGCAGCCAGTCTAGGCAGTTGCCGCGTTGCCATCTAACGATAGAATGCCAACTTATATTCGAAACGGGCCAAACCGATGTCGCTACGAGAAATCCGGCCGATCGCGCATGAAGCCGCCCGGGAACAGGTGCCGCATGCGCATGCCGAGGGCCAGCTGTTCACCGTGAAGTCCGGCGTGGTCAGCATCGAGGCCGGTGGCGGGCGCTGGCTGATGCCAACCGGCTGCATCGGCTGGGTGCCGCCGTATACATCGCACGGTGCGCGCATCCATGGCGCGATGACCGGAATGAGCCTGTATTTCAACGAGGCATGGAGCCGCGCCGCCATGCCGGAAACCCTCAAAGTGGTACGCCTGTCGCCGCTGCTGGCCGCGCTGCTCGACACGCTGGCGCAAGCCGAGCCGCCGTCCGGGCCGGTGCGCGAGCACTACCTGGCGGTCTTTGCCGATGACTTCATCCGCCAGCCGGCGCAAACACTGTTCCTGCCCATGCCCCAGGAGCCGCGCCTGCTGCGCATGGCCACCGCCTTGCTGGCCAGCCCGGACGACAACACCGGCCTGGATGGTTGGGCGGCGCGCATCGGCATGGCCCGCCGCACGCTCACCCGCCACTTTCAGGCCGACACCGGCTGGAGTCTGGCGCAATGGCGACAGCAGTTGCGCATGCTGGCGGCCATGGAGCGGCTGGTGGCAGGCGAAAGCGTCACTACGGTCGCGCTCGGCCTGGGCTACGCCAGCGTCAGCAGCTTCATTGCCCTGTTCCGCCGTTACACCGGCACCACGCCGCGTGCCTACCTGGCACTGGGCAAGGACTAAGGTACGACAGGCACGGAGCGCCTCTCGCGGGTGCAGCAAGCGCCAACCCACCCGCTCTTGTATGCTACGGCTATTGCCGCCGAAGAAGCCTGACCGCGCCATGAGCCACAAATCCCGCAGCCTCCTGCAGTCGATCTTCAGTCACCCGCTCAGCAACAACATCCACTGGCGCGAGGTGGAGTCGCTGCTGCAACAACTCGGCGCGAAGGTCGAGCCGATCCAGGGCGCCCGCTTCAGGGTGGTGCTCAACGAGTATGAGTTCTACCTTCATCACCCGCACCATGGCAATGTCTGCGCCAAGCAGGAGATCAAGCACCTGCGCGATTGCCTGGTCGCCGCCGGCGTCAGCCCTCCCGACGGCGACGACAAGCCGAAGTGACCCGGCGCTTGACCGGGCAGGCCCCGCGGCAAACCCCGGCACGGCCATCCTCTTCGGCCGCCAAGGCCAACCATTGCCCCAGCCCATCCATTCCTACGGATTTCCATGACCAATCTTTCCGCCTTCCTCGTTACCAATAAGTGGCCCGCCTTGCGCCCGGAGCGAATCCAGCTCTATTCGCTGCCCACGCCCAATGGCGTCAAGGTCTCGATCATGCTCGAGGAAACCGGCCTGCCGTACGAACCGCACCTGGTGCGCTTCGACACCAATGACCAGTACACGCCGGAATTCCTCTCGATCAGCCCCAACAACAAGATTCCCGCCATCCTCGACCCGAACGGCCCCGGCGACCAGCCGCTGGCCCTGTTCGAATCCGGCGCGATCCTGCTCTATCTCGCCGACAAGAGCGGCAAGTTCATCCCGCAAGATCCCGCCGGCCGCTACGAGACCATCCAGTGGCTGATGTTCCAGATGGGGGGCATCGGGCCGATGTTCGGGCAACTGGGATTCTTCAACAAGTTCGCCGGCAAGGAATACGAGGACAAGCGCCCGCGCGACCGCTATGTCGCGGAAGCCAAGCGCCTGCTGGCCGTGCTCAACGGACGCCTCGCGGACCGCGCCTGGATCATGGGCGACACCTACACCATTGCCGACATCGCGACCTTCCCCTGGGTGCGCAACCTGATCGGGTTCTACGAGGCCGGCGAGTTGGTCGGCATCCAGGACTTCCCCCACGTCACGCGCGCGCTCGAAGCCTTCCTGGCGCGTCCCGCGGTGGCAAAGGGCCTGGATATCCCGAAGCGCGTCTAAACCAACCCGGAGCCACACCAGTGCCGCTGATTCAGCTTGACGACCTTGCCGCCGCGCTGCCCAGCGCATGGAAGTCCACAGTCTTGGGCCAGGTCGGCCCCGCCCGCATCAAGGTTCTGCGCATGGATGAACAAGCGTATGAAGCGGAGACGCACGACTACAACGAAGGCCTGCTCGTGGTGAGCGGACGGCTCATGTTGCAAGTGCAAGGCGAAGCCGGCACGGTTGTCGTCGAGCCCGGGCAGATGTACCTCGCCCTTGCCGGCATCCCCCATGCCGTGCTGCCCGGCAGCCACGGCACGCTGGTGATCGTCGACATCTGAGCGAGCCTGTGCGCCCCGGCGGATGATGCCGCGCCGGTGGCCAAGGGGCGGGCACCCACGCGGCGCCCGCCCGATTGCAGCTGCCGTCAGACTCAGCCAGCCATCTCCACCACCGCCGCGGCTGGTGCCGCGGCATAGTGATCGAGCTGCATGGCAAAGCTGGCGCGGCCCGAGGTCAGCGCGCGCAGGCTGCCGATGTAGCCGAACAGGCTGGCCAGCGGCACATGCGCCTCCACCACCGTGGTGTTGCCGCCACCGCGTTGCGATTGCCCGCGCACCATGCCCCGGCGCCGGTGGATATCGCCGATGACGTCGCCCACATGATCGGCGGGCGTCACCACTTCCATGCACATCACCGGCTCCAGCACTACGGGCGCAGCCTGCCGCGCGGCTTCGCGGAAGGCGGACGCGGCCGCGGTCTCGAAGGCCAGGGCCGAGGAGTCGCGCTCGTGATAACTGCCGTCCAGCAAGATGGCCTGGACATCCACCACCGGGTAGCCCGCGAGCACGCCCTGCGCGGCCGCGCGCCGGATGCCGGCCTCCACCGCCGGCACGAACTCGCGCGGCACCGCGCCACCGCTGATGCGGCTCTCGAACCGGACGCCCTCGCCACGCGCCAGCGGCTCGAAGCGCAGCACCACTTCCGCGTACTGTCCCGGGCCACCGCTTTGCTTGCGATGCAGGTAGCGCGCGTCGGCGGCGCGGGTCAGCGTTTCGCGATACGCCACCTGCGGGCGGCCTACCGTGACCTCCACATGAAAGCGCGTGCGCAGCTTCTCCAGCGTGACCTCCAGCTGCAGCTCGCCCATGCCGGACAGCAACGTCTGCCCGCTCTCCGGATCCTGGCGCAGGCGCAGGCTCGGATCTTCCTGCAGCAGCACTTGCAGGCCGCGCGACAAGCCGGCCTGGTCGGACTGGCTCTTCGGCTCGATGGCCACGTCGATCACCGGCTCGGGCGCGTCGATCGTCTCCAGCACCATGGGGTGCGCGGGATCCGTCAGCGTGTCGCCGGTGATGGTGGCCTTGAGGCCCGCTATCGCCACAATATCGCCGGCCACGGCGACCCGCAGTTCCTGCTTGCGGTCCGCGTGCATCTCGTACAGCCTTGCCACCCGCTCGCGCTTGCCATTGCCCGCGTTGAGCACGATGTCGCCGGCAGCGAGCCGTCCGCGATACACGCGCACGAACGTCAGCGTGCCGTGCGCGTCGTGCACGACCTTGAAGGCGAGCGCCACCAGCGGCTGGTCCGCGTGCGCGCTCACTGCATGACGGCCCGCTTCGCCAGGTGCAGGCAGGTACGCTGTCACCGTATCGAGCAGCGGCTCCACGCCCTTGTTCTTGAAGGCGGAACCCGCCAGCACGGGCACCACGGCGCCGCTGATGGTCGCGCGCCGGATGGCTGCGCGCAAGGCGTCACTGGCTGGCTCGCGGCCCGCCAGGTAGTCTTCCAGCAAGGTATCGTCCTGCTCGGCCAGCGTTTCCAGCAAACGCTGGCGCCAAGCCGCGGCCTGCTCCGCCAGCGCCTGCGGCACGGCATCGGTCACGTAGCCCGTGCCGCCTTGCCATAGCAGGGCCTGCATGGTGACGAGATCGACCACGCCGTGGAAATCGCCTTCGCGGCCGATCGGCAACTGCAGCACGAGCGGCACCACGCCGAGGCGTTCCTCGATCATGGCGACCACGCGCAGGAAATCCGCACCGGTGCGATCCAGCTTGTTGATGAAGGCCAGGCGCGGCACGCGGTAGTGGTCCGCCAGGCGCCAGTTGGTCTCCGTCTGCGGCTCCACGCCGGCCACGCCGTCGAACACCACCACGGCGCCGTCGAGCACGCGCAGCGAGCGGTTCACCTCGATGTTGAAATCGATGTGGCCCGGGGTATCGATCAGGTTGATCTGGTGTCCGCGCCAGAACACGGTGGTGGCCGCGCTGTTGATGGTGATGCCGCGCGCCTGCTCCTGTGGATCGAAATCCATGGTGGCGGCGCCGTCATGCACCTCGCCCAGCCGGTGGCTGGCACCGGTGTAGAACAGGATGCGTTCCGACGTGGTGGTCTTGCCCGCGTCCACGTGGGCAATGATGCCGATGTTCCTGAGATTCCTGCTTTCCTTCCTGCTTTCGTTTCTGCTTTCCATGATGGGCTGCCTGAATGCAAACACCCTGGCGGGTGCGTGCCTGCCAGGGTGCTTGTGGTCCCTGGGAGGCGATCTACGAGGCCTCCCGGACTGCATGTGCAGCCAGGAGGCTATGGGATCGCTTGCGAGGCGGCGCCAGCATGCCGCATGCGGCACGCAATGGTCTCGGTGACTACGCCAGACGACGCCGTTACCGCACCAAGGGACGAGCGCAAGCCCCCGTTCCCTTGGCCGGTTTGAATCGTGGCAATCAACTTGTCGTAGGTACGCATGGCGTGTCAGATGGTGGCGAAACAAAAAAACAAAACCCCGGCGGGCCTGCGGGCCGTCCGGGGTTGGCGATGATCGGTTTCGTCGTTCCCGGAACTGGCCTTGCAGCCTTCCGGGCGGGACGCTCGGAAGACTAGACGTGAATAGCCAGCAGCACGCGTTCACCGTGAGGTGCCGCGGCAAACGCTGCGATGGCGGGGCGTTGCGCTGCTTGCTTCATGTCGTTTGAACTCCAGAGAATGCGGCGGAGTCTAGCACTTGTGGAGAAAACGTGCAGCGGCTCATACTGGCGCCAAGCACGCACCAACCGCGCACCAACCGTGCGCCCCTCCCCAAAGTGCACTAGGCTAAAAAAGGCACCCACGCAGGAGATCCCCATGCCAAGTCACCCAGTCCTGGAACGGGTCACCGCCCGCATCGTCGCGCGCAGCGCCGCCACCCGCCAGACCTACATGGATCGCACCCGCGCCATGGCGGGACAGAAGGTGGAGCGCGCGCACCTCTCGTGTACCAACCTGGCGCACGCCGTGGCGGCCATGCCTGAGCAGGCCAAGATCCGCCTGAAAGCGCAGGAGCGCCCCAACCTCGCCATCGTCTCCTCCTACAACGACATGCTGTCGGCGCACCAGCCCCTGGCGGAGTATCCGCAATGGCTCAAGGAAGCCGCGCTGGAGGCGGGCGGCACCGCGCAATTCGCCGGCGGCACGCCCGCCATGTGCGATGGCGTGACGCAGGGCCAGGACGGCATGGATCTCTCGCTGTTCTCGCGTGACGTGATCGCGCTATCCACCGCGGTGGCGCTGTCGCACCAGATGTTCGACGCCGCGCTGTACCTCGGCGTGTGCGACAAGATCGTGCCGGGGCTGGTGATGGGCGCGCTGTCGTTCGGCCACCTGCCCGCCATCTTCGTGCCAGGCGGCCCCATGACCACCGGCATCGGCAACGAGGAAAAGGCGCGCGTGCGCCAGCGCTATGCCGAGGGCAAGCTCAGCCGCGCGGAGTTGCTGGAGGCAGAGAGCCAGTCGTATCACGGCCCGGGCACCTGCACCTTCTACGGCACCGCCAACTCCAACCAGATGCTGATGGAGATCATGGGCCTGCACCTGCCCGGCACTGCCTTCGTCAATCCCAACACGCCGCTGCGTGAAGCCCTCACGCGCGAATCCGCGCGTCAGGCGCTACGCCTTGTGCATGGCGGCGATCGCTATACGCCGGTGGCGGACGTGCTCGACGAGCGCGCCTTCGTCAATGGCATCGTCGGCCTGCTGGCCACTGGTGGCTCCACCAACCATACGTTGCACCTGGTGGCAATGGCGCGCACTGCGGGCATCGTGCTGGGCTGGGACGATTTTGCCGAGCTATCGGAAGTGGTACCGCTGCTGGCGCGCGTGTATCCGAACGGCAGCGCGGATGTGAACCAGTTCCAGGCCGCCGGCGGACTCGGGCTGGTGATTCGCGGCTTGCTGCAGCTTGGCCTGCTGCACGACAACGTGACCACCGTGGTCGGCAAGGGCCTGGCCGACTACACGCGCGAGCCGGTGCTGCGCGATGGCCAGCTCACCTGGATCGACGGGCCCGAAGCGCCGCTGGACGACACCATCGTGCGCGCCGCCGGCCAGCCATTCGCGCCGGAAGGCGGCATCAAGCTGCTCGACGGCAATATCGGCCGCGCCGTGCTGAAGATCTCGGCGGTCAAGCCCGAGCACCACATCGTGCAAGCCCCGGCAATGGTGTTCCACACGCAAGACGCGCTGATCGAAGCGTTCAAGCGCGGCGAGCTGGAGCGTGACTTTATCGCGGTGCTGCCATGGCAAGGGCCAGCCGCCTGCGGCATGCCGGAGCTGCACAAGCTCACACCCACGCTGACCGTGCTACAAGACCGCGGCTTCCACGTGGCGCTGGTGACGGACGGACGCATGTCCGGCGCGTCGGGCAAGGTGCCTGCCGCCATCCATGTGTGCCCCGAGGCATTGAGTGGTGGCGGCATCGCCCGTGTGCGCGATGGCGACCCCATGCGCGTGGACGCGCATGCGGGCGTGCTCACGGTGCTGGTGCCCGAAGCGCAATGGGCCGCGCGCTCGGTGACGCCGCCCGACCTCTCGGCCAACCGGCACGGCGTGGGACGCGACCTGTTCGCCAATTTCCGGCGTCATGTGAGCACGGCGGAGGCGGGGGCCTGCTCGCTGTTTGCCGAGGAAGGCTGACGGGAGGTAGCTTGTGCGCGGCTTAGAAGCCATGGCTGATGCCGGCACCGAATCCGGTGCCGCCAGCTGCGTAGCGACTGTGGCGATACGACACCGCGCCATACAGCGTGGTGCGCTTCGATAGCGCATAGTCCACGCCGCTGGTGACGTAGTCGGTCCCGCCCGCCGTGCCATAGCCCTGGAAATCGCGCGCGCCCGAGAGCTTCAGCGTATAGGCGCCCACGCGCCAGTTCACGCCAAGCGTGGCGGCGCTGCGCCTGGCGCTGGCGTCGCCGAGGAAGGCTTGGCTCGCGGCGCTTAGACGGGTCTGGCTGTACGAGGCCATCAGCCGCACCTTGGTGAACGCGTAGGCCAGCCCCGCGAACCACGTGTTGTCATCAGCCGAATTGCGCTCCGCCGTCAGCATGGCCGACCAGGGCCCGGCATCGTAGTTGAGCGAGGCCGCCAGCGGCCGCGTGCGGTCCCGGTTGCCGGCGGCGTCCGGCGTTTCGTTCTTCTCCACGCCGGCGGATACGTGCACGTGCATCCCGCCCCATTTCGGCGAGTCGTAGAACACGCCGTTGTTCAGGCGCGAGTATTCGCCCGCGGGGCCATTGTGATACGGATCGGTGCGATAGGACGGGTGGTACACGTACCACGCCACGGAACTCACGCGATTGAAATTGTCCCAGCTGTCGTACTGCCAGTCGTATTGCCACATCGGCGTCAGCGCACGGCCAACGCGCAGATCGCCGTAGGGCGACTGGATGCCAATAGTGGATTCGCCCTGGAAATACGGCGTGGCGCCGCTGGCTTCGAGCCGGCCATTGCCCATGTCGAAGCGCGTTTGCAGGTTCAGGGTGGCGGCCCAGCCGGGGGCCAGGGTCTCGCTGCCGCGCAGGCCGATGAAGCTGCGCTGCATGGTGCCGAGCTGAATGGGCTGGCCGGGCGCGGGGCGGAAGATGCCGACGTCGGCAAACCCATACAGCGTGAGGCCGCCCTGCGCATGCGCCGCCGGCGCGGCGGGAGCAAGCACGGCGGCGCAGGCCAGCGCAGGCAGGCACCGCGCGAGGCTTGCGCGCGGCGCACAGAGCGAGACGCCTTTGTTTGCGGGAGAGACTTTGCGCAAGCTGAATGGCTTCCGGGCGATGGGGTTCAGTTCGAGCTTGTGTGCAGACAGCAAATCCAATTCCAGAGATTGAAGGCATGCCGTGTTCCGCCGCGTGGCGCAACGAAACGCGGATGCCGGTGAAGAACCCAAAGGGACGAGAGAAATGGATTGGCCAATGGCGGCGCAAGCGCTCGCCACCAGACAGGATCGCCGCCGGGGTGCTTGCGCACTGCGGCGGCGGGAGCTGAAGAGGTTGGTTCGTCAGCTCAGGCGATGCGAGGGACTTGGCGCGACGGGCGCGGCCGCTTGCGCGTCCTCGGACACGCGCCACTCCTGCACCGGCACGGCGATGGCGCAACCGGCAGCTTCGAGGACCAGCTTGATGCGGTGGTAGAAAGCGAAGCGCACGTTCCAGTAATCCCCGGCGGCAACCCAGCAACGCACGTTGAGCGTCACGCCCTGCGCAGCGTAGTTGATCACCATGGCCTCGGAGGCCGGGTCCGCCAGGATGCGCGCCTCAGCCGCAAGCATGGCGCGCAGCGCATCGAGTGCGGCCTGGATGTCGGCGCCAAAGGTGATGGTGACTTCGATATCGAGCCGGCGGGTGGGATTCTCGCTGTAGTTGGTGATGGCGCTGCCCCAGATCTTGCCGTTGGGCACGCGCAGGCAAACCCCGTCGAAGGTGGTCAGCTCGGTCATGAACAAACCCGTCTCGCGCACCGTGCCGGCCACGCCCTGCGCATCGATGTACTGGCCCACGCGAAACGGCCGCAGCAGGACCAGCATGATGCCCGCGGCAATGTTCTGCAGCGTGCCCTGCAACGCCAGTCCGATGGCCAGGCCGGCGGCGCCGAGCATGGCGATGATGCTGGCGGTCTGCACGCCAAATTGCGACAGCACCAGCACCACCGTGATCACGCGCACGATCCACTGCGTGACGCTGGCCAGCATCGGGCGCAAGGTGGCGTCCACGCGCGGGCGGTCAAACGCGCGCAGCACCGCGGCGCGGGCGCGCCCGGAGAGCCACCAGCCCAGGATCAGGATCAGCATGGCGGCGATGCAGTTCAGGCCTTGCTGCACCACCAGTTGCAGCAGGTACGCCCAGGCTGCTTCCAGCTTGTGGGGCTCGATGAAGTTCAGGTTCATGGATTCGACTCCGGCGATCAGTGTGGAAAAGCTGGACATGCGCGGCTCAGGATGCATCGTCGTTGCGGCGGCGGTGCGCCGGTCCTCCGGCGTCCGGCAGCGGCGTTTCGCTGCGCGCAAGCTGGCCCGGATCGAGCTGGTGCGAGAAGCCGGCCACCGAGCCGATGCGGCGCTGGCGGTCCTCCGGGAAGGTCGGCCCGCTCTGAATATAGACGGTGAGCCATTCCGCAAGGGGCGCCGGCACGGACATGCGTGTGCGCTCGTAGCCATGCGAGGCGTCGGCGCCAAAACAGAGCAACGCGGTACGCACATCGTGCTCGGCACTCACCGCCGCGCCTGCGTCGGAATGATAGAAGCGGAACACGTCCCGATGGCTGGGAATGCCGTGCTTGTCGCACAGGCGCGGCAAGCACAGCGGCAACTCCGCCTTGTTGTCGAGATGGCGCGAGACGATAAGGCCGTTGTCGACGATCTCGGGGTTGGCATCGAAGGCGACGAAATCGCCCACCTGTATGCCGATTTTGCGCGGCGCCTGCGGCGTGGTCTTGAGGTAAAGCGGGTCGATCTTCAGTGTCTGCATGCGGGCGGATTCATGGTTCGGTTCGAAGAATTTCAGGAAGAGGTTGGTACGCTATTGGTCGCGAAGAGGTTGGTACGCACGAGCGTGGCATCACGTGGCATCAGGCCGTGAACGGGAACAGCAGGTCAACAAAGCGCTCGGCAGTCGGCTGCGGTCGAAGAAGCCGCGCCGGTGAGTGATGACGGCGCCGCCAGCATCCGTGTTCGCGGCCAGCGGCGAGTACCAGTGGTGGCCGCCCACGGTTTCGAAGCCGAAGGCGTAGGTGCGCAGGTCGGGCGTACCCGTTTCTGCGAGCAATCCGGTGATCAGGCTGGAGTCCGTGCCGCCCGACAACAGCACGCTCATCGGCACCTCCGCCACGGTGCGGCGATGGCCGAACACGCGCGCGCCCAAGCCGAACAGGCCCTCTGCGTCGGGGCCACGCCTGGCCTGATCGCGGTTCATATCGGCAACGGCGTGCAGGTCGGCCATGACCCGATCAAAGCGTAGTTCTCCAGCAATGCCACACATGTTTGTGTCACTCTCCTGTCACTGGCAGTGTCCGGCCTGCCAGAGCCGGCGATGGCCTGACTTGATGTCACACGATTGCCGGCATTTGATTGAAATTGAGGATACTTTCAGGACAAATGACAGGGGAATTGGTTTCCCCCGGGTGCGCGGGAACAGCTGGGCGAATCGGCGCCAGCCCTGCGTGGGCAAGGGCTGGCCCCGAATGAAAAAATTTCGCCCGAGTAGGCTTGGGAGTACTTTCTATGAGGGGAGAATCGTGCGGCACCCCTGCGTGGGAGCACGCAGAATTGGGTACGCTTTGGTGCGCAGGAAGAACGGGTGCCGCACCCGGCCGGTGCTCGGACCGGCCGGTTTGGACCTTATTTCAGGCCGTGACGGGGTGATCGTGCAAGCGGTCGCGCGCGGCTAGCGAGGGGAACAGGCGCATCCATACCGCCACCACCACCAGCGTGCCGATGCCGCCAAGCAGCACCGCGCCAACCGGCCCGAACAGCGCGGCCGTCACGCCGGACTCGAACTCGCCAAGCTGGTTGGACGCGCCGATGAAGACCGAATTGACCGCGCCCACGCGCCCGCGCATATCGTCGGGTGTATCGAGCTGGACCAGCGTGGAGCGCACCACCACGCTGATCATGTCGGAGGCGCCAAGCATGACCAGCGCCGCCATCGACAGCGGCAGCCAGTGCGAGATGCCGAACACCATCGTCGCCACGCCGAAAACGGCCACTGCGCCGAACATCACGCGGCCCACGCGGCGATTCATCGGATGGTGGGCGAGCCACAGCGCGGTCGCCAGCGCGCCGATGGCGGGCGACGAGCGCAGCAGGCCCAGGCCCCAGGGGCCGGTATGCAGGATGTCGCGTGCGTAGATGGGCAGCAACGCGGTGGCGCCGCCCAGCAGCACGGCAAAGAGATCCAGCGAAATCGCGCCAAGCAGCACAGGCCGGCCGCGGATATACGAAAACCCCGCAAACAGCGTAGCGATGCTGACCGGCGTGGTCAGCCGCTGCGCGGCCTGGCGCAGCTTGAGCGCGGTGACCAGGCAAGCAGCCACGGCGAACAGCGTGGCGCTGATGGCGTAGACGACGCCCGGGCCGGCCACGTAGGCGAAACCGCCCAGGGCGGGGCCGATGATGATGGCGGTCTGCGTGGCGGAGCTGGACAGCGCCACCGCGCGCGGAAACATGCGTGGCGTGACCACGCTGGGCAGCAGCGCCTGCAACGTCGGCGTCTCGAAGGCGCGGGTGGCGCCGATCAGGGCCACGAACACGAAGATGTGATCGCGCGTGATCCAGCCCGACAAGCTCGCCACCGCCATCGACACCGCGATCAGCGCTTCCAGCGTCTGGCAGGTGCGCACGATCAGGCGCCGGTCGAAGCGGTCGGCCACATGGCCGGACATCAGTAGCAGCATCACCGAAGGCAGGAACTGCACCAGCCCCACCATGCCAAGCATGAACGGGTCGCGGGTGAGATCGTAGATCTGCCAGCCTACCGCCACAGTAAAGATCTGGTAGCCGATGGTGGTGCATAGGCGAGCAAACCAGAACAGCCGAAATGAAGGGTCGCGAAAGACTGAGTCCGGCTCGGGGGCCGGAACGGAAGCAGGGGTCGACATGGATGGCGGTGATGACAGGACGGGCGGCGGGGCAAAGCTGGCACGAATTCTATCCGAGCCGCGGCGTGCATGCAGGCGCATGCATCACGTTCCACCCCGTTCCATGTATCAACAATGATGCATTGTCGCAACAGGCAAGACACACACAGTGAAATCGAGAATGATTCGCATTTATAATGCGAGCCCTCGATGCGGCGGACGCACGGATCCCCGCCAGCGCTTCCCAGGAATTCCATTTTGCAGCCCACCTTCAAGCTCTCCAGCGCCGCCATCGGCGCTGCCCTGCTTTGCCTGACCCTGTGCGTGCATGCGGCCGGCCCGCAGCCCGCGGCCGCGCCGGCAACCGCCCCTGACGCGCCAACCCCAGGTGCTTTCAGCGCCGAAAGCACCCTTAACGCCGTCACGGTGGTCGGCAACTGGCTGGAGAGCCCGAACGAGGCCAAGGTGCTGGAGCACCCCGGCGCGCGGACCATCGTCGACCGCGAGACCATGGTGGAAAGTGGCGCGAGCAATGTGCGCGATGTGCTGCGCCGGGTACCTGGCGTGCAGGTCCAGGACAGCAACGGCACCGGTGGCAGCGACATTTCGCTGAACGTGGGCGTGCGCGGGCTGGCCTCGCGCCTGTCGCCGCGCTCCACCATCCTGCTCGATGGCGTGCCGCTGGCCGTTGCGCCCTATGGCCAGCCGCAGTTGTCGATGGCCCCGGTGTCACTGGGCAACCTGGAAGCGGTGGACGTGGTGCGCGGCGCGGGCTCGGTGCGCTATGGCCCGCAGAACGTGGGTGGGATCATCAACTTCGTCACGCGGCCGATCCCCAAGACCTTCGCGGCAAGCGCCTCGGTGGAGTCCGACATCTACAGCCATGGCGGCGGCGTGAAGACCATTCCGAGTGCTTTCATCGGCGGCACCAACGAGCAGGGGCTGGGCGGCGCGCTGCTGTACTCGGGCGTGCACGGCAACGGCTACCGGGCCAGCAACGACCACGTCAACATCGACGACCTGATACTCAAGGGCGCCTACCGCATCACGCCGGCGGACGAGCTCACCGGCAGCCTGCACTACTACGATGCCACCGCCGGCATGCCCGGCGGCCTGACCTCGGCGCAGTACGCGGCCGACCCATTCCAGTCGGTGCGCCCCTTCGACAACTTCAGCGGACGCCGCAAGGACATCACGCTCAAGTACGCGCACAACGACAACAACCGCAAGTTCGAGGTGCTGACCTACTACACCGAGAGCTTCCGCGGCAGCAATATCGAAAGCGAATCCGGCAACCAGCGTCGCCTGGTCTCGTACCCGCGCAACTACCACACCTTCGCCGTCGAGCCGCGCTACTCGCAGCTGTTCCGGGGCGAGAACGTGAGCCACGAAGTGGGCGTGGGCTATCGCTTCCTGCGCGAGGCCAGCGACGAGCAAGCCTCGCGCACGGCCTTCTATCGGCCAGGCACCGGCTTTGACGCACCCAACGCGCCGTCCACGCTGTACCAGTCACGCACCGGCGGCACCACCGCCAATGCGGTGTACATCGACGACACCATCAACGTGGGCAACTGGACCATCACCCCGGGCCTGCGCTACGAAATGATCCGCTCCTACGTCACGGACAACCTCACCAGGCTGCGCAACGACGTGAAGTCCGAGGAGCCGCTGCCCTCGCTGGCGGTGATGTACCACGTGACCGACCAGTGGAAGCTGTTCGCCAACGCTGGCGTGTCCTTTGGCCCGCTGCAGTATTTCCAGATCGCGCAGACCACCAACGGGCTGACCCCGGAAAAGGCCAAGACCTATGAGATCGGCACGCACTTCGACAACGTCAATGGCTGGGGCGGCGAACTGACCCTGTTCAACATCGACTTCGATGACGAACTGCAACTGCGCGGCGGCACCAGCGGCAGCCCGGACGCCTGGACCAACCTTGGCGCGACCACGCACCGCGGGGTCGAATCCTCGTTGCGCTACGACTTCGCCAAGCTGACGCCGACGCTCGCCGGACTCTCGGCTTACGCTACCTACACCTTCACCGACGCCACCTATAACCAGGGCAACTTCGCCGGGCGCGACCTGCCGTTCTATTCGCGCCACGTCGCCACGCTAGGCATGCGCTACCTGCGCAACCGCTGGATGCTGAACGTGGATGCCTTCGCGCAATCGAAGCAGCGCTCGCCGGGCGACCCGGCAGTCGCCAATGCGCAATACCAGACCGCGGAAAGCGCCAACGGCGCGCTGGGCGATATCCCCGGCTATGCACTGATGAACCTGCGCCTGGGCTACGACTTCGGCAAGGCGGCGCAAAACCTGAAGATCGCGGTGGGCGTGAAGAACCTGTTCGACCGCCGCTACTTCACCCGCTCCACCGACAACAACGCGGGCAAGTACGTGGGCATGCCGCGCACGTTCTACGTCCAGGCCTCGCTGGCCTACTAGGGCACTAAGGCTGCTAAGGCCACTAAGGCGACCAAGGCGACTACCGAGGCGACAGCGCCGCGCGCAGGCTCTGCGCCAGCGCCGCGGAGGCTGGCGCGGCGTCGCGGCGCGACAGCAGCAGCACGCGCGTATCACAACGCGTATCACCGCCGGCATCGGCCAGCGGTACGCACCGCACGCCCGGCGGTGCCAGGCGACTGAGCGAAGCCGGCACCAAGGCCACGCCAAACCCTGCCTCCACCAGCGCCAGCTGCGACAGCTTGCGCGAGATCGCCGCCGCCGCGCGCGGATAGAAACCGCGCTCCAGGCAGCACTGCGCCACGCGATGGCTCAGGCCGCCCCGGTCCGGATGCGGCAGCGACACGAAGGGCTCTTCCCGCAACCTCTCCAACGCCACGCTTTCCTCGTGCGCGAGCGGATGCGCGCTACATACCGCCAGCACCAGGCGCTCTTCATAGAGCGAGTCCACCTCGACGCCGGGAAGCCGGCGCAGCAGCGGCTCGCGCGCCAGGCCCAGGTCGGCGCGGCCCTCCTCGATCTCCATCGCCTGCTGTTCGCTGGATGCCTGCGAGATCTCGAAACGGATCCCGGGGTGCTCTGCCTGGTACTCGCGTAGCACCGCCGTGCAGGCCGGCGTCAGCGGCACCGAGCTGGAATGCAGCAGGCGCACCGTGCCTTGCTCGCCGCGCTCGACCTGACGCGCCTGCGCCGAGGCCTCGGTCAGCTCGGCCAGGATGCGGCGTGCCGCCTCCAGGAAAGCGCGGCCGGCCGGCGTGGTCTCTACATGGCGCGGCTTGCGCACCAGCAGCACCACCTGCAGCATGCCCTCCATCTCCTTGATCTGCCGGCTCAGCGCCGACTGCGCGATAAAGAGCCGCTCCGCGGCCAGGCTGAAGCTGCCGGCATCGACAATTTCAACGAAGTAGCGCAACTGCTTGAGGGACGGACTCATTGAATGGGCGGGCTCATGGGACGCACGGGCTGACATCGGCCTGGATCGTGCGCGCAAGTGTGCCATGGCGCGCGCGCCGCGCCCAGCACGCTGCCATGCCGCTTTGCGATGGATCGCGGGGCGCTTTGATATTGGTCCGCGCACGCGCGCGTGCCTATGCTGTGGGGCACGCAACCCTGATGCCAATGCCCGTGGACCTGACCGCCCTGCTGCCCGATGTTTCCCTGCCTGCCTACCTCGCCATGTGCGTGGCGATCGCCGGCGCCTATGTGATCTTCGGCATGGCGGGCTTCGGCACCGCGTTGGTAGCGGGGCCGCTTCTGGCTTACCTGATGCCAGTGAGCCAGATCGTGCCGCTGCTGGCGCTGATGGACTGCACAGCCGCAGCCTTTGCCCTGCTGCGCGATGGCCGCACCGCCGACCGCGCAGAGCTTGGGCGGTTGCTGCCCTGCATGCTGGCCGGCAGCCTGGTAGGTGCCGCACTGCTGCTCAAGCTGCAGTCGGACCTGCTGCCGCTGCTGCTTGGGGTGTTCGCCATGGGGTATGCGATCTGGGCGCTTGGCGGCAAGCGACCCACCGGCTTTACGCCACGCGCGGCGCTGCCCTTTGGCCTGGGCGGCGGCGTGTGCTCGGCCATGTTCGGCAGCGGCGGCTTTCTCTATGCGATCTACCTGTCCGGCCGGCTGGGCAAGGACGCCATGCGCATGACGCAGTCCACGCTGATCGGCGTGAGTACGCTGACGCGGCTGGTGCTATTTGCCCTGGCGGGAGTCTATGCGGGTGCGGCCATCATCAAGCTGGCGCTGCTGCTGGCGCCAGCGATGGCGCTGGGCCTGTGGGCCGGGCGCAGGATCACGCTGCGCTTGTCGCGCGAGCAGTTCCTGCGCATGGTCAATGCGGTGGTGCTGTGCTCCGGCGGCGCGCTGGCCCTGCACTACCTGCTGCGCCTGGATTAAACGCGCCGCCCGAACGGGCGGCGCTTGCGCCAGATCGCTCCGGCAGCGCGAAAATCAAACGATTTCGCGCGTCTCCATGAACTGCAGCTTGGGGAAGCGCTCCTGCGTCAGGCGCAGGTTGACCATGCTGGGCGCCAGGTAGACGTGGTCGCCGGCGCCGTCGAGCGCCACATTGTGGCCCGCCTTCTCGATCAGCTTCTCGATCTCCGCGGGGTCGCCCTTGAGCCAGCGCGCAGTGGCGCAGTCGTGCGACTCGAAGATCGCGTCGACACCGTACTCGTGCTCCAGGCGGTGCGCCACCACGTCGAACTGCAGGATGCCGACGGCGCCCAGCACCAGGTCATTGGAGGCGATCGGGCGGAACATCTGCGTCGCGCCCTCTTCCGCCAGCTGCTGCAGGCCCTTTTGCAACTGCTTGACCTTGAGCGGGTTGTTCAGCCGCGCGCGGCGGAAGAACTCAGGCGCGAACGACGGGATGCCGGTGAACTTGAGCGCCTCGCCCTCGCTGAACGCATCGCCCAGCCGGATGGTGCCGTGGTTGGGCACGCCAATGATGTCGCCGGCGTAAGCCTCTTCGGTCGTATTGCGGTCCTGCGACATGAAGGTGATGGCGTTATTGATGGCCATGGTCTTGCCGGTGGACACATGCTGCACCTTCATGCCGCGCTCGAAGCGGCCCGAGCAGACGCGCACGAACGCGATGCGGTCGCGGTGGCGCGGGTCCATGTTGGCCTGGATCTTGAACACGAAGCCAGTGAACCTGGGCTCCTGCGGCTCCACCGCGCGCGACTCGGCATTGCGGCCCTGCGGCGGCGGCGCCAGCTCGCACAAGGCGTCGAGCAGAGATTGCACGCCAAAGTTGTTGACGGCCGAGCCGAAGTACACAGGCGTCTGCTTGCCGCTGAGGAACGCGTCCTTGTCGAAGGCATGCGATGCGCCGCGCACGAGTTCGATCTCGATGCGCAGCTCTTCCGCCTGGGTGCCCAGCACGCGGTCCAGCTCCGGGTTGTCCAGGCCCTGGACCATGGCCGAGGTGCCCTTCTCGCCGTGCGGGTCGAACAGCTGCACGCGGTCGTCGATCAGGTGGTACACACCGCGGAAGGCCTTGCCCATGCCGATCGGCCAGGTCATCGGCGCGCACTGCATCTTCAGCACGTCCTCGATTTCGTCGAGCAGCTCGATGGGCGAGCGGCCTTCGCGGTCGAGCTTGTTGATAAAGGTGATGATGGGCGTATCGCGCAGGCGGCAGACGTTGAGCAGCTTGATGGTCTGCGCTTCCACGCCGTTGACCGAGTCGATCACCATCACCGCGGAGTCCACCGCGGTCAGCGTGCGGTAGGTGTCTTCGGAGAAGTCCTCGTGGCCCGGGGTGTCGAGCAGGTTGATGATGTTCTCTCGGTACGGGAACTGCATCACCGACGAGGTCACCGAGATGCCGCGCTGCTTTTCCAGCTCCATCCAGTCGGAGGTGGCGTGGCGGTCGGCCTTGCGCGCGCGCACTTCGCCCGCGACCTGGATGGCGCCACCGAACCACAGCAGTTTTTCGGTCAGGGTCGTCTTACCCGCGTCAGGGTGCGAAATGATGGCAAAGGTGCGACGACGCGCAATTTCGGATACGAGCGAGCTCACGGCAGTGGATTCGGCAAACAGAAGATGGAAAAGGGGCCCGGGGCGCAGCGGACCGGCGCCAGGGGCCGGCGCGACCATCAGCTTGCGGTCGGGGGCCGGGCACTGCGGGCATGCACGAAGGGAATCGGGCCGTATTTTACCGGTTCGCGGGACCGGCCGCGCGCGGATCGGGCGGCGGGCTGATGCTTTGCCCTTGCAAGCTGCCGAATTGCAGCGCGTATTGGCGGGTCAGCTCGGCACCGAAGAAGAAAATTTGTGCCGAATAGTACACCCATAACATCAGTGCGACCACAGAACCCGCAGCCCCATAGGACGAAGCCACAGCGCTATTGCCCAGGTAAAGGCCGATCAGCCGCTTGCCCACCGAAAACAGCAGGGCGGTGATGATGGCGCCCATGACCACGTCACGCCAGGCGATGCGGGCATTGGGCAGCATCTTGAAGATCACGGCGAACAGCAGGGTCACCACGCCAAATGAAAATGCTGTTTAAAGCACGTCCGCCACCGGCGCAAACCACGATTGCGTCCACATCTGACCCCAAAACCGGTCGACTACCGCCAACGCGGCATTGACGATCAGCGACACCAGCAACATGAAGGCCAGCACCAGCACCAGGCTGAACGAGAGCAAGCGGGCGCGCAGCAATTGCTGCCAGCCGGCGCCCTGTGGCGCCGGTGTCTCCCAGATCTCGTCGAGGCTGCCTTTGAGTTCCGCGAAGGCGCTGGTTGCGCCGACAAACAAGATACCGGTGGCGATGGCCGCGGCCAGCCCGCCACCACCCGAGCGGTGCGTGGCGGCAAGGATTTCCTGGATGGCAGCCGCGCCCTGGGCACCGACGAGGCCGTCGATCTGAGCGAAGATCTCGCCCCGTGCCGCTTCCGCGCCAAAAAAGATGCCGGCAATCGAGATCACCAGCACCAGCACTGGCGCCAGCGAGAAGAGCATATAGAAGGACAGCGCCGCGCCCTTGCTGGCGGCTCGGTGCGCCAGCCATGCGCTGACCGCGGCCAGCACCACCCTGGCCGTGCGCGTAGCGGTATGGCGATCGGGCAGCCAATGGCCGATGCCGCGAGCGCGTTGCTTGGGCGGCGTGCGGTCCAGGGACTGGTCGGGGGAATCGGCCGGATTCAAGCGTGGATCCCGTTGTTGGCTGGGCGACTAAAGGGTCCGGCGACCTGCCCTAGCCCCGGTCTTTGCTCAGGCCCCAAATCAACGACACCGCGCACAGCACGAGGAAGATGATGAAGAGGATCTTGGCGAACTCCGCCGCCGCGGCGGAGATGCCGCCGAAGCCAAACACGGCCGCGATCAAGGCGATGACGAAGAAAACCACGGCGTAGCGCAACATGATGGGACTCCAATGAAGCCTTCTCCCGTTTTGTTATCCGTTCCAAGGTTCATGATACAGCCCATCCCGCGCTTTTCCCAAGCCGCCCGGGCGCGGCTCGCGCCCCGGGTTCCGGCCCTGTCCGGGCGGTGACCGGCTAGACTGAAGACGGGCTACGCGCCGTCTCGCTGCGGGTGACCGGCGCCACCGGGGCGGTTGGCCGCAAGCACCAGCCGTCCAGGTACCGTCCTCCCGCACACAACCTTTCGACAACCAGAAGGAGGCACCATGAACCGGAAATCCCTCCGCCGCCTTGGCACCGCCGTCTTCCTGGCGCTCGGCCTGCTCGCCGCCGCCGGCTGCGAACGCAGCCAGCCGGGACCCAAGCCCATCTCCGGTGCACTGGCCGAGCAAGCCTCCGGCACCGCGCAGGCACCCCTCGCTCCATCAGCCTTGCCCGTGCTGCCGGCCTGAGCGCCAACAGCTTCGCAACGGCGCGCCCAGGCCAATGCCGCCGACCCAGGCATCACGCTCCTGCAAGCCCGGAGCGTACCCGTTTCTGCGTACAGAGCCGCGCGCCGGGCGACGCGCGTAAAGCGGCGCAGACGAGACGCAAACGGCCTGGGCCGCCCGCCTTGCCGCCGATACCAAAGACGGGGCGGCACACTTGCCGGCCCCTGCCCTGTTTCAGCGATGCAACCAGCACCGGCCTGCCCTTGCGGGCGCTCATGGCGCGTCATCGTGCCTGACTGAGCATGGCCGCGCGCCCAATCGGCGATCGCTTTCATCCAGCGCCATCGGCAATGCCGCGTTACAGCGCTGCAACCAAAATGTTCTTCCTCTATCAGGGAACTTCCGCGCGCTCTTGCGCACCACCCGCAAACCGTTGACAGCGCTCAATTGCAGGGTATTGGCACGCTTGTCGCTCTGTTCGCCACAGGGAGACATGAAAAAATGACGCGACGAGTCCTACAACGCGGGAGTGAGTTCAGCCATGCGTCAGCCGCCAGCGCGAATGACGGCACGGAGGCGTTCGTATCGACTGGCGCGGCCTGCGCCATCGGTCTTGCAGCTTTTGTCGCCGCCCTTGCTTCCTTCCCCGCGATTGCAGACCCAGGCGATATCGTCGTTCTGCGCAGCGTCGAGCCGCGTATTGCCTATCGCGGCATACCGCAGGGGGACATGCCGATAGCCGCCGCTGTCGAGCCGTTTCCGTCCGCACGTTTCCAGCAGTCCACCGCCGCCATCGCCAGCGACCTGACCGACAGCGATCTCGCTGCCGCGGTAGGCCGCAGCGCGGCCGGCGCCGCCGTGTCCGGTGCCAGCCAGTCCGCCACCGGGCGGCTGGCCCTGGCGCCCAGCCAGATCGAGGGCCTGGCTAGTGGCAGTGGCGCTGGGAGCGTTTCGGGCGGCATCGCCGGCCAGGTCGCGCAGGCTACCGGCAACATGACTGGCGCCTTGATGCACGGACTGGCGCCGCTCGCGGTGGGAGGCCGGCCATGACATGCGTCCACACCACACGCGGCAACCACGCTGCCTGGCTTGCCGGCCTGATGCTTGCCTGCCTGCCGCTCCACGCGCAGGTCCAGGGTGCGGCCACCGACAGCACCCGCATCGATGCCGGCGCGCTCACCGGCGTTGCCGGTCGCGCCGCCGTGAACCTGGCCGCTGGCAGCGGCAACGCGCAAAGCAACCAGGCCGCCATCGCGAGTGGCAGCGCGGACGTGCAATCGCTGCAGCGTGCCGGCGCCACCGCGCCCGCGACAGGCGCCGTCAGCCAGATCGGCGGCGGTGCCTTCGCCAATGGCAGCGGGCTGCTTTCGGCAAACGTGGCCAGCGGCAACGGCAACGTGCAAATCAATGCGGCAGTGCTGGCGCCGGCCGCCAGCGTAAAGATCGAAGCCATCTCCGACGGCTTGCTAGCCGCGGAATCGGCCGGAGGAAGTCGCCCGGGTTCAGCGGGCCACGCAACGGGTCCGCGCGAGGCAGTCATCCAGCCAGATGCCTACCGCAACGCAACGGGCCTGGTGCAGCTGAACCAGACGGCAGGATCGGGGAATGTCTCGTCCAACGTTTTTGTGCTCCGTCCCCCGGCGGGCACTTTTTTCTAAGCAGGGAAGGAGAAAATCATGAGAACGAAAATCCTCGCCATCGCAGCGGGCATTGCGCTTTCAAGCAGCGCATTCGCGGGCGGCTTCAGTTACTTCGACCGGCCGGACGACGCCGATATCTACAGCCAGACAGCGATCAGCAACGACATCTATGTCCGTGGCTTCGGCTTTGCCTGGGGAGATATCCACTTCAGGTCCGAATCGGGCGCGGTGGTCAACAGCCAGCAAAGCGCGCGTGACAATAGCGTGCGTATCGGCCCGTCCACCAACAGTGCATTCGGCGGCGGCAACGCGCTGGTCAATGCGCAAGGCAATATCGGCGTGAACATATCCGCGGGCGTGGGCAACGGCCAGTCCAACCAGGCCGCGCTGGCCAGCATCGATGCGTCGGATGTCTTCGCCTCGGCGCAGGTGTTCTCCAGCCAGAAGACCGGGGATAACGGCATGCACATGGTCGGCGCCGCAAACAGCGCCAGCATGGGCGATAACATGCTGGCCGGTGCCAAGGGCAACGTCGGCGTGAACATCGCGGCAGGCGCCGGCAACCTGCAGAGCAACGCGCTGGCGGCCTCGGTCAACATGGGCAGCGGCCGCGACGGCAGGCAGCCCGTCGGCGCGCTGGCCAAGGCAACCGCTTCCAATGACCAGACCACCTACGGCAATGACCTGTCGATGTGCGGCTGCAGGCCGAACAATGCCGCCACGCTCAACGGGGGCGCCCTGGCCAATGCGGTCGGCAACATCGGCGTGAACATCGCCGTCGGGGCCGGCAACGCACAGAGCAACGGGCTCGCCATTTCCACGGCGACCCACTGAGCATTGCGGCAACAGCACGAACGCGGCAGGAGAGCCGGGACCCGGGGGTCGCCGGCTCAACCCGCCCAAGGGGGAGTGTCATGCGCGCGCTATTCCGCGTGACCGGGGCATGCATGCTGCTGGCAGCGGCATTCAGTGCCAATGGTCAGAGCACGATGACGATCGACATCGACGGACAGCCGATGCTCAGGAAGCCCGTCAAGAGCATGCTCGAGATGCGCTACCAGAACATGATGCGCCAGCAGCTTGACTTCAGTTGCGGCGCGGCCGCGGTCGGCACGCTGTTGCGCTACGGCTACGGCTATGACCTGGCGGAGCCCAGGATCGTCGAGGACATGTTGCGCATCTCCGACGCCGACACCGTGGTCAAGAACGGCTTCTCCATGCTCGACATGCGCAATTACGTCGAAACGCTGGGCTTGCGCGGGCGAGGGTTCCGCGTGGACTACAGCGCCCTGCGGCAACTCAAGATCCCGGTCATCACCTTGCTCGACGTCAACGGCTACCTGCATTTCGTGGTGGTGCGCAAGGCCATCGACGGGCGCGTGTTCGTAGCCGATCCGGCGCTGGGCAACCGCATCATCAAGGAGGAGGATTTCGCGGCGAACTGGAACGGGCTGGTGTTCGCCATCGTCGGCCGGCCGTTCGATCCGAACTCGCCCCTGCTCGATATCGCCGCGCCCGCCTTGCGCGACCGGACCAACGCCGCGCTGGCCGGGGGCATGGTGCCCGCGGCGCTTGACTTTGGCCTGATACGGATGGACTACTTCTGACATGGACACCGCACAGCGCCTCCTCTGCCTGAGCTGCACCGCCGGCATGGCGCTGGTCACGCCAACGCTTGCGCTAGCATCCGCCGTGGCTGACGATGCCAGCGACGTGATGGCCTCGCCAGCAATGGCGGAGCTCGTCTCCGACGCGGAGATGGCCGGCGTGCGCGGCAAGTACCTGGGCGCGAGCCTGGTCAGCGGCTTTGTGGTGGAGATGGTTTCACGCTGGCAGAACGATACGGCGATCGCCACCGCAACCGCCCGCGTCGCCGCCGCCAACCTCGCCGCCAACAGTGCGGTGGCGCAGGCCACGGCGAGCCTGTCGGCTCGCGTCCAGAGCCTTGCCCCGGGCAATGTGCAAGGCAATGGCGGCACTGCCAGCTCCGCGGTGCAGGTGGCGGGCGTGGGCCAGGTCGCGCAGATCGCCGGCGATGGCAATTCGGCCAGCAACGTCAGCACCATCACGACCCAGACCACACCCATCGCGGCGGCGCCCACGGCAAGCGTGGCAAGCAGCAACCCGGCAGCACAAGTGGCACACGGCAACGGCATCACCGCCAGCGCCACGGTCGCGCCAGGCGGCGGCGTGTCGCTGGCCATCCAGTCGGCCGCGGGCAGCGCCACGCAGAATGCGCAAGGCGGCAGCCTGATGCAGGCGGCACGCATCACGGGCGATGCGCAGCAAGTGCTCAACCTCACCAACATTACGCTGCAGGTGCAGCAACTGACGATCCGGCAACTGACGCAATCCAGCATGCGGGACGCACTAGCGGCGATCGCCACGATGCGACGATAATCCAGCATACGCAGGGCTGGCGCACCCGCTTCGCGCCCATTCAGATTTCCGGGGGGAAAGATGAAGACCGAACTCGCTCTGATGGGTACCCTGGCGGGTACGCTGATCTCGGCCGGCGCGTGGGCGCAGGTCAGCGTCCAGCCCAGCGCCGACGAGCGGATCGAACGGCTGACAAAACTGGTCGAGCAACAAGACAAGACCATCAAGGCTCTCGAACAGCGCCTGAACGACCTGGAAATGGTCGGGGCGCGCGGGCGGGGGGTAGTAGCAGGAACGGGGAGCAGTGCCAACGGGAACGCCGGTGGCGGAATGACCGCCGCCGGCGTTCCCTCCTTGGCACAAAGCGCAAGCCCTGCCGCGGGCAGCACGGCCACCGCAGCGCCCGCCGGCGACACGCCGGTGGTGGGCTCGGACGCGCGCGAGACACAACAACAGGCGCGCGTGCAGAGCAAAGACCTGGTCTACCAGAGCGAGCATGCGCCACTGTTCGAGCGGCGCCTGACCATCGACAGCGGCTTCATCTACAGCTACTACGACCGGCGCGCGCTGTCGCTGTCCGGCTTCCTGGCGCTGGACGCCATCTTCCTCGGCACCATCAACCTCAACCAGACCAAGTCGCACACGCTCACGTACGACACCATCGCACGCTACGGCCTGTCCGACCGCCTGTCGATGGACTTCGATCTGCCGGTGATGTACCGCAACACCAACTTCATCTCCGGCGGTGCGGGCGGCTCCGCTTCGAGCCTGTCCGATGCCACGCTGAGCACGACGGCGCCGGGCGATATCAGCATGGGCCTGTACTACCAGTTCCTGCGCGAAAGCGGCGCCGCGCCCGATGTGGTCGGCAGCATCCGCGTGCGCGCGCCCACCGGGCGCTCGCCGTTCGGCATCAAGCTGGTGTCGGCGAATGCCAATAACAACAACCTGAATATCGCCGACCAGTTGCCCACGGGCAACGGCGTATGGGCCGTGACGGCCGGGTTGTCGCTGCTCAAGACCTATGACCCAGTGGTGTTGTTCGTCAATGCCAGCTACACCTACAACATCAAGCGCTCGGTGAGCGATATCTCCTCGGTGCAGGGACAAGTCACGCCGGCCGATGTGAAACTGGGCGACACCATTGGGTTCGGCGGCGGCCTCGCGCTCGCGCTCAACGACCGCACGTCGATGTCGATGGCCTTCAATGCTGCCATCTCATCGAGCACGCAAGTCACCACTGCGGGTGTCACGCAGACTGTGATCGGCAGCCGGGCCAACGTAGCCACCATGACATTCGGCTTCAATCACGTGATCACCAAAGGCTTGTCTGTGAGCACCGCGATCGGCCTCGGACTCACCCCGGATGCGCCGAACTACACGGTGACGCTGCGTTTTCCCTATACATTCTGAGCGCCCCAAGGCCGGACAAGAAAAGCGGGCCGCAGCCCGCCTGTCCTTCGCTGGCCGGCTATTCGCCGGCGCCGGGATGCGCTTCAATCCGGATATTGTGCTTGTGCATCAGCCGGTACAAGGTGACACGCGAGACGTTGAGCTCGCGCGCGGCGGGCACCACGTGAAAGCCGTGGCTCGCCATCACGGTACGGATCGCCTCGCGTTCCGCCTCCTCGCGGATCGCGTCCAGGGTCTTGCGTGGCGAGTCGCTGCCGCCGTGCAATTGCAGGTCCTCCGCGGTGATCTTGCGGTTATCGGTCATCACGATCGCGCGCCGTACCCGGTTGATCAGCTCACGTACATTGCCCGGCCACTCGTATTGCATCATGGCCTGCGTGGAACATGGCGAGAATCCGCGAATGCGCCGATGGGCCTCGTGGCCATGCTCGGCAAGCACCGAGTTGGCCAGCAGCAGGATGTCCTCGCCGCGCTCGCGCAATGGCGGGATCGACAGGGTCAGAACGCATAGCCGGTGGAACAGGTCGGCACGGAAGCGTCCGTCGGATTGCGCCGCCACCAGGTCCACGTGCGTCGCCGAGATGATGCGCAGATCCAGCGGAATCGACTGGTGCCCGCCGAGCCGGGTGATGGTGCCTTGCTGCAAGAAGCGCAACAGGGCGACCTGGCTTTCCAGCGGCAGGTCGCCGATTTCATCGAGAAACAACGTACCACCCTGCGCCTGCTCGATCCAGCCGATCTTGCGCTGGTTGGCCCCGGTGAACGCCCCCTTTTCATAGCCGAACAGCTCGGATTGCACCAGGTGCGGGGGAATGGCGCCGCAGTTGATCGCCACGAACGGGCCTTTGCGCCGGCTCGAGGCTTCATGGATGGCTTGCGCCGCCAGCTCCTTGCCGGTGCCGGACTCGCCGGAGATAAAGACGGGCGCCTCGTTGTGCGCGACCTTGGCGAGCGAGCGGAACATGCTACGCATCACCGCGCACTCGCCGATCATGGGGCCGTGGCCGACCAGTTCGTGGCTGCGCGCGCCATGCAGGCAGGCCATGCCGTGGGCATGTTTAAGCGTGTAGAGCAGTTCGCTGAACGAAAACGGCGTGCGCACGTAGTCCACGCAGTAGTCGCGTATCAGCCGCCTCACGCGTTCGTCCTCCAGCATGCGCGACGACGTGATCGCCACCCACATCACGTGCAGGTACTGCAAGCTCTGCTCGAGCTGCATCAGCTCGGCATCGCTGTATTCGGTCTCGAGATCGAGCACGCCAGCCATTGGCGCGCTGCCCCGCACCACCCGGCTAAGGTCCCGGATCTGCTGGATGTGGCGAATCTCCCAGCCGGAGCCGAACTGGGCCGGATCAAATCCATAGGGTTCGTGGCGAGATACGACCAACACCTGTGCGGTGCGTGTCGCCGCCTTGCACAGTCGGTCCATAACGTTCTCCCTGACATTGAGCATCTTGACCATTCCGGCTTGCACCGCGGTCCCGCTCTCGTGCGGGCGCTGTGCGCGGTCAAGCTGAGTCGGTTGGGGGAGTTCCCCCACGCGCAACGTCGGCATTACGGCTTGGACAGACTGCGGGACTGCTCGCCAAGAATGGCGGTGTGGTCGCTGCCGGCATGGAGCTGGTCGCGAATACGCCGGCGCACCTGGTCTTTTTCGCGCATCAACTCAGTGCGTGGCGCTTCGGGCGATTGCCCCGAATACCGGTAATAGAGCGCCTTGTAGGTCAACTGGCTGAGAATCCATTCCTGCAGCAGCGCGCGCTGGCGGGACAGCTCGCCATCCATCGATCGCTGCCGCTGCAGCAACTGTTCGATCGCGGCACGCACGTAGGCCGGCAACGCCTGGTCCTGGCTCAGGAACGCTTCGACGGTAGTGGCGGCAGGGTCGCCGCGCTCGCTGACGCGGCTTCGGCGCGGTGGCTCGGCTGCGGCTTCTCCCAAAGCCGCCCAGGCACGGTGAATGGAAAGACTGGCGGACTCGCTGATGGGCCCCATGGCGGGTCGCCGGATTTCTCCTGCAGTCATGATTGATCCCCGTTGAACAACACCCCCGGCACTACACGTTCGCGATTACCACTTTTGTTTAGTCTTATTGTTTGCTCTTGTCGGGCGGGCGTGTCTCCGCGCGCTCCTTTCGTGGTGGCGAAGCCATCTTGGCGATGGTCTGCTCATTCAGTCCCTGCCCTCTTACTTGAGGTGGACTTGTTGTTGTCGCTATTGCAGGCCTGAAGGCGCTGAGCCAGCTGGCGCGGCCCCGGAGTGCCGGAGTCAAGAAGGGGCGCCCTGAAGCGCCCCGCAATCTGCCACGCCTCTAGTTCAGTGCATTTAGGCCAGTTTGTCCAGCCCTCAGTATGGGTACTCAGCCGAATATCATCCTTTAGTATGAGCATCTTGGCACACACATTCTGCCACACGAGGTAATTGGTCACTTACATTCCGCGCAGAAATGGGTACGCGAGTCTTATCCCGCGGTGTGCGCCGGCTACGCAGAAACAGGTACGCCGCCGTCCGGAGGGAAGGACAGGAGGGCCACGCCTGGACGCGCAGAAACGGGTACGCTTTTCTCGTCACCCGGCAGACGCTCGCCATTGCGGTCCCTCAAGCGGGCGCCAGGCTCAATGCCCCGGCAGGTAATAGAACTTGAAGATGAAGACCGCCGCGATGATCCAGACCATGAGCGGGACGCTCCTGGCACGTCCGGTCAGGAGCTTGAGCCCTGCATAAGTGATGAAGCCGAAGGCCACGCCGTTGGCCACCGAATAGGTGAAAGGCATGCCAAGCGCCGTCAGCACGGCCGGCACCACCTCGGTCGCATCGCTCCAGTCCAGTTCCACCAGTTCGCGCAGCATCAAGCAGGACACGTAAAGCAGGGCCGGCGCCGTGGCATAGCCCGGGACGGTCCCCGCGAGCGGCGAAATGAACAGGCATGCGAGAAAAAGCACGCCCACGGTGACGGCGGTCAACCCGGTACGCCCGCCTGCCTGCACGCCGGAGGCGCTCTCGATGTAAGCGGTGGTGGAGGAAGTGCCCAGGAACGAGCCCGCCATGATCGCCGTGCTGTCGGCCATCAGCGCTTTGTTCAGCCGGTCCATCTTGCCCGCCTTGAGCAGCCCGGCGCGGTTGGCCACGCCCATGAGAGTGCCGGTGGCATCGAACAGCTCGACCAGAAAGAACACCAGCACAACGTTGATGATGCCGATCGACAGTGCGGCTGAGATATCCAGCTTGAACAGGGTCGGCGCTATCGAGGGCGGGGCGGAAAACACGCCATGGAAGGTGTTATCGCCCACTGCGAAGCTAAGGAGGGTGGTCACCAGGATGCCGATCAGGATGGCGCCTTTGACCTTGAGGTGGTCGAGCGCGACGATCACGAAGAAGCCGACGATCGCCAGGATGGCAGGGGTCCGGTGCAAGTCGCCAATGGTGACAAGGGTAGCGGGGCTTGCGGTGACGATGCCGGCGTTCTTGAGCGCGACGATGGCAAGGAAGAGCCCGATGCCCGCGGTAATCGCCACCCGGATCGAGTGCGGGATGCCATTGACGATCATCTCGCGCACGCGGAACAAGGTGACGAGCAGGAACAGGCAGCCGGAGATAAAGACGGCGCCCAGCGCGGCCTCCCAGGGAAATCCCATGCCCTTGACGACCGTGTAGGCAAAGTAGGCGTTCAGTCCCATGCCCGGCGCCATCGCGATCGGGTAGTTGGCATACAGGCCCATGATGAACGTGCCGATCGCGGCCGCCACGCAAGTTGCGACGAATACGGCGTCCTTCGGCATGCCGGCATCGCCCAGGATGCTGGGGTTGACGAAGATGATGTACGCCATGGTCAGGAACGTGGTCAGCCCCGCCAGGAGCTCGGTACGCACGTCGGTCTGGTGCTCGCTGAGCTTGAACCAGCGTTCCGCCAGCGAAGTGCCGGCGGCGGCGGGTGGCGTGGGTTGGCTGATGGGTTCCTGTATCGGCATGGGGTCTCCTGTTATCGTGGTCGCGGCCGTGTTTCTGGCATGCACATGCGGCTGGGGTTGCGTGCCGTGCACACAGGCCCTGCCGAGCGTACTGTCGGGCAATTTCCGCCTCGATGCAGCACTAGCGGCGAATAGGAATCATCTGAAAAACGTGATGACCCGACGATGGCTCGCAGTGGATCCAGGCAGACATCCAGAATGACCCTACCTTGACGCTGACGCTAATCCGCCGTATAAACCCCGCTAGATTCAAGCGACGAGGCAACAGCACATTCGTTAGCCACCGTCATGGTACTTCCGTTGTCCATGGTGTCCTTTCCTTGAGTTGCTTTGCTCGGATATGCGTGAGCTATCCGTTTCTTTTAAATTTTTCCCAGGAAAAGCAATACCATGCAAACCGGTATCGTTAAATGGTTCAACGACGCCAAGGGCTTCGGTTTCATCAAGCCGGACGCTGGCGGTGACGATCTCTTCGCGCACTTCTCTGAAATCCGCTCCGACGGTTTCAAGTCGCTGCAGGAAAACCAACGCGTGTCGTTCGAAGTCAAGAACGGCCCGAAGGGCCTGCAAGCTGCGAACATCACGCCGCTGTAAGCAGTAGACTGGCACCCCACTAGGGGTGCGCCCAGTCAGGAAAACCCCGCCTCTCGAGGCGGGGTTTTTTTGTCCGGCAATCCTCCTGGCCTCGCGCGGATCCTGCATCGCAGCGGAATCGCCGCAGGGACGGCGCCGCTGATCCCACCTGGCAACGTCGTCTCCCCCCCCAAAAAGCACGCAGAAACGGGTACGCCCCGCTCTCTGTGACCATTTCGATTCCAGAAAGCCTCCGAATCCCCGCGCAGAAATGGGTACGCACCCTCCGGGAACCGTGATTTCTTTAACCCGTAGTCGCCTCTCCTGACGTCAGGCAGCAGCCAGGCACGCAGAAACGGGTACGCATGGCGTGAAATTCCACCGCGCGTCGGCATTCGGGCGCTGTGAGCACCTCCGCGGGCCTCTCGCAAGGGGCTGAGTGACGCAATATCACAACGCAGAAACGGGTACGCCAAGTTTTTTTTCTTCTCATCGCCCCAGTAGCTCAAACACCTGAAATCGCGCAGAAACGGGTACGCGCGATGGCCGGAATCGCGTTTTCCGGTATTCAGCCGGCCCCTTCACGCGGCCCCTCGACCGCATTCCACGTCTCTTCCCCTCCTAAAGTCCTCGCCCCGCAAGGACTTTGCCCTTTTCCCGCAGAAATGGGTACGCATAGCGCCATTTTCGGCCCTGCCACGGCCGCAGAAACGGGTACGCACACCTGACCGGTGCTCGCCGCAGATTCTCGCGCCGGCGCCAGCCCGATCAGACGCTTACGCAGAAACGGGTACGTCTGCAAAAGTCCTTTTATTTATTTGCTCTTTTTGAGTGCAAGCACTCGCTTTCGATATAAGTCTTGTGTATAATAGAAAGAAGAGAATTTTCTGCACCAGATAACTAGTTCTAAGGCCGCAGAAACGGGTACGCGAGGCGGAAAACGAGGTCGCAACGAGCACGCAGAAACGGGTACGTTTTTGGCTCCGCGCGGATCTGAATGCGGGTTCGCAGAATTGGGTACGCCGCAGAAACGGGTACGCTGCGGGTCGGCGAACCCCCGAAAGCCGGTTTTCAAATGCCGCAGCGCAGAATTGGGTACGCAAATGGAACGGAAGGGGCCTTCGCCACGCAGAATTGGGTACGCAAGGCAACAGGAGGGGCTTTGGTAAACCTGGGGGCGTACCAATTTCTGCGGGGATAACTACTCCGGAATGCCGGTTTACGCGGTATACGTGATGAAAGGCGCTCGGCGCGCGCAGAAACGGGTACGCTTTTGGTGTCCCCAGCTGTGGAAAAGCCTGTGGGAACAGGGAGTTATCCACGCAGAAACCGGTTCGGGCTTTGCGCTGAAACGGGTTCGGTATACCGCAGAATCTGGTACAGCACTTCGCAGAATCGAGTACGGTTTCACGCAGAATCGGGTTCGCAGAGGGTGATTTTCCTCATACGAATCAAGGGCCTGGGTCTCCCGTATACGGTTTACAAGTAGTTAACCCATACTCTTAACGTTTACCGGTAGCTGATGGCTGGCCTCCCGTGGACAACCCTTCGGGATTGCCCACCGTAGCCCACCATGCAATCAGCCATGAGACCCAGCACACCCAAAACACGCGGCATTGCAGGAAATTCGTCTACCGAACCCGTTTCTGCGTGACAAGGCGGATTGCTTCGCGTAAAAAGTCGTGTATTCCGAAGCACGCCAATATGCCCATCAAACGCAACCAGACCATCCTTGGGTCCCGCGGTCCAGCCGATATGGACAGTGAGCCCTCCCGCATCATCGTTCCCGGCGACGAGAACAGTCTGGTTCCGTCCGAGAAATTCCAGCGCCTGTTCGACGAAGCCCAGGCCATGGAGCGGGAAGATGCCTGGCAAAGTGGCGAAGTCGGCTTTTTGAGCCGGGCCAGTGTGCAGGTCACCTTGCCTTACCGGGCGCCAAAGGGTGCACCACCCGTATGGACGCGGACCAGCGGAAATATTTCGTTGATGATCCAGCCCGGGTATTTCACCCAGCAGCGTTCAGAAAAGGCCAGCAACGGTCGCCAGAAACTGGTGTCCGAAACGGTTTCGCTCGGCTATCCCTATGGCTCCTATCCGCGCCTGATGCTTGCCTGGATCGGCAAGGAGATCATGGCAAAGAAAAAGCGCGGCGAGTTTACCGGGACGGTCGAGGACCGCCGCATTTCATTGGGCAATTCGCTGTCCGAGTTCATGTACAACCTGGGCATTCCAATGGCCACAGGTGGCAAGCGCGGCACCATGACGCTGGTGCGGCAGCAGATGATCCGCCTGTTCTCCGCCACCATTGCCATCGTTCAGAACAAGTCCACGCCGAGCCAGAATCAGAACCAGAGCCATGAGCCGCTTTCGATCGATCGCGTCGGCTATCTGCTGGCAGACCAGCTGTCGACCTGGTGGGATCCCATGCAGCCGGGGCAGGGCTCGATGTTCGAGAGCTTTGTGGTGCTGTCCGAGCCATTTTTCAATGAGCTGGTTAACCGCCCGGTTCCGGTCGACATGCGCGCGCTGAAGGCACTCAAGCAGTCGCCGTTCGCGCTGGACGTATACTCTTGGCTGACCTACCGTTTCTTCACGATCCAGCGGCGTACCGAGATTCCGTGGGAGGCCTTGCAGATGCAGTTCGGCACCGAAACCGAAAGTGAGCGGAAATTCCGTGCGCTGTTCCGCAAAGCGCTCAAGGATGTGCTGGTTGTCTATCCTGGCGCCAAGGTGGATGCGGATTCGTCCAAGGCCCTGATCCTGCAACCTTCCCGTACGAGCGTTCGCAAGCTCGCCTGAGCCTGGGCGCATGCATTGCCGAACCCGCCTGCTGAATGAGCTGGCGGGTTTTTCGTTGGGCCTCCTGGAAATGGCGCGAAGGGGCCTGGATGCAGAGCAGACGTTGTCGCATCGCAAAAGACACAAAAGGCAAGCGTGAAACGCTTGCCTTTTGCTTTACCTACCACGTCAGGCCCTAGAGCCCGACGTAGTCTGCGATTTCGGCGTGATTCGTGAGATCAGGCCGGCTTGATGGCGGAAGCCTGCAAGCCCTTCGGGCCCTGCTTTACTTCAAACGTGACGCGCTGACCATCCTTGAGCGTCTTGAAGCCCGAACCCTGGATTTCGGAGAAGTGCGCGAACAGATCCGCACCGCCGTCGTCCGGGGTAATGAAGCCAAAGCCTTTGGTCTCATTGAACCATTTGACCGTACCGGTTGTCATGTGAATTTCCTTTCGAAGCAAGTTCTTGTACACAACGCAAACAACGCTAACAACCGTTCAAGCACGCTAAGTTCTCGTAGTTACCGAACGGACGCCGACGAGGTGACACGACTTGACTCGACTGTTGCGGGCATCATAACCAGTTTGTCTAGTTGTGTCATGTGCGCCGAAAGACGCACTATCGCTACTTTAGGCGTATTCCGTGTCGCATTTCAAGTGGAAATCTTTCGTTTCCATAACGCGAAATATTCTCTCTAATATTATATTTAAAATATAAATTCAAAAAACAGTTGAGCCAGCACGTCACTTTGACTAAAGTTGCGGCTAGCGATAATCGCGCTTTCAGCGCTGAAAGAGAGGTCGTAGTGCCAGCTAAAATCATCACGGTCTTCAACCAAAAGGGCGGGTGCGGAAAGACCACGGTCAGCATGCATCTCGCAGGTACGCTCGGATTGCGCGGCGCGCGGTCGATGCTTGTCGATATGGACGAGCAGGGCACGGCAACGCGCTGGGCCGCGCAAGCAAGCGACGAGCGGCCTTTTCCTGCGTCCGTGATCGGCCTGGCGCCGTCCGGTGGCGCAATGCACCGCGAAGTCAGGAAATTCATCCAGGACTACGATTACATCGTGGTCGATTGCCCTCCAGCAGTACATTCGGCTGCACCATCGAGCGCCCTGCTGATTTCCGATCTGGCAATCATCCCGGTCGTCCCATCACCCCCCGACCTTTGGGCGGCGGTGGCCGCGAAGACCCTGGCCCAACACGCTCAGGTCCAGAACGAAACGCTGCGTATCCGCGTCATGGCAAACATGGTGCAGCGGCGCGTTTCCATTGCGCGCCAGGCGATTGAGATTCTGGGGGACGATCTGGAGATCCCCCTGATGCAATCGATGATCGGTTCGCGCTCGCCGTTTCGCGAATGCCAGGCGATTGGATGCACCGTGCACGGCGTGGCCGGTGCGCGCGAGTCCGTGCAGGAAGTCGACATGATGGTCGACGAAGTATTGTCTTTGATTGAGCACTAGGTATGGCAACAAAATTGAAAAGCCTCAAGGCAGGCATGTTGGCGGGAATGGCGGCAGAAAAAACACGAGGGGACGCGATCGATCGCTTTGCCCGCGCCGAAGCGGCAATTTCACAGCACCCCAACGGATTGCTCCAGGTGCGCGCCCGAGAGCCGAGCCCCATTTTCAGCGCTGAAAGTGAGTCCGAGGAGGAAGGCGGCCGAATCCTGTTGAAGGTGCCGCTGGCGCAGCTCCACGACAATCCGTTCAATGCCCGCCGCATCTACGACCCTGTAGTGGTGCAGGAACGCGCGGCTTCGATTGCCACCCACGGCCAGAAAACACCGGGCCTGGCTACGCCAGATCCGGCCCGGCCGGGGCACTACATCCTGATCGATGGCCACTACCGCAAGCGGGCGTTGGCCTCCGCGGGCAAGCTCGAGATGGAATGCTTCATCGAGAGCAACCTGAATGACCTGGATTTCTACCGGCTGTCGTTCCTGCTCAATGAGCAACGGTCCGACCAGTCGGCGCTGGACAACGCGATTGCCTGGCGGCAACTGCTGGACGAAGGCAAGGTCCAGAAAGAGGAAGACATCTGCGAACTGACAGGCATGTCAGCTGGCACGGTTAACAAGACACTGGCGCTGCTGAGGCTGCCCGAATCGGTCCTGGGCGTCATGCGTGAGCGTCCCAGCGCAATCGGGATTGCAACCGGCTATGAGCTGACGCTCTATTGCAAGATCGTTGGAGAGGACCGCACACGGGACCTGGCCACGCGCATCATGGCAGAGGGCTTGTCCAGCCGTGAGGTCGAGGCGATTCGCAAGCACGCGCAAGAAGGCAAGGCACGCAAGATCAAGGAGATCAGCCGCCAGTACAAGATCCGCAGCGACACCGGGCAGTTGATGGGCACGATCAAGGAGTGGGATTCCGGGCGCGTGGTGCTGGACGTGCAAGTGAGCGACCGAGGCGCACGCGAAGCGCTGGTCGAGACCCTCAAGGCGCGCTTCGGCCTGGAAAAGACCGCTAGCTGACAGCTTGCATAGCCATAGTCGAGAGGGGAGGGCAGCGATCACCCACCCCACCCGGTCACTCCAGGGCCGGAACGACATGAACATGATCCACGGTGCTGGCCCCGGAAGCCTCAGGGGCCATGACTCCCGCCCCGCCCGCCTCAATACGTTTCACCCGGGTTCTTCGCCCCGCAAGGTCGCGCGGCGAGCGGGCCGCAAACTCGGCATCCTCGGCCTGTCGATACCGTTCGATCACCTGGCTCAGCAAGGCATGCAATCCCCTGACTGAGTAGCCTGCACCCGGCGACCTCTCCGCCTTGCGCCTGGCACGGCCGGTGGGCGGAAGCCGGGGAGGGCCGACGAGCACGATCGGCTGGCCAGCCTGTCTGCTCCAATCCAGCCCGCGGTCGTGCCAGTGACGCTCCAGTGAGCTGCGAGCAGCTTGGCTAAGACCCTCCCCCTCGCGGGGCCCATCCCCGGCAGGGGCCGTACCAACTTCTTCATGCGTACCAACTTCTTCGTGCTCGCCAAGCTTGTCGCGCGTGAACGTCGCCAGGCTAGCAAATCCGATGGGCTGCTCCTGCAACAAGCGAACTGCTGCTTCGGCGGCGCGATAGCGAATGCCTTCGGGATCCCGGCCCTGGGCCGCTAGCCAGGCAAGGAATCTGGCCAGCGATTCGGGCTCGAGGGTGGTCCCGGCGGCCACGGGCACAGCCATGCGCAGCGCCATCCTCTTCGATTGGCTCTCGGGCTGCCAGACGTGCTCCGCCACATGTCCCTGGTCTTGCAGCCATTCAAACAGCGCGCCCAGGATGCGCGAAGCATGGAGCACGCTGCTCTCCGACAGCGGACCGGTGAACGGGCGCCATGCCGCCGACTCCCTTGGCGCACGCGGCCCGACCCACAATCGCACGGGAGCAGGATGGCGAAGGAACGCCAAATAGTCCTGGCGATCCTGCCGATCCAGCATGGCCAGCGGCTTGCATCGCTCCATCGCCGTCCAGAGCAAAAGTCGTTCGGCCTCCTTGCGGTAGGCCAGCCAGGTACTTTGCTGCGCCTGATTCGCTGCGAGCCAAGCCCGAACGGCGACGAGATCGCTTTTATAAGAGACTCTTAGATCACTATCAGGCGAAATCGCTGTCGCCGTACCCGATTCTTCTTCGCGCATCAGCTCAAATGGCACCAATTGGCGCAAGCGCGGGCCAAGCGTGGTTTCGGCCAGGCGGCCCCGCGCGAAAACGTGGTCCCGCAGCAAAGGTTCGCCCCGCTCATCCCGGACGACATCACGATGATCGGCCAGCCACCGGTTGATTGCCGCTCCGGCAAGGGCGCCGATGCGGGGCACCGAACGCCACCACGCATTGCCATGGCGGTTGGCAAGATCCACCAGAATATGCAGATTAGATATCTTCTGTGCCCGCAAGCGCCTTGCAAGGGCGGGGGAAAACCAGAGCTCGATGCCATGATCAGCGCGGGGCTGGGCAGTACCAAGCCGTTCCAGCTCGGCCAGCGCTTCGACCCGGCGGTCCATGCCCCGGTTGGAGCGCCCGGGGCCACCTTCCAGCAGTTCAGCCAGATCCTGCCGGCTATGCAGGTGCGCCAACTGCACCATGCGGTCGCGCAGCCCGAGCAACAGCCGCAAGGCGGATTCGCCACCGGCGTCATCGTCGTCGTTGTCGTCAACGAGGTAGCGCCCGGCTACCATGGCGGCCGGCATGCCTTGCACGTAGGCCCGCACAGCGGCAAATTCGCTGCGGGTAAGACTCAGGCTAGGGGCTTTACCGGGTTGCATGACAACGTTCGATTTGGTCGCTAAGATCTTGATTCATAAGGCACTTAATCAATCGCTAAATGCATCCGGGTGTAAATGCATAGTGGAATTCAATGCCGATAATTATACCGGCAAAGCCCCCTGCTTTCGCCGGTCAGCCGCCTGTGGCGGGCCGATCCGGCTGCGCAGTCCAACGCCGTTGGTCATGCACTACACGCTTCGCCGGGTGTAACCCTGACTTGCATTCACCCCCGCCAGTGCATATCCTGAGACCCAGAGTTAGATTTCTTTAACTCTGAGTTAAGAAACATCTACAGCGTAAAAAAAGCGCAAACGGGGCGATTCGATAGCGACTCCACGGGATGGTCAGTCGGGCAGCGGGACCTTGACGGGTACGCAGCCACGGCCTGGAGGCGAAACGGATCGTATGGAAATGCAACCGCAGCATAGTGGGGCATTTCCGTTAGCATGTGCGGGTTGTCGCGGGGCTCGCCATGCCGTAACAAAAAAAGAGAGCGGCCATGGCCACAATCCTCTTGATCGAGCCTCATCCCCTCCTGCGCCTGGGTCTGCGCCATCTGTTGACCCAGGCCGGCCTCCACGGCGACCTCGTCGATATCGATCCCGGTGCCCTGCCATATCCAGCCGAGTGGCTCTGCCATGCCGACCTGATGATCTACGGATTGTCGGCGGACCCGGTGTTGAGCTGGCAAGAACTGGATCAGTCTTGCCAGACACTGATGCCGAAGCGGGTCCTGGTGCTGTCCGAGCAGATTTTGTCGCCGCAGAACGGTACCCCCATGCCCGACAGCGTGCGCGGCCTGTTGTCCAAGGCCTGCAGCGCCGACATGCTGGATGCGGCGATCCGCCTTGTCCTTGCCGACGGCGAGTGCTTTCCCGCCCGGGCCCAGGCGGCGCACGCCGATGCGAGCCCTGTGCCGTGGCCCTCGGTCCCGGCCAGGCCGTCGCTGGCCACGCTGCATATGCACGCCGGACCGACCCAGGTCGATGGCGAACGTGAGGCAGCCGCCCACCCGGCACAGCACCTGCCGGGCGCCGATGCCCCAGAGCCGGAAACGCCTTCGGCCGGATCGCACCTGCTTAATATCACCGAGCGCCAGTACGAGGTGCTGGCGCTGCTGGCGCGCGGCTATCCGATCAAGACCGTCAGCCGCTTGCTGAACATCTCGGTGGCTACCGCCAAGACGCATGCATGCACCCTTTACCAGCGCCTGCACGTGCGCAACAAGGGCGAGGCGGTCTACGTAGCGCTGCAGCGTGGCGCGAAGCTGAGTTGGCCGGGCCCGGCAACCGCTGCCGTGCCGATTCGCGGCGCGGGGCTGTCGCCGGTCGAGCTGGCCGGTGTCTGCCAGGCGGCCTGATCGTTAGTCCCTCCGAGCGCGCGCAGTGGCGCCCGGCGGCCCAAAGCACCAGTGACTCCAGCCTCTGCAACACGCCGCCTCATCCGAATGCACGAGGCGGCGTAGTGCTCTACTTGCTACCCTGATCAACAAACAAGTGGCTCTCGCGGGAAGCCGGTCCTGGCACTCGCTGGCTTAGCGCACCCCGCGCAACCAACGCAACCAACGCAACCCGCTGTCGCCCACAGCCGATGACAACGCTCCTGCTTGCCCACAACATGATGCTGCGACGAGGTGTGCTGCGGCACCTCCGCGAGCTTGCCGCGCTCGCCCCCGTGCTATCGCAGACCCCCGAATGGCTGCTGGAGGCGACCCCAGCCGAATTACCTCCGGGTCCCATCGAGTTCGCGCTGCTTGACTGCAGCGGCACCGATACCGATCCGTTCCGTCTGCTCGATGCACTGCACTCCCGTCTGGCGCCCCGGCGCTGGCTGGTCATGAGCGAGACCCCCGACCCCGAGTTCGCGCGCTACGCCGCTGGCCTCGGCGCTGGCGGCTGCCTGCCGGTGCCAGCCTCGCCCGAGCAAACGCGGGCCGCGGTGGCGCTGGTGCGTGCCGGGGGCCAGTGTTTTCCGCGCAGGGCCTTTGCCATGCCACCGCCCTCCCCCATCGGTTCAGGTGGGTCTACGGCAAGGGGATGATGCGCGCGCCAATGCGGCTACCTATGCTGATAGTGCGCGGATAACGAAGCCGGGACGCTCAATGTCAAGCCGGCCGCCGCGCGCTGCACAGGGGGTCATATGGAAAACGGGCTGGATATCCTGGTCGTGCGCGGCTTTGCCGTGCCGGAGGGCCGGGGCAAGTGGGCGTGCTGCTACGAAATCAGGCTGACTACCGGGCGCGACGAGCCGCTGCTGTACCGCGGAGAGTTGCATGGCAGGCGCTACGCCTGCGAGGCTGCTGCGATCGCGGCAGCTACCTTTGCCGGTGAGCAGGAAGCACGCAGGCAGGTGGCATCCGTGCGGGCCGGACTACTCGCTCGCCACGAGTACTGCGTGGTGGTGGCGAGCGAACCGGCGCTGGAGCGCGTGCATGAGCCGGCGGCCGGCTAGGCCGCGGCCGCTAAGCCAGGGCATCCCGGCAGCAGTGCGGGATGCCACCGGCTGCTCATCCGCGGCAAGACAACGAGAGTAAGGCAAGAGGGGGCGACGACGAGCGCGTGTTCGGGGGACCGGAGATTTTCCGGTGCGCATGCCGGCAGGGATGCGCGCACGCGTGTTTCGGTCGCAGCACATGCTGCGCCGGATCTTGATGGCCACGGTCGAGCCGGCTGGCAGAGGCGGCAAACCGTGGCCTGTTTCTTTTCCTGCCTGCGATGGCTGCCCGCAAAATTGCCGAAATCCAAAGGCGCCGCACAAAAAAAAGAGTCCGCCGACCGGGGGACCATGCGGACTCTAAAGTGGCCAGCTCGATTCCGCTCGGCGGGCCACTCTCCGACGATAGCCAAACACCCGCGGTAGCTGTATCGACCAGAAGATGCATCTGCCACATGGCTGAAGGGCAGGCCCCCCAGTTCCCAGGGAAACCCGCCAGCCCAGTGCGTGCTTCGCATTGCCGCATGGCCCGCGGGTGGCACCGTGGCCGCCTCATGCTTCTGGTTGGGTTGAGGCCAGCCCGAAAGCCCGCGCAGCGGGCAAGCCTGCAGGCAAGCCTGCGGAGAAGCCATTGTGCAACTGTGTTACTTTGCTCGCGTGCTCGACCCTCCAACAGCCATCATGATTCCCTGGCACCTCATCTCCCGCTTCGGCGAAACCTCCCTGCTGCTGCCCTGCGCCGTGTTGATCGCCGCATGGCTGTTCCATGCCGGCGCCGTTGCCAGCGCGCGCCGCTGGGTGCTGAGCTTCGGTGTGACCGCAGCAGTGGTGCTGGCCTCCAAGCTGGCCTTCATGGGCTGGGGCATTGGCTGCGCGGCGCTCAACTTCACGGGGTTTTCCGGGCATAGCATGATGTCGGCGTCGGTATTGCCGGTGCTGTTCTACCTGATCGTGTCGGCGCGGCATCCTCGTCTTGCCGTTGGCGCCGGCGGGATCGGCCTGTTGCTGGCGTTGCTGGTGGGCGTCTCGCGGCTGAAGCTGCAGGCGCATTCAGGCTCGGAAGTGCTGAGCGGGCTTGCGCTCGGATTTGCCGTCAGCCTGAGCTTCATCTTCTGGGGCCGGCGGCCGGCCCGCTCGGCACCGGCCCTGGCAGGCGTGCTGGTGGTCGTCCTGATGCTGGGCGTGCCGGCGGTTGGTGTCGCCGCGCCCACGCATCACTGGCTCGAAATCCTTGCCGCCCGGCTGGCCGGGCGTGACAAGCCGTTCCAGCGCGGGCAATGGCGCGAATGGGCTGGCCAGCGCGAGGGATCCGCTGTGCTGGCTTGCCTGTCCCCCGCCACGCCGCGCTGAGGCGGGAGGCCCGGCCCGCCAGCACGCGTCCAGAGCCCGTCTGTGCGCAAGCAAACAGACGGTAGCGCTGCCGCGGCGTAACCATGATCTGCATAACAAGTCCGGCTCGCCGGATGGAGGCAGATCATGTCGACGGTTCGCGCATTCGTTGCCGAGAGGCAGGCCGCCCTCCAAATCCTGTATCGCTTCGCCGATGCGGCCATCGTTGCCGCCTGCGGCGCGGTGGTTGGCGAACTGCTGTTTCCCCAGGGCCTGCGTGGCGCCGCTCCGGTCCATGGCTTCATCACCGTGTTGTGCTCGGTCAGCACCTTGCTGGTGTTCCCCGCCTGTGGCCTGTACAACTCCTGGCGCGGCCGCAGCCGCGCCGCGTTGGCGGTGCGCACGCTCGCGGCCTGGGGCGCGGTGTGCATGCTGGGCTTGGTCACGGCGTACCTGATGCACCAGTCGGCCGCGCTGTCCCGGCTTTGGTCGATGAGCTGGGTCCTGAGCGTGGCCGTCATGCTGCTGGCCTCCCGGGTGGTGCTCTACGGCATGCTGGGCAGCGTGCGCGAGCACGGCATCAATGCCAAGCGTGTGGTGATCCTGGGCTACGGCTCGCTTGGCCACGAGATGTACCAGCGCGTACGGAACAATCGCGGCGCGGGATACGACGTCGCCGGCATCTACGACGAAGGCACGGAGCAGCCGGTGCCCGCGGGCGTAACGCGGCTGGATTCGCTGCAGCAGGTTTGCACGTTCGTGCGCAACAATGGCGTGCGCGAAATCTGGCTGACGCTGCCGATGGCTGCGTGCCGCGATCTCTATGACGTGGTCTCCCACTTCCGCAACGACCTGATCGACATCCGCTGGGTGCCCGACATCATGGCGGTCGAACTGCTCGGCCATCGCTTCAGCGACTTCCTCGGCCTGCCGGTCATCGACCTGAACAGCCCACCGCAGTCGGGCATCACAGGATTGCTCAAGGGCAGCTTCGACCGCGTTTTCGCGCTGGCGGCGCTGGTCGGGCTGTCGCCGCTGCTGCTGCTGATCGCGGTGCTGGTCAAGCACTCGTCTCCCGGCTCTGTCCTGTTCCGCCAGGCTCGCCTGGGCATGGATGGCCGGCCATTCCACGTCTACAAGTTCCGCACCATGGTGCAGCACCAGGACGCGGGCAGCGTGACCCAGGCCGTGCGCGGCGATGCACGCGTCACGCGCATCGGTGCCTTCCTGCGCCGCACCAGCCTGGATGAGCTGCCGCAGTTCGTCAACGTGCTGCGTGGCGAGATGTCGGTGGTGGGCCCGCGCCCGCACGCCATCGAGCACAACGAGATCTACAAGGAAGTCATCGATCGCTACATGCTGCGCCACCGGGTCAAGCCCGGCATCACCGGCTGGGCGCAGATCAACGGCTTTCGCGGCCAGACCGACACGGTAGAGAAGATGCGCCAGCGCATCGAGTTTGACATCTTCTACATCCGCAACTGGTCCTTCCGCCTGGACCTGCACATTATCTTGCGCACGGCGCTGCATGGCTGGACGGGACGCGAGGTGTTCTGAGTTCTTCACCCTCCAGGACACCCGGGCCGCCAGCCGACATGCAAAGTTGGTGGGCCAGCGCACCGAAGCCGGCCAGTAGCTGCGGCCCAATGATGAAACCCGAGCATCCTCACCGAGGAGAACCAGAGATGAAGGCAACCATTCGACAGATTCTTGCCGAGGTGGCGCGGCTCGACGTGTCGGTAGACGCGCTCGATGACCAGGCCGATCTTTACGAAGCCGGATTGTCATCGCTTGCCACCGTTCATGTGATGCTGGCAATCGAAAACGCATTCAATATCGAGATCCCGGATGCCATGCTGACCCGGCAGCTCTTTCGCAGCGTCAACTCGCTGGCAGCGGCGGCCGAACAGCTAAGACAGCAACAGGAGGCAGCATGAGCCCCCCCTTAACCAGCGTGGACCTGGCACGCCCGATGACTGAGCACACCACCGCCACCGAGCTGATGGCGGCGGCGCAGCTTGCGGCGCTCGAAGCGGCCAAGCACGCCGATCAGGTTGACCGCGATGCGGCGTTCCCGCACGACGCGTTTGCTGCAATCCGGCAGCACCGGCTGCTTAGCGCCATGGTGCCCGCGGCGCACGGCGGCGCAGGCGCGTCGCTCGACACGGTCGCGGCCATCTGCCGCGTGCTGGGCGCGGCCTGCTCCTCGGTGGGCATGGTCTACGCCATGCACCAGATCCAGGTGGCCTGCATCGTCGAGCACGGAACGGGCAACCCCTGGCATGAGCAGTTGCTTCAACGCATTGCCTCAGAGCAATTGCTGCTTGCCTCGGCCACCTCCGAGGAAGCGATCGGCGGTGCCCTGCGCAACAGCGGCTGTGCCGTCAATGTCGAGAACGACCGATTCCATCTGCTCAAGATGGCGCCCACGATTTCCTACGGCGCGCAGTCCGACGCCATCCTGGCCACCGCGCGCCGCCATGCCGATGCCTCGCCCTCGGACCAGGTCATGGTGTGCCTGCTCAAAGACGATTTCACGCTGCAGAGCCTCAGCGCGTGGGACACCCTTGGCATGCGTGGCACCTGCAGCAACGGCTTTCGCCTGGAAGCGCGCGGCGCCTGCGAGCAGATCCTTCCGGTGGCGTTCGGCGAGATCGCGGACGGCACCATGACGCCGGTTTCGCACATCCTGTGGGCCGCCTTGTGGACCGGCATCGCCGGTGATGCCGTGCAGCGCGCCAAGGCCTTCTTCCAGGGGCAGGCGCGTGCGCGCCCGGGCTCGCTGCCGCCTTCGGCCACGCGGGTGGCCGACGCGGTGGCGATGGTGCAGATGATGGAGGGGCGGCTTGAGCTCGCATTGGAGCACCAGCGCCAGCGTCACACGGGCCTCTCGGTGTCGGCACTGTTCTCGCTCGCCGCGGAGATGAACGGCCTGAAGACCAGTGTGAGCACGATGGCGATCGAGGTGGTGCAGCAGGCGATGATGATCTGCGGCATGGCCGGCTACAAGCAAGGCACGCCTTACAGCCTCGGGCGTCACCTACGCGATCTCTGGTCCGCGCCGCTGATGATCAACAATGACCGGATCCTGACCAATACCGCTAGCTTGCTGCTGGCCGAGCGTTCCAGCTAAGGAGCACGACATGGATGCCAACGTCAGCGTGGAAGATCGCGCCAATTCCGCGCCCGCGGACGCAGCCGCCGCTTCGGCCGCTACGCCTTCGTACGGCGATCCGCAGGCAGGCCAGCGGCGCTACCAGCAGGCATTGATCGAGGCGGGCCTGCTGATCCCGAGCGGGGTCGACGGCGTTTATGGCCGCAGCGCGGTGTTCGAGGCCATCGCGGACGGCCTGAACGTGGCCGTCACCGCGCTCGGCGCCGACCAGCGCGCGGAAGTGATGCGCTTTCCGCCCGCCATGTCGCGCGAGGATTTCGAGGCTAGCGACTACCTGAAGAGCTTTCCACAGCTAGCCGGCACCGTGCACAGCTTTTGCGGCAGCGATCGCGACCATCATCGCCTGCTTGCGCGGATGGAGGCGGGCGAGGAATGGGCTGACGAGCAGCGGCCGACCCGCGTGGTGCTAACGCCGGCCGCGTGCTACCCGATCTATCCGGCGGTGGCGCGGCGCGGCCCGATGCCGCCGCAGGGGCTGGTGGTGGATGTGATGTCGTATTGCTTCCGCCACGAGCCTTCGATCGATCCGGCGCGCATGCAGATGTTCCGCCAGCGTGAGTATGTGCGCCTGGGCGATGCCGGGCAGATCATCGCCTTTCGCCAGTTGTGGATGGAGCGCGGCCAGCAGCTGGCCACCATGCTCGAGCTTCCGCACGAGGTGGACGTGGCCAATGACCCGTTCTTCGGGCGCGGCGGCAAGATCGTGGCGGACAGCCAGCGCGAACTGAAGCTCAAGTTCGAGTTGCTCATCCCGATCAACGAGGGCGCCCCGCCCACGGCGTGCATGAGCTTCAATTACCACATGGACCACTTCGGCCAGGTGTGGGCGCTGCGCACCGCCGACGGCGAGCCGGCGCACACCGGCTGCGTGGGATTTGGCATCGAGCGCCTGACGCTGGCGCTGCTGCGCCACCACGGCTTCGACCTGTCGCTGTGGCCCAAGGACGTACGCGCCACCCTGGGAGGGCTGTAATGCTCGTTGACCCGCGAACCCTGGAGCGCGGCATGCACGTGTCGCACGCCTTGCACAATGGCAATCCCGTCTGGCCGCAGACCAACTGCTATGTGGACTTGTGGATCGAACTGCTGCACGGCTGGGAGCTGGACCCGGTTGCGGCGCTCGGGTTCACCGTGTCGCAGGATTTCGAGGGCGATCAGTTCACCTTCTTCAAATACCCGCCGGACGATCTCGAACGTCTCTACGGCGTGGTGGTGCAGGAGCTGTCGCTATATGAGTCGATGGAAGACCGCGTCGCCGGGCAGACCTGCCGCGGCCACGTGGTACTGCTCGAGGTGGATGGCTTTTACCTGCCGGACAACCGGGCTACGTCGTACCGGCGCGAGCATACCAAGACCACCATCGGCATCGATGTGATGATGCCCGAGGCGCAGTCCGTGGGTTACTACCATAACGAGGGCTATCACGTGGCCACCGGCGAGGACTACGCCGGGCTGTTCCGTCGTCTGCCCGCGCTGGCGGACGACGTGAACCTGCTGTTCCCCTACGCCGAGGTGGCGCGCCGCCGGTTCCCCGCGCTGGAAGGGGCGATGCTGGTGCGCGCGTCGCTGGCGCTCCTGCGCAAGCACCTGGCGCGCCGTCCGCGTCAGAATCCCATCACGGCATTCCGCACGGCGTTTCCCGCGCATCAGGAAGCACTGATGGCCGGTGGCGAGCAAACCTTCCATCCCTACGCCTTTAGCGTGCTGCGCCAGCTCGGCGCCAACTTCGAGCTGCTCGGGCAGTACCTGCGCTGGCTGGCGCAGCATGGCCAGCCGATGCCTGAGAGCATTGCGGGCGCGTGCCAGAAGCTCGCGTCCGAGGCCATGGTGATGCAGTTCCGCCTGGTGCGCTCCATCATCAGCCGCCGCGTGGATCGCTGCCAGGATTGCCTGGACCAGCTCGAGGCCTCCTACGAGCTGGCGGTGCCGGCGCTGGCGGGCTACGTGGGCGAAGCCGAGTACTGAGGGGCGCCTGCCATGCATGCGCCGCCTGGCTTGACACCCGTCCCTGGGCGACCCGTGCACCGGCACCCGCTCGCCGGCGACTGGGCCTTGCTCGAGACGCCCGCCGGCGCCGTGGCATCGCCCGCGGCGCTGGCCGGGCGCGGCCCGTGGATGGCGGCCCAGGTGCCCGGGACGGTGGCGCAGGCGCTCCAGGCTGCGGGGCAATGGCAGGCGGCGGCACCGCGGCCGCTGCACGATCACGACTACTGGTACCGCGTGACGGTGTCCGGCACGGGCGCGTACCGGCTGCGCCTGCACGGCCTGGCTACCGTGGCCGAGGTCTGGCTCGATGAGGTGCGCGTGCTCGACGCGCAGAACATGTTTACGGCGTTCGAGGCCGAGCTCCATCTCGATGGCGAGCATGTGCTCTGCCTGTGCTTTCGCTCGCTGCACCGCTGGCTGCGCACGCAGCGCGGCCCGGTGCGCTGGAAGCCGCGCATGATCACGCCGCCCACATTGCGCCTGGTCCGCACCACGCTGCTGGGCCACATGCCCGGCTGGTGCCCAAGCGTGCATACGATCGGGCCCTGGCGCGGCATCGACCTGCTGGCGCTTGCCACCGACGCGAGCCCGCTGCTGACGGCGCGCCTGGACCTGCAGGCAAGCCTGGCCGCCGATGCGGCGCAGGGTGGCGTCATCCGGCTGCGCCTGCGCGACGTGGCACCGCTGCCGCCAGCGATGACGATCATGCTGTGCGTCGATGGCCGCGAGGCACCCATGAAGGCAGTGGACGCCACCGGCACCGGCGGCATCGCCTACGAGGGCGAGCTGGCCGTGCCCGAGCCGCGCTTGTGGTGGCCGCACACGCATGGCGCGCCCGAGCGCTATGCGGTGCATCTGCGGCTGGGCGAAGAGCGCATCGCGTGTGGGCAGGTCGGCTTTCGCCGCATCGAGCTCGACCGAACCATCCATGGCAGCACCGACGGCCTGGCGGACCACGAAGAGGATGCCCAGGGGTTTGCGCTGCGCATCAACGGCGAGCGCATCTTTTGCCGCGGGGCCTGCTGGACCAGCCACGACCTTGCCGGCCACGCCGATGCGTCCGACGAAGTGCGCAAGTGGCTCGCGCTGGCGCACGGCGCGGGCATGAACATGGTGCGCGTGAGCGGTGTTACCTGCTACCAGGGGGAGGCCTTCTTCGACGCGTGCGACGCGCTTGGCCTGCTGGTCTGGCAGGATTTCATGTTCGCGAACTTCGATTACTCGGCCAGCGCCGAGGCCGTGCGCCCGCTGATGGCGCAGGCCACGCGCGAGGTCAGCGAGTGGCTGGCGGCGCATCGCCATCATCCCAGCGTGGCGGTGCTGTGCGGCGGCAGCGAAGTCGAGCAGCAGGCCGCGATGATGGGCACGCCCGCGGCCACCTGGCGCCAGCCCTTGTTCGACGAGATCATTCCAGCGTGCATTGCAGCCTGGCATCCCGACGCGGTGTATGTGCGCAACTCGCCGTGCGGCGGTGCGTGGCCCTTCCAGGCCGACAGCGGCGTGACGCACTACTACGGCGTGGGCGCCTACCAGCGCTCGCTTGACGACGCGCGCCGCGCCAATGTGCGGTTTACCTCGGAGTGCCTGGCGTTTTCCAACGTGCCTTGCGCGCGTACCGTGTCGGACGCGCTCGCGGTGCCGCCCGTGCATGATCCACGCTGGAAGGCCCGTGTGCCGCGCGATGCCGGCAGCGGTTGGGACTTCGAAGATGTGCGCGACTTCTATTTGCGCGAATTGTTCAAGGTGGACCCGCCGCGCCTGCGCTACGAGGACACAGCGCGCTACCTGATGTTGTCCCGCGCCGTGGTGGCGGAGTTGATGACCGACGTTTTCAGCGAATGGCGGCGAGCGGGCTCTACCTGCTCGGGCGGCCTGGTGTGGCAGTTGCAGGACCTGCTGCCCGGCGCGGGCTGGGGCATTGTCGATGCGCTGGCCCGGCCCAAGTCGGCCTGGCATGCCTTGCGCCAGGTGTGGCAGCCGCTGCAGGTGCTGATCACTGACGAAGGCCTCAATGGCATTCACCTGCACCTGATCAATGAGCGCGCCACGCCGCGCAATGTGCGCCTGCAACTGCAATGCTGGCGCGACGGCGAGACCGCGTTGCTCGATGTCGCGCACGATGTGTGCCTGGCCCCGCGCTCCACGCGGCGCATCAGCGGCGCCGCGCTGGCGGGTGCCTTTTTTGATTTCACATACGCCTATCGTTTCGGGCCGCGCCTGCACGATGTGGTGCGCGCCGCGTTGCTCGATCCCTGCGACGGCGCCCTGCTGAGCCAGGCCTGCTACCTGCCCGAGCGCAGCGCGGCCGCGCTCGAGCCGCCGGAGCTGACGGTCGGCGTGGCGCGCGAGGACGGCGATTGGTGGCTCACGGTGTCGACCCGGCGCTTTGCGCGCTGGGTGCACATCGACGATATCGCCTTTCGCGCGGAACACGACTGGTTCCATCTTGCGCCCGGCAGCCAGCTGCGCGTGAAACTCTTGCCCGATAACGGCCAGCAAGGTGGAGGCCGCGAAGGCGCGCAGGGTGTAGGCCTTGCGCAGGCAGATCCCATCCCGATGGGGGAGGTCCATGCACTCAATGCGCGCCGCGCGATTGCCTACAGCGCGCCAGGCGCCTGAAGAGGCGGAAAAACGCCAGACGATGACGGCGCGAAGCGCCGCCTGGCCGTCATTGCCGCGCACCGGTGATGCGGCCCGGCCGCGCTCTCACACCTACCGAAGGATGATCAGGTTTCAGCCGTGCGGCTACTGTTGGCAGGGCCACATATGGCACTTAATACAAGCACAAATGCCGTGCGAACCAGGGTCAAAGAAAAGGTGGTCGGCGCGGGTCCTCCGGAGCTAGGTGGGCCGGCTTCGGTCGAGGTATTCGTACGGCTGGTCACGGGGAGAGAGTAATGATCAGTCAGCGTTCGGATCTGCACGTCAATCATGTGCTTGGCGCCTTGCCGCGCAAGGATTGGGAATTACTGTCGTCGCATCTTGAGCTGGTACGCATGCGCGCCGGGCAGTTGCTGACCGATTCCGGCCAGCGCATCCATCATGTCTATTTCCCCACGACGGCCATCGTCTCGATGCTGTCGCTGCTGGAGGACGGCGCCACCGTCGAGATCGCCGCCATCGGCAATGAAGGCCTCGTCGGCATCCCGGTGCTGACCGGCGGCGACACCATGCCCTGCCGCGTCGAGGTACGCACGCCGGGCTTTGCCTACCGCCTTTCCGCCGCCACGCTCAAGCAGGAATTCACGCACTCCCCGGCCATCCAGCGCGTCACCCTGCTCTATGTGCAGGCCGTGCTCACCCAGATCGCGCAGACCGCCGTGTGCAATCGTCACCACTCGCTCAACAAGCAGCTTTGCCGCTGGCTGCTGCTGGCCCTCGATCGCATGGCGTCCAACGAGCTGGTGATCACCCAGCAGGTCATCGCCAACATGCTGGGCGTGCGCCGCGAAGGGGTGACGGAGGCCGCCGGCAAGCTGGAGGACCTGGGCCTGATCCAGCATAGCCGCGGGCACATCACGGTGCTCGACCGGCATGGGCTGGAGGCACATTCCTGTGAGTGCTACAAACTCGTCAAGCGCGAGTTCGATCGTTTGCTGCCGGCGCTTGCCAGTGCTTGAGGCGGGAGCGGGGTTGGGTCAGGGAGATTGCCGTGAAAAGGTTGACCTTTGCCGGTGCGTCGCCGGCTGCAAATGAGCCGGCGCAGCCGCGAGCGCAGGGCTCGCGCGCACTAGTCGATCACCTTGGCTGGATCGTTGCGCTGACGCTCGCCGGTGGCGCCATCGGTGCGCTGGTTGCGTTGTCCATGCCGCAGCACTATCGCGTCGAGGCGCTGGTGCAGGTGGAGCCACGCGACGCAGGCCAGAATGCCGGCGCGCGCGGCGCGGCGCAGGCCGGCCCCGCCGCCCCGTTCGATGCCGGCATGCTCACCAGCCGCGCGGTGGTCGGGCCCGTGGTGGAGCGGCTGCACTTGGACGTCTCGGCGGTGCCGTTGCGCGCGCCGCTGGTGGGTGCGCTGGTGGCGCGCTTTGCCGAGCCCGGGCAAGCCATGGCCCCTTGGCCGGAAAGCCTGGGCTACGCCTGGGGCGGCGAGCGCATCCAGATCGACAGCCTGGCGGTGCCCGAGCGCCTGCTTAACGTGCCGCTGATGCTGGAGGTCCAGCCGCAGGGCCACTATCGCCTGTATGCCGGCAATGCGCTGCTGTTCGAGGGCGTGGCGGGCGAGCCGGCTGCGGGCAACGATGTGGAACTGCAGGTGGCCAACCTCGATGCGCGGCCGGGCACGCGCTTCGAACTGATCCGCCATGATCCGCTTTCCACCGTGGATGCCATCTCGCGCGAGCTGGTGGTGGACGAACACACGCGCGACGCCGGCACTGTGCGCATCGCCTGGCGCTACCCCGATCGCAAGCTGGCCGCCGCGCTGGTCAATGGCGTGGCGCAAGCGTATATCGACAGCCAGACCACCCAGCGCCGCGATGATGCGGCCGGCAGCCTTGCCTTTGTCACCGGCGAGCTGCCGCGCGTGCAGGGCGAGCTGGAGCGCGCCGAGGCCGCGCTCACGCGCTACCGTACCCGTAGCGGCACCATGGCGCCGACCCAGGACGCGCAGTCGTACCTGAACGGCAGCATGGACTACCAGCGCCAGATCGCCGCGCTGCGGCTGGAGCGTACCCGCCTGCTGCAACGCTTTACCACCGACAGCAATGAAGTGCGCACGGTCGACACCCAGATCCAGGAGCTCAGCAAGGTGCGCCGCGACATGGATTCGCGCATGCAGAACCTGTCGGAGACGGAGCGCGAGTCCGTGGCGCTCACGCGCGACGTGAAGGTGGCCGAGGACATGTACATGACGTTGCGCAACCGGGTGCAGCAGCTCTCGCTGGTGCAGTCGGATCGCTCCAACAACATGCGCATCGTCGATGCGGCGCTTGCGCCCGCCCGGCCCGACGGGGTTGGCCCGTGGCCGCTGACCGGCGGCGGCGCGCTGCTTGGGCTGTGCCTCGGGCTTGCCGGCGTGGCCGCGCGCCAGCGCTACAGGCCTTCGGTGGCCGACGCCGCCGATGCCGAGGCGCGGCTGGGCATGCCCATGCTCGGCGAGATCGCGTTCAGCAGCGAGCAGACCGAGCTCGAACACCAGTCCGAGGTGCATCGCCGCCTGGGCATGATGATGGGCTTCGCCGCCCAGCCCACCCCGCGCCTGTATGCGCCCGCGCCTGGCAGCGCCTTGGCCGAACCCGGCGGGTTCTCCACCGGCGAGGCCGAGCGGCTGCTGCGGTGCGGGCTGCATGACCGCTTCTTGCTGGCGCGGCGCTCGCCGCACGCGCTCGCGGTGGAGGGCCTGCGCAGCGTGCGCGCGGCTTTGCATTTCGCCGTGCGCAACGCGCCCGATGCGGTGCTGGCCGTGACCAGCCCGGCGCCGGGCACCGGCAAGACCTTTGCCTCCGTTAACCTGGCCGTGCTGTTCGCCGAGGCTGGCCAGCGCGTGCTGCTGATCGACGCCGACCTGCGCCGCGGCAAGATCGCCAACTGGTTCGACCAGGCCGCCGAGCCGGGGCTGGCCGAATTGCTCGCGGGCCATGCCGAGCTCGCGGCGGTGATGCGGCCCACCGTGGTGTCGGGGCTTTCGGTGATCACCGCCGGATCGATGCCCCCCAATCCCTCCGAGCTGCTGATGATGCCGGCGCTGGCCGAGACGCTGCAGGCCTGCAAGGCGCGCTTCGACCTGATCATCATCGACACGCCGCCGGTGTTGGCCGTGGCCGATGCCACCCTGGTCGCCAACCTGGCCGGCTCGACGCTGCTGGTGGTGCGCGCAGATGTCACGCCCGCCGCGCAAGTGGACGAGGCGCTAAAGCGCCTGGCTCGCGCCGGGGCGCGGCTTGCCGGTGGCATGCTTAACGGCGTCACGCCCCGGCGCAGCAACCGCGCGGACTTCGCCGCGATGAGCCCGTACCTGGGGCTGCCGCTGCCGGCCGCGCGGCCTGAAACGCTGGCGCTGGAGTCGCGCCCCGCGCCGGCCGGCTCGGCAGAGCAGCAGGCAGGCCATGGCTCCATGCCAGCCGCCTGATAGCCGGGGACGCCAGGGAAATCTCCATGAGCGTACCCGTTTCTGCGTGCGCCCGGGCCTTGTGAAACGCCTCCTCGCAACCTGCGCGCAACGTGCCCTGCACGTTGCGCGTTGTCATGAAAATCGCGGCCTGCGGTGGCCAATCAGGGCCGTTGGGCGGGCCGCGACACGGATTTCGATGGGTTATGCCAGGCCGGGAGCCGCCGGCGGGCATGGCGCACGAACACGAACCAACAACATCAGAAGGCAAAGCGTACCCGTTTCTGCGTGCGCCAATGCCTGGGGCCAACGCCCCATTTCTCGCTGGGAGAGGTCATGAAACCGGTCTTGTTCGAGGGCTGTGCCGGCTGGCTGCACGAGGCCGCAGGCACCACGGGCGTGGTGCTGTGCAACCCGCACGGCCACGAGGCGATGTGGTCGCACAGGGCGTTTCGCCACCTGGCCGCAGATCTCGCCGCCGCGGGTTTGCCGGTGCTGCGCTTCGATTATCCCGGCACCGGTGACTCCGCCGGCACCGATGCCGATGGCGAGCATATTGCCTGGTGTGTGCATGGCATCCTGGCCGCGGTAACCACGCTGCGCGAGCAGGCTGGGGTGAGCCGGGTCGTGCTGTGCGGCCTGCGCCTGGGGGCCACGCTGGCCGTGCTCGCCGCCGAGGCAATGGCCGCGCGCGAGCCCGGTACCGTGGCCGGCCTGGTCCTGCTGGCGCCGGTGGTGAGCGGGCGCGCCTATCTGCGCGAGCTGCGCGCGTTGCACACCAGTTGGGTCAACAACGTCATCCCCGACATCGAGCTCACGCCGCCCACCAACGGGTCGCTCGACGTGCTGGCCTATCGTTTCCAGCCCGACACCGTGACGACGCTCGAAGGCCTGCGCCTGGCCCGCCGCAAGGGCTGCCCCGCGCCGCGCGTGCTGCTGCTCGACGCTTGGCCGGGGGCCACCTCCCCCGTCGCAGAAATGGGTACGCTTTATCGCGGCTCGGGGGCCGAAGTCACGCTGGGCACCTTTGGCGAGTACCCCGGCATGATGCAAGCCGCCGAGTGTGCGCAGGTGCCTGAGAGCGCCTGGCAAGAGGTGCTGGCCTGGGTGCGCCCGGCCGTCGTCGCAAGGCGCCGCGGCGCCGCGCCCGGCCTGCCTGCGCCAGGCAATGAGAGTCCTGCGCTGGAATGCGAGGTGGACGGCGTGCGCGAGCAACGGGTATGGCTGGATCGCGGGCGCCAGTTCGGCATCCTTTGCCAGCCCGCGCGGCGCGGCGCGAGCGATGTCGCGGTGCTCTTTCCCAATACCGGCGGCAACCACCATGTGGGCGACGGGCGGGTCTTTGTGAGCTTGTCGCGCGAATTGGCTCGGCACGGCGTAACCGCATTACGCCTCGATCTCTCTACGCTGGGCGATAGTCCGGCCCCGGCACGCCAGATGAGCATTCCCGCGGTATACGCGCAGAGCGCCTGCGACGATGCCAGTGCCGCCGTCGACTGGCTGCGCGCGCAGGGGTACAAGCGCATCGTCATGTCCGGGGTTTGCTCGGGCGCGTTCATCAGCCTGCACGTGGCGTTGCGCAATCCGGCGGTCAACGGCCTGGTCCTGGCCAACCTGGCGAAATTCCGCTGGGACGATGCCGACACCGCCGCCGTGAACGAACGGGTGCAGTCCATGCGGGGCTACGTGGCGGCCGTGCGCCGCGCGCAGAACTGGCAGCGGCTGTGGCGCGGCCAGGTCAAGGTCTGGCCGATCCTGTCCGGCTTCGCACGCCGATGCGCGCGGCGCGCGATGCAACGCGGCGCCGCCGCCATGGCGCGCTGGCGCGGCGGCGGCGACACCACCACCGTGACCGGCTTCGCGCGGGCCGCCATGCGGGAGCTCGACCGGCGCGGCGTGCAGACGGACTTCCTGTACGGGATGAGCGATATCGGGCTGGAAGAAGCCAAGGACCGCTTTGGCGGCAACCTCGAAGCGCTGCAGGGCCTGGGCAACATCCGCGTGCGCACCCTGCCCACGTTCGATCATTCGCTGTTTCTTGCTGACAGCCGCGCCGCGCTGGCGGCGCATCTGGTGCGCTACATCGAGGTGCAGCTGGCGCGCGGCGAGCCGGCCGAGGTGAGCGAGGCGAGCGAGGCGAACGAGGACAGCGCCGGCGCGCTGGCGGATGCGGTGTCAGGCACGGCGAGCGCCTGAGCGTGGGCGGCAAGCCGGCCGCGCACGACAAAAAAGAGGCGCCGGAATCCCGGCGCCTCAGATTGCGCGCTACGCGCGGCAGCCCTACCGGCTCTGCACCGTATCCACGTCCTGGTACCGATAGTTCAGATACCGGTACTTGCCGAAGTTGTAATGCGCCCGATACCAGCGCCCTTGCACATTCAACCCGTTGAACAGCACGCCCTTTACTTCCCCACCCACCTGCCTGATCGCCCTGCCCGCGGCTTCCAGTTCATCCACGGTAGTCGAGTCCGCACGGGCCACCATGAAGACCGCATCTGCCTTGGTAGCGAGGATTCCGGTATCCGAGGCGGCCAGCACTGGCGGCGTGTCGATCAGCACGATGTCGTAGTTCGCCTTTAGGGCATTGAGCAGCGCGTCCATCGCGGGACTCAGCAGCAGGTCCGCGGGATGCTCGGGCAACGTCCCGGTGGGAATGAAATCCAGCCCGGGCACAACCTGCCTGCGAACGGCGGGCTCTACCGGCGCGCCCTGCAGCAGATCGGTCAGGCCGGGGCCACGGTCGGTGTCGAAGCGCCGGTTCAGGTTGCCCCGCCGCAGGTCGGCGTCGATCAGCACCACGCGCTTGCCGCCGGCGGCGAGCACCGCGGCGAAGTTGGCGCAGATGAAGGACTTTCCGACACCCGGCGCCGGGCCCGTCACCAGCACCACCGGATGGCGGTTGCCAAGTAGCGAGAACTGCAAGGCGGTGCGGAAGCTGCGCAAGCTCTCCATGGCGGGATCGTCAGGCATCCGGCAGGCCAGCAGCGCGGCTTTCGGGTTGCCCTGCGTGGCCAGGCGCGACTGTTCCGGGCTGAACGGGATGGTGGAGTACACCGTGAACCCCGTCAGGTTTTCGATATCGTCGGCCTCGGCGACGCCGCCGTCCAGCATGTGGCGCAGGCACACGACGATCAGCGCGCCCACGGTGCCAAGCATGGCCGCGAATATCACCAGCAGCGACCGGTTGGGCCGCACGGGCTGCAAGGGCACTTCGGCCGGGTCGACCATGCGCGCGGTCCCCACCTTGCTGGCCTTGGTCAGCTTGAGTTGCTGGGCGTCGTTGAGCAGCGACTGGTAAAGCTCGGTGCTGACCTTGACATCGCGCAGCAGGCGCAGCACGTTTTGCTCCACTTCGGGCAGTTTCTGGATACGCGTGGTCACGCCGGCGAGCGCGGCATTCAGGCTGCCGATCTGCTCGTCGATGATGCCGATGCTGGGATGGTTGCCGGTAAAGCGCGTCACCAGTTCCTGGCGTTTCGCGCGTAGCTCCTGCAGGCGTGTCTGGATCTGCACGGATTGCGAGAGGATCAGCTTTGACTCCTCGCCCAGGTCGATCGTGCCGCGCTGGTTGCGCAGCGCGTTATAGCGCGTCTCGGCGGTTTCCACCTGCTGCTTGACCTGCGGAAGCTGCTGGTCGAGGAAGGCCAGGGATTTCTCGGCCTCTTCCGCCCTGCGGCGCACGTTCTGGTCGACATACTCGCTGCCGATCTCGTTGAGCGTTGCCGCGATCAGGTCCGGGTCCGGGCCTTCAAGGGTGATGCCGATCACCCCGCTCGACTTGCCGCGCTCGGCAATCTGCAGCGATTGCTGCAGCTGCGCGATGGCAATGGCCCGAGGCAGCCGCGTCACATTGAAGCTGGCGCCAGGGTTGCCTTCCAGTTCCGTAACGAGGATCTCGACGTTGCCGCGTGAGGTTGGCACGACCAGCGGCTGGCCGACGGTGCCTGTTGCCATGGTCTGCTCGCCCTTGACTTTCAGCCGGTACCGTTTGCCGTCAAGGGCTGTCACTGTCATCCTGGTGCCTTCCAGCCGCGTTGGCATGTCGAGGCGGCCTACCGTAATGCGCTCGTCGCCCCAGACGAAGCCGCCCCAGCCGAAGAGGCCGGGTTCCGACAGGCCAGGGTTGTAGCGTGCCAGCGCCTGGCCGATCACCGGAAAGTAGCTCGGCCTGGCATCAATGAACAGCTTCAGGCTTTCCACCGCCTTGCCCACCACCATGCGCGAGTGCAGCAGCTCGATTTCCGCGGCGGCGGCCGGCTTGACGTCGAAGACCGGCGCCACGCTGCCCGCGAGCTTGCTGTTGGTGCTGCTCCCCGTGTCCTCCACTTGCACCACGATGTCGGTACGGTAGACGGACTTGGTGAAGAACGCGTAGGTCGCGCCCAGGGCGAAGACCGTGCCCGCGATCAGGATGAAGGTCCAGCGGTAGCGCATCAGTATGTCGAGATAGCCGGTCAGGTCGATCGATTTTTCCCGCTGAGCGCGTCCCACCGGCAATGCCTCGTTTGGATTGAACGTGTTCATGCGACCTCCCCATGACATTGATCCCGTGCAATGGCGCGAATGCGCACCGACCATGAATCGACCCCTTGCTTGATCAGCCCCAGCACGATCCGGAACATATTCTGCGAACAGCCATAGGGGTCGGGCACGTCAGCGTGCATGAATTCGCAAAGGCGGTAGACCTTGCCGCGTGCCTGCGGATACTGGCGCTCAAGCGCCTCTCTTTGTTCCGTGTCCATCACCAGCACCAGGTCGGCGCCGTTGATCATGTCCCCGTCCACGGTGCGCGCGCGGTGCCCTGAGAGATCGAGGCCGTCCTCCTCGAGCAGGCGCACCGTATGCGGATCGGCGGCGGCGCCCTCCAGCGGGGCCAGCCCGGCGGAACTCACCGTGCAGCCGGGCAGCGCGTGGCGCAGCAGGCCCTGTGCCATGGGGCTGCGGCAGGTATTGCCGATGCACACAACCAGGATCGAGCGGATCATCGCGGCCTCGCTTACTTGACCACGCTGGCGGCGCTGAACGCACCGCTCGTCGATGGCAGCAGCAGGTTGACCACGCGGCTCCAGCGCACCAGTTCGCGCGCGTCGACATACACCACGTCCTTTGCCTCGAGTTCGAAGCCTTCGGCAATGGCCAGCGCCACGGGCGACGTGCCATCCAGGTGATACACCTTGGGCTCGCCGTCCGCCGCCTTGCGGATCACGAAGATCTGCTCCGCGTTGGCGGTGTTCGGGTTCACGCCGCCAGCGTCGCCAATGGCCTCATTCAGCGTCATGCGGCCATTGCGCATCAGCAAGGTGGTGGGGCGCACCACCTCGCCGGTGACGAAGATCTTGCTGTCCTCGCGCTGTTCCACGCGCACGATGTCGCCGTTCTTGAGCATGATGCGCGAGGGATCGATGCCGCGCGCGAGCAGTGCCGGGATGTTGACATGCCAGCTGCGCTCGCCGCGCGTGATGCGGATGCGGCTGTTGTCGCCTGTCAGGTTGAGCACGCCACCCGCACGGTTAAGCGCCTCGATCAGCGTCATCGGCGCGTCGTCGATCGGTTGCATGCCAGGCGTACGCACTTCGCCATCCACATAGATGCGCTGGCTGCGGAACGCGAGCACGCGCACCGTCATCTGGGGATCGCGCACCACGCGCGAGAGCACCTTCGCGATCTGGTCGCGCACGTCGTTCGCCGTCCTACCGGCGACCTTCATCACGCCAGCGTAGGGAAACTGGATATCGCCCTGCGCGCTCACCACATAGCCGGGCACATTGGAGCCGCCGCCCACCGCGGGGATTTCATACGCGGCGCCGATGCTGTAGGTCTGGTTGGGGAAGACCAGTTCCGGGTGATCCCATACCACCACCGAGACGATGTCGCCCGGGCCGATGAGATAGGGCTGCGGCTTGCCATAGAGTTCGTCCAGCTTCTCGACCTCGCGTTGCGCCATGGTGCGCTGGTTGCGCACCACCTCCAGCGTGATCGGCGTGATGTTGGGCATGGCATCGGGTCCGACCGCGCCGACGGGCGCCTTGGGGTCGAAGTGCATGCCTGGGGAGCTTGCGCAGGCGGCGAGCATCAGGGTCGCGCATAGCATGGCAAGGCATGCCAGCGGCCGGCCTTGGCGTTGCGCGTTCCTGTGTTGCCCGTCATGGTCGGTGATCTCGTTCACGGCAGCCTCCGGCATTGGGCGACAGGGACATCGCAACCGCTGCGACAGTCCCCCGATGCTCCCATCCTAGGAGGCCGACGGGGGCCAATCGGTGCGCTTTCACACATTGCACTGCGATGCCGGAACCAGCGTGCGCGAGGCGCCAGGGCGAACGGGGGCGGCTTGCTTTTGGGACAAGCAAGGCACACAACGTATGCGGGAAAGCGTGCCCCGCGGCCCCGCATAAAAGACAACGGCGGCAGGCTTGCGCCTGCCGCCGCCGGTTGGCTGCGCCGCAAGCGCGCCTCAGCGCATCGCGGCGGAAGCGCCCGTGCCGTACTCCGCGACCGTGCGTGCCGGCCTGGCGGCGGCAGACGGCGCGTTGCGCACCGCCGTGCGCGGCGCGGCCTCGTCGCCGCTGACCCATTCCAGCGACGCGCCGCGCTGGAGCGCCGCGTAGACCGCCTCGCCCTTGTTGCGCACCTTGAGCCGCTGGTACAGGGTGCAGGCATGGCTCTTGACGGTCGCCACCGAGATATTGAGCATGCGGCTCACGGTCTTGATGGGATGTCCGCGCGCCAGCAGCACCAGGACCTCATATTGCCTCGGGGTGATCTGCAGCATCTCGGCTTCGTCGTACGCGGTCTCGCTGTGCCCGCCGGTGCCACCGGCATCGGCCGGAACAGCGCCCGGGCGAGACACGGCGGCCAGGGACTCGCGCGAGGATGGCGCGGCGTGGACGCGCATGCCCGCGGGGTTGCACTGTGCGCTGTCGGTCAGCGGTGCCAGCACGGGAATGCGTCCACCTACTGGATAGTTGCCGGCCGACAGACCCGGCGATCCGCTGCTTGACGCGCCGGCTTGGCGGTTGTTCTGGCCGCGCACGTATTGCCCGCCAACCATGGCCAGGCGGATGCCAGCTTCCAGCACCGCCAGCGAAGCGGATTTCGGCAGGCAGCCGCAGATCCCTTGCGCCATGGCGAGCGCCGGAATCTGCAGCGGGATCATATCGGCGAGCAGCAGCAAGCGATCGGCCGAGAGCACGGAGCGCACCTTGTTGAGCAGATGCCATCCGGCGTCGGTGTCGGCCGGCATGCCGAACACGAGCAGGTCGCAATGATTGCCTTCCAGCAGGGCGACGTCGGCCGGGTCGACGGTGATGACGTGGTCGACGCCATGAATACGCTCGAGCATTTGCAGCAACCCGAGACGCAGCAGTGGGTGACCCTCGATGAGCAGTGCGTTCATGTTGTTATTCCCCCCGTATGATTGCGGTAGGAAACAGGTTGAACGCAGCGGAATAATGACCTGCGCGACCCTCGTGGTGCTCCACGCGCGCCGCCCCTATTTATCCCCGTACCACCGCCAAGCCGGACCGCCCGTTCTTATTGCCGGGAACTGACCGCGAGCCGGAAGGCTGACCCCCTGAACCCACCCCAAAATGCCATTCGTCTTAAAACGAATTAAGGTCATATTATGGTCTGATCTGCACGAAATCAAGTTGCTTTGGCGGCGCTCCAATTAGGTTGGAGAGGTTTGTTCTCATCATCCGGAAAGCCTTGATGGTGGCCGCATGGCGGGTTACCCGAACGGGTGATGGATAATCGACGGGATTATGTTTCAAGACTGAAACAGTTATTGGTCGATAAAGTTTCACCGCTGCAACGGAAAAGGGGTGTTGCTAGCGCATTTATGGCTTTTCCGGGTGGCGCGCCCGGGTGGCGAACCAATCTTGAAACTCGCGCCGAGGTGGAGTCCGCGATCCACTTGCGCCTTCGGCATGAGCCTTGGGCGAGCGCCGCGCGACAAACGGATGAGAGCTATCTCAGCCATCAGGATGAGGGGAGAGCGGCAGCCGGCACGCGAGCATGCCCACGGTGCCGGATGCCCCCTTGCGCTGCTGGAAAGCGATGCTGGCGATACCCCGTCGCCGCGCCTGAAGCGGGCCCCGCAGATGCCTCGCAGCGCACGCCGATCTGCCAGTTCCCGGCGTCCCGACCCGTGTGTGGCAACGTACAGAAACCTGAATCCCGCGCCGGCATCCTCACTGCAGGCAGACCGGTCATCCGCCCGGCAAGGCATGCCAGCGGCATGGCTGCGCTTTGGTCCAACGTTGCTCATCTTCACGAGGATGTCATGGCTTCAGGCACGGCGCAGGATCGCATCAACCAACACGCATGGCGTAGCTGGGGCGCGCGCCGGTGGTTCGGCACCGCCAGCGATTGGACGGACCCTGGCGAGGCTGCGGCGATTGCCTGGGTGGCGGACGAAGTGCGGGGCCAGCCCATCCTCGACGTTGGCGTGGGCGGCGGGCGCACCGTGGCGCTGCTGCGCACGCTGAGCGACGACTATACGGCAGTCGACTACATGCCCGAGATGGTCGAGATCTGCCAGCGCAATCATCCCGGCGTGCGGGTGATGCAGATGGATGCGCGCAACATGTCGCGCTTTGCGGACAACAGCTTCGCGCTGGTGATGTTCAGCTTCAACGGCATCGATGCGGTCGACTACGCGGGGCGCGTCGCCATCCTGCGCGAGTTCGCGCGCGTGCTGCGTCCCGGCGGCCTGATGCTGTTCTCCACGCACAACATGCGTGGGCCGAGCTATCGCGAGACTCTCTCGCGCTTCGTGCGGCTTCCGCATCTGTCGGCCAACCCTATCGCGGTTGGCATCGATACCGCGCGGGTGATCTGCAACCTGCCGATTGCCACCTTCAACTACCTGCGGCACTCGCGGCTGAACCGCGAGTTCGATGGCTATGCCATCCGGGTTTGCGCCGCCCACAAGTTCGGCATCGTGATCGTCTATACCGAGTTCGCCGCGCAGAAGCGCGCGCTCGCGGAGCTGGGGCTGCACACCGATGTGGTGTTCGGCAACCTGAACGGCGAGCCGGTGCGCGAAGGCCAGGACCTGCGCGACGTGTACTGGTTTCATTTCATTGCGCGCAAGGCCGCGGCCGGCGACTCGTCACCGGCGGCCCCCGGAGCCCGGCCATGAAGATCCTGCACGTGATCTCGTCGATCGATCCGGGTGGTGGCGGCCCGATCGAGGGTGTGCGCCAGCTGCGCGCACCCTTGCGTGAGCGCGGCGTACAGGTGCAGGTGTGCTGCGGCGACGCGCCCGATGCGCCCTGCGTGCGCGACAGCGAGCTCGACGTCATCGCGTTGGGGCCGTCATCGCTCAAGTACGGCTTCAACCGGCGCATGGTGGCCTGGCTGCGCGCGCATTGCGAAGCGTACGATGCGGTCATTGTCGAAGGCCTGTGGCAGTACCACGCGCTGGCCGTGTGGCTGGCGCTGCGTGGCAAGCGGGTGCCGTATTTTGTGTTCACGCACGGCATGCTGGACCCCTGGTTTCGCGACCACTATCCGCTCAAGCATCTGAAGAAGAGCCTCTACTGGCTGGTCGGGGACTATTGGGTCTTGCGTCATGCGCGCGGCGTGCTGTTCACGTGCAGCGAGGAGAAGCAGCGCTCCAGCGGTGCGTTCTGGCCATACCGGTGCCGGGAGGTGGTGGCAAGCTACGGCACGGCGCAGCCGCCGCAGGACGGCGCGCCGTTGCGTGAGGCCTTTCTTGGCGCCTTCCCGGAGGTGCGCGGCAAGCGCATCGCGCTGTTCCTCGGCCGAATCCACGAGAAGAAGGGTTGTGACCTGCTGGTCGACGCCTTCGCCGGCGTGGCCGCGGCGCATCCCGCGCTGCATCTGGTGCTGGCCGGACCGCACGACACCGCGCTGCGCGCGATGCTGGAGCAACGCATTGCCGCGCATGGGCTGTCCGCGCGCGTGAGCTGGACCGGCATGCTCAAGGGCGAGCTCAAGTGGGGCGCGTTTCACGCGGCCGAGGTGTTCTGCCTGCCTTCGCACCAGGAGAATTTCGGCGTGGCGGTGGCCGAGGCGCTCGGCTGCGGCGTGCCGGTGCTGATCTCCGACAAGGTCAACATCTGGCGCGAGATCGTCGCCGACGGCGCCGGGCTGGTGGGCCCGGACACCGCGCAGGGCGCCGCTGCCTGCCTGCGGCAATGGCTGCAGGCCGAGCCCGCCGAGCAGGCACGCATGCGCATTGCCGCGCGGCAGTCCTTTGCCCGGCGCTTCCATGCCGGACAGGCCGCACAGCGGCTGCTGGACATCATCCATGGCGCGACCGAGGCTGCGCAGCCTGTCCACCACGCGGCGGCGGGATAGAGGAGGAGAGGCCATGGTCGCGCCGTCATGCCACAGCGTCATTGAGCGGGGAGCGGGAGCGCCGTGAAGCTGCTCAGATTCCTCGTCTATGCGGTGCTTTCGCAGGGGATCGGCGCGATCACCGGCCTGCTGCTGGCCCGTTGGCTTGAGGTGGGCGACTACGCCATCTACACCGTGGTCGGCCTCATCATGGGCGCCATCGCCATCGTCACCAAGGGTGGCATCCAGCTTGGCCTGAACGCGCTGCTGGGCAAGACCTGGCCGGACCGGGAGCGTGCCGCGGAACTGGCCTGCGCGGCCATGGGCCAGCGCTGGAAGCTCTCCGCCTGGCTGTTGCCGGTGGTGCTGGCGATCGCCGCGTGGCTGCTGTATCGCAACCATGCCAGCGTGATCCTGATCGTGCTGCTGCTGGCGCTGTTGCTGGCGACCTGGTACTTCGACATGCAATCGCGCGTCGTGGACCAGGTGCTGCTGTTTGCCAACCGCGCGCCCGCGCTGCAGGCGCTGGATACCGGCTTGTCCGTGGGGCGCCTGGTACTGTCGTCCGCGCTCTACGCGCTGGGCCTGCTCGGCGTGTTGGGCGCGACCCTCGTCAACGTGCTGTTCGCGGGACTGCGCGTGCCGTTCGTGCGGCGCTGGATCGCGCGTGAGATACCGCTGGCGGCGCATGCCGGCAGCGCGGGCAAGGCGGAAGACAGCCAATACATCGGCCGCATCATGCGGCGGCAATTGCCGCTGGAGGCGTTCTACTGCGTCCAGGGGCAACTGGTGTTCGCCATCGTCGCCTATCACGGCGCGGTCGGGCAAACGGCCTCGCTGGGCGCGCTGTCACGCATCGGGCAATTGCTGATGCCGGTGGGCGCCGTGGTGGCCGCGTACGTGATTCCGCGCTTCGCGCAAGCGCGCGACGGCGTGCTGCGGCGCTTTGCCGGCTGGGTGGCGCTGGCTTGCCTGCCTGCCGCCGCGCTGGTGCTTCTGGCCGTGACATGGCCGGGGTTGCTGCTGTGGCTGGTGGGGCCGAACTACGCATCGTTGGGCGCCGAACTGGTGATCGCCTGCCTTGGCGCGGGCTTTGCCAGCGTGGTCGGCATCGCCTGGCAGTTGCTGGCCAACCGTGGCCTGAATCATTTTGCCTTCGTGCAGGTGCCGGTGGTGCTGGCCTGGTGCGCGGCCGCGCCGCGCTTTCTCGATCTCACCACGCTTGATGGCGTGCTGTGGTTCCAGCTCGGGCTGTCGTCGGGGCTGGCCGCGGCCATCGTCTGCGAACTCGCCGCGGCCGTGCGTGCCGGGCGCCTGCTGCCAAGCGACGAGCGCCTTGCCCCCCATGGAGGAAGCACGCAATGAGCGATGCGCCCAGCGTTACGCTGATGGTCCCGACCTACCGGCGCCCGGACATGCTCCAGCGCTGCCTGCAGGCTGCCGCCGCGCTCGTGCCGGCGCCGGTTCAGCTGATCGTGGTCTGCCGCGGCGCGGACGATCCCGACACGGCGGCGTGGCTGGCAAATACGGCGCAGGTTCGCTATCCGGCGTTGCAGGTAGTCAAGGTGACCGAGCCTGGCGTGGTGGCTGCCATGAATGCCGGCCTGCTGCACGCAACCGGCGAGCTGCTCGCGATCCTGGACGACGACGCGCTGCCGCGCGCGGACTGGCTGGCCTGCTTGCTGCCCCACTTTGCCGATGCCACGGTGGGCGGTGCCGGTGGCCGGGATGTCGTGCGCAGCGCCGATGGCGCGCCACTGGCCGTGCCGGATCTGCCGCTGGCCGGCTATCGCGACGGCTGGGGCAGGATCATCGGCGAGACGCATCGGGTGTGCGGCGCGCCGCGCGCGGTGGAAACGCTCAAGGGCTGCAACTGGATCCTGCGCCGGGCGGCGCTGGGCACGGCGCGCTTTGACGAGCGGCTGCAGGGGCAGGGCGCGCAGCCCGGCAACGAGACGTGGATGTGCCAGATGCTGCGGCACGCAGGATGGCGCCTGGTGCTCGATCCCGGCGCCATCGTTGATCACTATCCGGCCGCGCGCTACAACTACGAGCGCCAGAGCTATGCGCACAGGCGCTGCTTCGAAGAGACCTGCAACATGACGGCGATCTCGATGGCATATGCACCGCCCGCGATGCGCCTGCGGCTGGTGTTGTTCCAGCTGCTGGTGGGGTCGCGCAGTTGCCCGGGCGCTTACTTCCTGGCGCACAGCCTGCTCAAGCGTCCACGCAGCCTGCCCGGGCAATTGCTGGGTGGCTGGGGTGGCTTCGTGCAGGGCGTGCGCCTGGCGGGCACGCTGCGCATGCAGCCGCCCGGGCGGCCCACGCGCTGCGCCGGGCCGCCCGCGCAAGCCGTGTCCGCCGGAGCGAGGCTCGATGGCCCCCCACGGGGGAGCGAAGCATGAAAGCCCTCGTCACGCATCCCGGCCTGCAGCATTCGCACCAGATGGCACAGGCGCTTTATGAGCACGACATGCTCAAGCAATACTGGTCCGGCGTGCCGGTGCGCGCCCCGGGCGAGGCGCCGCCATGGTGGCTGCCGGCCGGATATCACGCCAAGGTGCGCGAGGTCGCCATCCCCAAGGCGCTGCGGCGGCACCCGGTGTTTTTTCCCGGTGTGCTCAAGCTTGGCCTCAATCGCTATGTCGGCCGCTCCGGGGCAGCTTACGCGCACCGGATCTTCCATCTGTTCGACCAATGGGTGGCCGCCCGGGTGGAGGCGGTGCGCCCGGATATCGTGGTCGCTTACGAGAATTCTGCGCTGCGGACCTTCCTGGCGGCGCGGCGCATCGGCGCGCGCTGCGTGCTGGAGGCGCCGGCCGTGCATCATCGTGCGGCCGAAGCCATGGTGCCGGTCGAGGACCGCACCTACCTTGCGCAGATCAATGCGCAAAAAGATGCGGAGATCGCGCTGGCGGACATCATCATCACCTGCTCGGAGTTTGCCGCGCGTACCTATATCGACGCCGGCGTGCCCCCCGCCAAGCTAAAGACGATCCTGCTTGGCGCAACGCTGCCGGACGACGTCCGCCGCCAGCGGCTCGCCGGCGGCCCGCGCTTTGTGTTCGCCGGGGCGGTGCGCGTGGGCAAAGGCATCGACCTGCTGCTTGACGCGTTCGCGCGGCTGCGGGAGCGGGTGCCGGAGGCGGAGCTGGCGCTTGCCGGCGCGCTCGTGGAGCAGGAGCTGGGCGGGCGCATCGCTGCCATGCCGGGCGTGCTTCAGCTTGGCGCGTTGCCGCAGCCGGCGCTGTTCCAGGTATTTGCCGATGCCGATTGCTTCGTGCTGCCGTCGCGCTTCGATTCCTTCGGCATGGTGGTGGCTGAGGCCCTGGCATGCGGCACGCCGGTGCTGCTCTCGGATCGGGTTGGTGCGAAAGAAATCATCGATGAATTCCCGCAGGCCGGGTGGGTGGTGCCGCTTTGCGCGGACGCGCTGTACCAACGCATGCTGGCCCTGGCGACAGATCGCGCGCAGCTGGAGCGCGCGCGTGCCCATGCCCGTATCGCCGGGCAGAAGTACACCTGGGCGAGGTATCGCCTGAGTGCAGCCGAAACGGTAGGCGCGCTATGCTGAGCCATTCCCTTCCCTATGCAAAACCTGCCGTGCCAGCCCACCTGGCGCGCGTCACCGTGTTCGGGCGGATCTTCATCACGGTCTTCGTGATTGCCGTGTTCGAGGGCGCCGCGCGCAAGTGGGTCTCGGATTCGCTCACCATGCCGCTGATCCTGCTGCGCGACCTGATGGTGGTGTATGCGCTGTACCACGCGGTGCGCTATTCAGGCTTTACCCCGGCGCGGCGCACCGTGCGCATGCTGCTGTGGTGGTCGGCCATTGTTTGTTTCTGGGGCTTGCTGCAGCTTGTTGCGGGCATCAACTCGCTGCCCATTTTCCTGATCGGCGTGCGCTTCTGGCTGCTGTACCTTTGGTTTGCCTACGCCGCGGCCGAGCTGCTCGAGGAGCAGGACCTGGAAGCCATCTCCAAGGCCGCGCTTGCCATGCTGCTGTTCATGGCTCCGCTGGCACTGGTGCAGCATTTTCAGTCGCCGGAGAGTTTCCTCAATCGTCAGATCGAGGGCGATCCGGATACGGTCTTCCGCGTGACGGCCGACGTGGTGCGCACCACGGGCACCTTCTCGTTCACGCTGGGCTACACCCTGTTCCTGGCGATCGTCAGCCCCTTCGCGCTGGAGGCCGTGCTGGGCGAGCAGAAGCCGGGGCTCCGGGGCAAGCTGCATTCGCTTGCGGTCATCGGCAGTCTGTTCATCGCCTCGCTGGTGAGCGGGTCGCGTTCGGCCATCCTGCTTTTGCCGATCGTGTTTGGCATCGCGCTGCTGGCAAGCTTGCGCTACGGCAAGGGAAAGCGGCGCAGGGCGGCGTTGTCGTGGGGCATTGTTTCCATCCTCATGAGCGTGGTCATCGTGCTGTTTGTCAGCTCGGCGGTGGACGCGACCTTGGAGCGCTTCAGCTCCGCGGCGGAGTCGGAGAGCTTCGCCGACCGGGTGGAGTCGATGTTCTTCGGTGTCAACGATGTCTCGGCCGAACAGAGCCTGCTTGGCAGCGGGCTCGGGCTTGGCAGCAACCTGGCCAACTATTTTCTGCAGACCGGCCTGCTGTTCGTGATCAGCGAAACCGAGACTGGCCGCGTCATCGGCGAGATGGGCCTGGTCGGCTATCTGAGCATCTTGCTCAAGGCGCTGATCTTCATCAACGGCATGTGGCGCGCCTTGCGTGTGGCCAGGCGCACCGGCAACTCTTTTCTCATCCTGATGTGGACCATTGCCATCTTCGGGCTGACCTCCTGGCCGGTAGTCGGGCAGCTGACAGCCAACGCGCTTGGCTTCGTGTTTGCCGGCATAACGCTGGCGGCCACGCGGCAAGCGAGCCAACGCTTGTATCACCCTGGCGTTCAATCACCATGAAAATCATCTTGTTGGGTCACCCCGCCTTTTTTGGCAGCCACAGCATGGACCGCTTTGCCGCGATGATCATCGACGGCATGCGCGCGCGCGGCCACCAGGCTGAACTATGGACCCCCGCCGCCGTGATGTGCCGGCTGCCGGCGCGCGGCGGGCTGCGTAAATGGCTGGGCTACATCGACCAGTACATCCTGTTCCCGATGCTCGCGCTATGGCGTCTGCGCAAGGTCGACAAGGACACCTTGCTGGTGCTGGCCGATCATGCGCTGGGCATCTGGATGCCGCTGCTGCGCCATCGTCCGCACGTGGTGCATTGCCATGATTTCATTGCCCTGCGCACGCTCGCCGGCGAGTTCCCCGAGCACGGGCTCTCGGCCAGCGGGCACACCTACCAGTCGCTGATCCGTTGGGGCCTGTTGCAGGGAAGGGCGTTTATCGCCGTCTCCAACAAGACCATGCGCGACCTGCGGCGGCTGCATCCGTGCGCGCCCGAGGCCGCGTGGGTGGTCTACAACGGAATGAACTATCCGTTCCACAGGATGGGCACCACCGAAGCGCTGGCCTGCCTGCAGCGCGCTGGCGTGCCGGCCGATCCGCAAGGCATGCTGGTGCATATCGGCGGCAACCAGTGGTACAAGAACCGCGAAGGCGTGCTGGCGCTCTACCTGGCCTATTGCCAACGGTGCCGCGTGCCGCGGGCGCTGTGGATGATCGGTGGCGATCCCACCGCGGAAATGCGCGAGCAGGGCGAACGGGCGAGCCCCCTTGGCGGCAGCGTGCGCTTTCTGACGGGGCTGCCCACCGAGGCGGTGCAGGCAGCCTATTCGCTAGCCGCCGTGATGCTGTTTCCGAGCCTGGAGGAAGGGTTTGGCTGGCCCATCATCGAAGCCATGGCATGCGGCGCGCCGGTGCTCACCACCAACCGCGCGCCGATGACCGAGATCGGCGGCGACCAGGTGCAGCTGCTCGAGCCGTTGGCTAGCAGTGACATGGATGGCTGGGCGCAACGCGGCGCGGACGTGCTGGCCGGGATGCTCGCATGGCCGCAAGCGCGGCGCGCCGAAGTGGCCGCGCGCTCGATCGCGTGGGCCGGGAACTTCTCCGCCGAGAAAGCCATCGACCAGTACGAGAGCATCTATCTCACGGTGCTGGCGGCGGCTTCGGTGGAAGATCGCGTGTCGGTGGACGCCTGAACGTCTGAACGTCTGAACGCCTGAACGGTGGCGTGTGCTATTCGCTGCCGACCCCGGCGGTGCTGGGCGCGCCGGCGGGCTGGTGCCTGATCAGCGCGAACAGCGCCTTCTCCAATTCGCCCAGCACCATGTCGAGGTCCAGGTGCTGCTCGGCCCAGCGCCGGCCGGCGCCGCCCAGGTGCGCGCGCAGGGCGGGCTGCGCAGCCAGCATGTCGATGGCGGCGGCCAGCGCGGCCGCGTCGCCAGGCGGCACCAGCACGCCGCATTGCGCAACCACGCGGCCAAGCTCCGTGTCCGGCTCCGCGGTGGCGACCACCGGGCGAGCGCTGGCCAGCATGCCGGTCAGCTTCGAGGGCATGACCAGGTCGGCGGCGCCGGCGCGTTGTGGCAGCAGGTGAATGTCGGCCGCGGCCAGCAGCGAGGCAAACATGGCGGCGGGCTGCAGGGACAGGAAGCGCACCTGTGGCAGCCCCGCGCAGGCGGCCTCCAGCGCGGGGCGCCCGGCGCCGTCGCCGCAGAAGATGAAGTGCAGGCGTTCATGGCCATCGAGCAGGCGGGCGGCATCGGCCATGACATCCAGCCCCTGCTTGGCGCCCATATTGCCTGAGTACAGCGCCACCACGGCATCAGCTGGAATGCCCAGCGTGCGGCGCGCCAGCATGGCGCTGCCGGCGCCGATTTCCCACAGGTTGACCCAGTTGGGCAGCAAGGCCGCGCGCTCAGGCTCCGTGCCCTTGCCACGCGCCAGAGAGACCATGGCCTGCGAGATCGACGAGACCCGGTCAAAACGCGTCATCAACTGATGCTCCACGCGCCGCGCCACGCGGCGCAGCCAGGGCCGGCGGAGCAGCCCCAGCGCAAAAGCCGCGTCGATCTCATAGTCCTGCACATGCAGCCAGGTCTTGCAGCCGCTCCAGTGTGCGAACAGCAAAGCGGCCGGCGCGCACATCAGGGGAGGCTCCACCACGAACAGCACATCCGGGCGCCAGCGCAACTGGGCCATCAGGCTGGGCAGGCTGGATACGGCAAAGCTCGCCAGGTGCAGCAGCCGCGTGATGCCGCCCGGCTTGCGCGGTACCCACAGCGGCGCGCGATACACCTCCACCCAGCGCCGCCGCTCGCGGCTGTATTGCCACGCGCGATAGCCCTCGCCCACGCGCCACGCCGGATAGTACGGCGGTGCGGTGACTACCCGCACCTCATGGCCGCGCGCGGCCAGCCACTCGGCCTGCTCGCAGGTGTACTTGCCGATGCCGGTCAGCTCGGGCGCATAGTTCAGGCAGTACATGAGTATCTTCATGGCAACGGTAAAGTCAGTGGCGTCGATGCTCTGTCTGGGGTACGCAGCTGTCGCGCCCGCTGCGGCGTGCGTCTAGTCCGCGGCCATGATCCGCACGCAGCCAGCCGCCATGGCCCTGCCCGCGGAGGCGGGAGAGTCCTCCAGCGCGGCGGCCTGGCAGCGCTCGGCGGTGGCGGCGGCATCCGCAAAACGCGTGGGCACCTGCACCAGGCACCTGGCCAGCGCACCGGCGTCGCCCGCCTTGAAATACAGGCCGGTGACGCCGTCGCGTATCAGTTCGCCGGCGTCGTCGTTATTCACGCTCACCACCACCGGGCAGCCGTAGCTCAGTGCCTCGCGCACCAGCGGATGCCAGCGCTGCGCGGCATCTGGCAGCACCAGGCAGCTCGCCTTGCGGTACTCCACGGCGAAGTCGGCCGGCGCCATCGCGCCCAGGAAGCGTACCGACGGCCCCAGCCCGAGCGCGTCGGCCATGGTGCGCAGCCGGCCATAGGCGCGGCCCGTGCCCACCAGCGATAGCGTGGCCGCCGGCCACGCCTGCCGCGCGCCGGCAAAGGCATAGAGCAGCAGCACCAGGGCCGGATCGTGCGTGAGGGCGCCAACATGCAGGAAATGCGGCGCATGCGGCGGTGCAGCGTGCTCGACCCGCTCGCGCCGTTCGGCGGCAGCATCGAAGCCGTCCGGCAGCACGGCTGGCGGGCGGCAGGCAAAGATCTTGCGCGGGGGAACGTCGGCGGCAATGGCGCGCGCGCAGCCGCGCTCGCTGCCGACGAATACGCCCTGGCAATGGCGCAGCAATACCGCGTCTGCCAGCGCGCCAACTCGCCCAGGCACGCTGGCAAAGGCGGCCCCGTGGAAGAAGGCCGCGCGTCGCCGCCCCAGCGCCATGCTGGCCAGCAGCATGGCCCAGTTCTCCAGCCGGCTCTGGCCCGCCAGCACCACCAGCGCGCCGGGACTGAGCGAGATGGCGCGCATCTGCTGCAGGCAGCGCCGCCACAGGCCCGCATCCGCGCTGCCCGTGGGAAAGATGACCTGTCCGGGCCAGAGCGCACCGGGACTCGCTGCCGCGCCGCTGGCGGCCGAGGTTGCCGAGGTAGCCGAGGTAGCCGACGTTGCGGACGCAGTGGCCTGAGGCCGCGCGCGCTTGTCGGGATGGCGGAGCAGGGGTTTCATGTCAGGTCTCCACGTGTTGTGCCGGTGCTGTGCCATGCGCCAGCCTTCCGCTCTGCAGTGCATCCAGGTAGGCCAGGCGCAGGCCGTCGCGCAGCGCCACGGCCGGTTGCCAGCCGGTGGCGGCAAGGGCCGTGCAGTCGAGCCGCTTGCGCGGTGTGCCGTCGGGCTTGCCGCTGTCGAAGACGATGTCGCCGCGAAAGCCCACGGTCTGCGCCACCAGCCCCGCCAGTTCGCGCACGCTGACTTCCTCGCTGCTGCCCACGTTCAGGAATCCGGCCGGCGCGGTCTGGCGGTACACGTCCTCGGCCAGCGCCATCACATGCAGGCATGCCGCGGCCAGGTCGTCCGCGTAGAGGAACTCGCGCAGCGGCGTGCCGCTGCCCCACACCGGCACGTGCTGGGCGTGGGCCATGCCGGCTTCGTGGAAGCGCCGCAGCAGGCCCGGTATCACGTGGCTGTTGTCGGGGTGATAGTTGTCGCCCGGGCCGTAGAGGTTGGTCGGCATCACGCTGCGGTAGTCGGTGCCGTACTGGCGGTTGTAGCTCTCGCACAGCGCAATGCCTGCGATCTTGGCCAGGGCGTAGGGGGCGTTGGTGGGCTCCAGCGGCCCGGTAAGCAGCGCGGCCTCGCTGATGGGCTGGGGTGCGAACTTCGGGTAGATGCAGCTCGATCCGAGGAATAGCAGGCGCTTCACGCCCGCGCGCCAGGCTTCGTGGATGACGATGGCGGCGATCATCAGGTTCTGCTGGATGAACTCGGCGGGAAAGGTATGGTTGGCGTGGATGCCGCCTACGCGCGCGGCTGCCAGGTAGACCGTGTCGATGCCCTGGGTGGCGAAGAACGCGCGCACCTGCTGCTGGTCGGTGAGGTCGAGCTCGGTGTGGCCGCGCGTGATGATGTCGGCCTGGCCACGCGCGTCCAGCGCACGCACGATGGCCGAGCCGACCATGCCGCGGTGGCCCGCCACGAACACCCGCGATTGCCGCGTTGGCAAGGATGCGGATGACGGCGTGGGGTCGCTTGACACTGCGGTGCCGGCGTCACTCATGATGGTCATAGGCCCGGAAGCCAGCCAGCTTGACGAACGCATCGCGCCGCGCCGCGGCAAAGTCCGCTTCCATCATTTCCCGCACCAGCGCCCCAAAGCTCGTGCGCGGCGACCAGCCCAGCTGTTCGCGCGCCTTGCTGGCGTCGCCCAGCAACGTCTCGACTTCGGTCGGTCGGAAGTAGCGCGGGTCCACCCGCACAATCGTGTCGCCTGGCTTGCAGCGCGCTGCCACCGGGCAGGTGGCGGCATCAACGTGCGCCACCACGCCCACCTCGCCGGCGCCTTCGCCCTCGAAGCGCACCGCGATGCCGAGCTCCAGGGCGGCCAGCTGCACGAACTCGCGCACGCTGTGCTGCTCGCCGCTGGCGATCACATAGTCCTCGGCTTTGTCCTGCTGCAGCATCAGCCACTGCATTTCCACGTAGTCGCGCGCGTGGCCCCAGTCGCGCAGGGCCGACAGGTTGCCGAGATAGAGCGTGTCCTGCAGCCCCAGCACGATGCGCGCCATCGCCCGCGTGGTCTTGCGCGTGACAAAGGTCTCGCCGCGCACCGGGCTCTCGTGGTTGAACAGGATGCCGTTGCAGGCATACATGCCGTAGGCCTCGCGATAGTTCACCGTGATCCAGTAGGCGTACAACTTGGCGGCCGCATAGGGGCTGCGCGGGTAGAACGGCGTGGTCTCCTTCTGCGGTGTTGCCTGCACCAGGCCGTACAGCTCGGATGTGGACGCCTGGTAGAAGCGCGTTTGCTTCTCCAGGCCAAGGATGCGCACGGCTTCGAGCAGGCGCAGCGTGCCCAGCGCATCCGTGTTGGCGGTGTATTCCGGTTCCTCGAACGACACCTGCACGTGGCTTTGCGCCGCCAGGTTGTAGATTTCGTCAGGTTGCGATTGCTGTACCACCCGCACCAGGCTGGCGGTGTCGGTCATGTCGCCGTGATGCAGGATCAGGCTGCGCCTGGACGCTTGCGGATCCTGGTACAGGTGGTCGATGCGCTCGGTGTTGAACAGCGAACTGCGGCGCTTGATGCCGTGCACCTCGTAGCCTTTGGCAATCAGCAGCTCACACAGGTAGGCGCCGTCCTGGCCGGTGATGCCAGTGATCAGCGCGCGGCGCGGGCGTTGCGCCCCGCCGCTGCCGGTGTTGCCGCTGGCTTCGGGCTGCAGCTCGGTGGTCGCAAGCCGGCCGAAGGGTTCGAGATCATGTGCGCCCATAGATATCTGCCATCCGGATGATGTCGTCTTCGCCAAGGTAAGAGCCGGACTGGATCTCGATCAGTTCGAGCGGGATCCGGCCGGGGTTTTCAAGGCTGTGCGCCTCGCCGATCGGGATATAGGTGGATTGGTCTTCGGTCAGCAGGTACTCGACGTCTCCGCGGCGCACGCGCGCCGTGCCGGAAACCACCACCCAGTGCTCGGCACGGTGGTGATGCAGTTGCAGCGAGAGCTTGGCGCCGGGTTTGACCGTGATGCGCTTGACCTGGTAGCGCGTACCGTGGTCCACCGCGTCGTAGGCGCCCCAGGGCCGGTAGACCTTGCGATGCTGGGTGGCCTCGGGGCGGCCCTGGGCGCGTACCGTTTCCACCAGTTGCTTCACGTCCTGGCAGTGATCCTTGTGGACCACCAGCACCACGTCCGGCGTTTCCACCACCATCACGTCGTCCAGGCCGGCGACCGCCACCATTCGGTGCGAGGCGTGGACGAGGCAGCCCCGCGCGTGGTGCGTGACCACGTCGCCGATGGCCACGTTGCCATCGGCGGTCTTCTCTGCGGCCTTCCAGACCGCATCCCAGGAGCCCACGTCGCTCCAGTCGGCGGACAGCGGGGCCATTTGCGCGTCACGCAGGTGCTCCATCACGGCGTAGTCGATCGAGTCGGAGCGGCAGGCGGCGAAGGCGTCCGTGTCGAGCCGGAAGAAGTCCAGGTCGCGGTGGCCGCGCACCATCGCTTCCTGCGCGGCCAGCAGGATGTCGGGGGCGAACCGCTCCAGCGCGGCGAGATAGACGGAGGCGCGGAACAGGAAAATGCCGCTGTTCCAGAAGCAGTTGCCTTCCTGCAGGTAGCCGGTGGCCATTTCCAGCGAGGGCTTCTCGACGAAGCGCGCGACCGACAGCAAGTCGGCCGTATTGCTGGGCACTGCCTTGATATAGCCGTAGCCGGTGGCGGCAAACGTGGGCACCACGCCCAGCGTCACCACCACGCCCGTTGCGGCCACGGCGCTGGCCTGGCACACGGTCTGCGTGAAGGCGGCGCGGTCGCGGATCAGGTGATCGGAAGGCAGCACCAGCAGCACCGGGTCCGCGCCGCCGCTGCGCGCTTGCAGCGCGGCCACCGCCGCGGCGGGCGCGGTATTGCGCGGATGCGGCTCGAGCACGATGGCGGACAACGCGCAGCCAGCCTCCCGCGCTTGCTCGGCCACCACGAAACGGTGCGCTTCGTTGCTGACCAGGATTGGGGCTTGCGCACCGGGAATCTCCCGCACCCGCAACAGGGTGTCCTGCAGCAGCGAGTCTTGTCCGAGCAGGCGCAGGAACTGCTTGGGATAGCCGTCGCGCGACAACGGCCACAGCCGCGAGCCCGCTCCGCCACACAGGATGACCGGTACGATCTGCTTGTCGTCTGCCATGGCATGTCTCCTTCACGCAGCACGAAGCCTGGCTCGCGTTCGTGGCGAGCCGGGTGACGGGTAGTGAAGTGACTGTAATGCCGGGCCACAGGGGGGGACTGTTGGCTAGCACACACTCGATGGCGCGCTGGCGCGGCGTGACGGGTGCGCTATGCAAGCACAAAAAAAACGCCGTCCGCGCGCAAGGCGGGACGGCGTACGTGGCTACCTTGCCGGGACGGCTCGGCCGGTTTAGCGGGTCCAGTAGCCGGGCCGCATCACCCAGCCGCCGTGCGGGCTTTGCACCCAGCGCTCGGGCACATAGCGGTGACCCGGGCGTTCGCGCTGCCAGTAGCCGCCGCGCCAGGCATAGCTGCCGCCGTTGGCGTTCCAGTGTCCCGGCACCCATGCCTGGCCAGGGCGGCCCGGCGGGCGCGGTTCATAGCGCGGCGGGGGCGGCGCGGGGCGCATGTGCGGGCTGCCGTGGTAGCCCGGGGGATAGGCCTGGGCCTGGGCCGGCGAGATCAGGCCAAGCGCGGCGCCGGCGGCAAGGGTAGTGAGGGCGAGCAGCAGTTGGCGTTTCATGGTTCAACTCCAGGGGTGCGAGCGATGCATTGGATTTCGGGGGCGGCGCGTGCGTGTTACCTGCAGCCGCTCAATAGCGGTCGTGGTAACGGTACGGCGGCGGGCCGCCACGCGGGGGCACCACGATGCAGGCGGACAGCAGGGACGCTGCGGAGCAGAGCAGGACAACCAGGGCGATGGCGCGTTTCATGTTGGGGACTCCGTGACTGGCTTCGCGTTGAACATGGCCTCACTGTAGCCATCGGGCCCGCGCCGGTGTGCTTGCACTTGTAAGGCGCAATCACACTTTCAAGGGCCTCGGCTTCACCTTTGGCGAGGCTTTCCGGGCCCTTGCACGTCACCCGCCAGGCCTTGCCGGCATTGGGCGCACGGGTGATGGCGCGGGGCCGGCCGCAGCCTCGAAAAGAAAACGGGACCGTGGCCGGTCCCGTAATGTGGCGTTACATCGGAAATAACTCTCGCAAAGATTTGCCTGTGCAGCGGCCCGTTTGCACGCGTCTCAGCGTGCCCGCACCTCGCGCTGGAACACTGCCAGCGCATGCGCGCGGGTGGCGATGAAGCGCGGATCGGCCACCGCCTGCGCATCGCGCGGGCGCGGCATGTCGAAGTCGATCGCCTCGGCCACGCGCGTGGGCCGGCGCGTCAGCAGCAGGATGCGGTCGGCCAGGAAGACTGCGTCTTCCAGGTCGTGCGAGACGATCACCATGGTGGTGCCCTCCGCCAGCTGTACCTCCTGGAGCTTGTCGCGAATGAACAGGGTGGTCTCGAAATCCAACGCAGAAAAGGGTTCGTCGAGGAACAGCACCTCGGGCCGCGGCGCCAGCGCGCGCATGATGCAGATCAGCTGCTGCTGCCCGCCCGAGAGCTCATAGGGAAAGCGGTTGACGTCGAAGCGCACGTCGAAGGTGCGCAGCAGCTCCTCGGTGCGGGCCTTGGCCTGTGCCTCCGGCATGCCTTTGCGGCGCAGTGGGTAGGCCACGTTGTCGCGCGCGGAGATCCACGGCAGCAGGGCGTCCCGGTAGTTCTGGAAGACGTAGCCGATCACGGTCTGGCGCAGCGTCTTGCCATCGAACAGCACCTCGCCCCGGTCGAACGGCAGCAGGCCGGCCACCATGTTGATCAGCGTCGACTTGCCGCAGCCATTGGGCCCGAAGATCGAGACGATCTTGCCGCGCGGCAGGTCCAGGTCGAGATGCTGGTACAGCGGCACGCCGCCGAAGGCCTTGGACAGGCCGCGGATGGTGACATGGACCTCGCGCCCGGCCGGAGCGGCCACCAGCGCCGATGGCGGCGGCGCGTCGGCCACGCCGGCGCCCGATTGCAGGACTCTCATTTGCCGCTCCAGTGGACAAAGCGCTTCTCCAGCATGAAGAAGGCCAGGTTGAGCACGTAGCCAAGCGCGCCGGTGACCAGGATGGCGGCGTACATGCTGCGGATATTGAAGACCTGCTGCGCATCGATGATGCGGTGGCCAAGGCCTGTGTCCGAGCCGATGAACATCTCCGCCACGATCACGATCACCAGCGACATCGACACGCCGGTGCGCAGCCCGACAAAGGTCTGCGGCAGGCTCTCCATCAGCAGCACGTCCTTGAACACGTGCCACTTCGATACGCCCATGGCCTGCACCGCCAGCACGCGCGTCTTCCTGGCGTTCATCACGCCATACGCACTGTTGAACAGGATCAGCAGCACCGCCGCGAAGGCGGCAATGGCGATCTTGTTCGCATCCGACAGGCCGAACAGCAGCATGAACAGCGGGATCAGCGCGGATGACGGCGTGGAGCGGAAGAAGTCGATCAGGAATTCCACGCTGCGATAGGCCGGGACCGAGCTGCCCAGCGCCACGCCCAGCGGCACGCCGATCACCGCGGCGATCGCAAAGGCGTAGAAGGTGCGCGACACGGTGGCCAGCAGGTCCGCGTTGATGGACCCGTCGGCAACGCTTGTGAACAGTACCCCGAGCGTTGCCGCCGGCGATGGCAGCAGCACCGGGTTGACCCATTTGGCCGACACCGCTGCTTGCCACAGCGCCAGCAGCGCCAGTGGGCCGATCAGCGGCAGCAGCCGCGGCGCCAGGTTGGATGCACGCATGTCAGCCCCGGTAGAGCATGTCCGCCACCGGCACCCGGCGGGCAAACAACTTGCGGTCGTGGAAGACGTCGAAGAATTTCTGGAAGGCCTCGATATCGGCCGGCTTGAACTCGTTGTAGAGCGTGAAGCCGGGCAGCGGCACTTCCCTGGCCAGCTGGTCGTCGATGCTGGTGTAGCCCTTCAGGAAGGGGCGCACCTTGACGGGGTCCTTGCGCACCATGTCGATGGCCTGGCCGTAGGCGGCGATAAAGCGTTTCGACAACTCAGGGCTGGACGAGAGGAAGGCCGAGGTCAGCGAAGCCGAGCCGCCAAACCACGGCAGGCTGGCGTTGCCCAGCACGTAGCGCGAGATCACGCCGTACTCCAGCGCGCGGCAGGTGCCGTTGAGGCGGCCCACGGTGCCGGTGGGTTCCAGCGTGTAGACCGCGTCGAGCTGGCCCGCGGCGAGTGCGGCCACGTGCTGGCCTACCGGCAACTCGACGGGTTTGACGTCGGCGTAGCCGTTCTTCTCGAAGATCACCTTGGCCAGCGTCACGTTCTGGATGCCGGGGCCGCAGCCGATGCGCTTGCCCTTGAGCTCGGCCAGGGTCTTGAAGGGGCTGTCCTTGGCCACCAGGATTTCATCGAGCAGCAGCGTAGCGTTGGACGGGTTGGCGGCAAAGATCTTGCACAGGCCGGGCGAGGTGATCTCGCCCAGGCCTAGCGCCGCGGAAGCCGTGCCGTTGGCCGAGCCCTCGATGCGCCCGGCGATCATGGCTTCCACCACCTGCTGCGCGCTGGCGAACTTCACGGCCTCCACCTCCAGGCCGGCCCGCTTGAACAGCCCCGTCTCGATGCCCGCGTACAGCGGGATGCCGCCGGCGATCGGCCAGAAGCCCAGGCGGATCTTCGGCGCCTGCGCGCGCACGATGGCAGGCGCGGCCAGCATCGCGCCGGCGGCAAGGCTCTGGCGCAGGGCGAGGCGGCGGCGTGGGTTGAAGCGTGAATCGGTCATGTTGATCTCGCGACGAAAGGAGTGGAGGGACAAAATCGGGAGACGCCGGGGAGTGCCGCGCCTATGCGGTGCTATCTCGGTGCATGTCAGGCGCGTGCGCGCGCGCCGTCGGTGCGTATCGTCTGCAAGCGGTGCAGCGTGATCTTGCGCACTTCGGCGCGGCTTTCTTCAATATGGCTGGACAGCAGCAGCACGGCCTGCTCCGCGCGCTGGCGCTGGATCTCGCGCAGGATGGCGGCGTGCTCGTCGTAGGTGGCGGTCACGCGCGCGGCGTAGGTGAAATCGAGCCGGCGGATGATGCGGATGCGCTCGGTCACCTGCCGGTGCACGCTGGCGATTTCGCGATTGCCCGCCGCCGCTACCAGTGCCGCGTGAAAGGCCTCATCGTGCTGCGCCACCAGGCGGCCGTCGTCCAGGCGCGCGTCCTGCGGCACCTGCCAGAACTGCGCAAGCTGGGCCAGCGCGCCGTGATCCACCGTGGGCGTGGCGTGCGTGCACAGCATGCGCACGGCGTTGACCTCGATCAGCTTGCGCAGCTCGTAGAGCTCGTCGAAACGTGTGAAATCCAGTGGCACCACCTCCCAGCCGCTGCGGAAATACACCTGCACCAGCGCGTCGGATTGCAGCCGCAACAGCGCCTCGCGCACCGGCGTGCGCGACACGCCCAGGCGCTGGGCGATCTCGCCTTCGGTGAAGCGGTCGCCGGGAAGCATCCGGAACTCGAAGATGTCGTCGCGCAGCTGCGCGTAGACCGCTTCGGCGCGCGAGACCACACGGACCTCGGCGCCGCTCATGCCGCGGCCCGCGCGAGCAATGCGGATGGCCTCGGGCACGCCGCCACGCCCACGGCCTCCAGCGCCTGGGCGGCGGCAAAGGCCAGGTCCTCGCGCCACGGCGGCGCGATCAGTTGCACGCCTAGCGGCAGGCCGTCGGGGCCGGCCAGCGGCACCGTGAGCACCGGCAGGCCGATGCACGAGATGGGCTGGGTCAGCAGGCCCAGGCTGGCGCGCGCTGGCAGCACCTGGCCGTTGATCTCGATGTTCTCCTGTCCGGCCAGCGGCGCAGCCACCGGCGTGGCCGGGGCGATCAGCAGCTCGGTGCGCGTGAAGGCGTCGAGCAGTTCCTGGCGAAAGGCCGCGCGCACTTGCTGTGCGCGCACATACCAGGCGGCCGGCAGCACCAGTCCGGCGGCCAGGCGGTCGCGCGAGAGCGGCTCCATCTGCGCGTACTGGTGCCGCAGATGCTCGCGGTGCAGGTGCCCGCCCTCGGTGCCGGTGATGACGAAGGCGGCCGAGCGCGCGGCTGCCGCGCCCGGCAGATGGATCACGCCCGTGGCTTCAAGCGCATCGGCCACGCGCTGCGCGGCGGCGCGTGCATCGGCTCCGGCCATGTCGTCGAAGTAGCCGCCCAGGCGTGCCGCGCGCACGCGTATCGGCGCCTGCCCACTGACCGCTTCGAGCGGGCGGCGCGCACAGGCCGGATCCCGGGTGTCGGCGAACTGCAGCATATCGTAGGCCGCCGCGAGGTCCGCCACCGAGCGCGCGAAGGGGCCGACGTGGTCCAGGCTGTGCACGAACGGATAGCTGCCGCGGCGGGACAGCCGCCCATAGGTGGGCTTGAGCCCGAAGATGCCGGTGAGCGCCGCCGGCACGCGGATCGAGCCATTGGTGTCCGAGCCGAGCGACAGCGGCACCAGGCCCGCGGCCACCGCCGCCGCGCTGCCGCCGGAGGAGCCGCCCGCCACCCGGGCCAGGTCGTGTGGATTGCGGCAGGTGCCCCGATGCGCGTTCTCGGTGGTGAAGCCGTAGGCGAACTCGTCCATGTTGAGCGTGCCCACCAGCACCGCGCCCGCCTCGCGCATGCGCGAAACCAGCACCGCGTCGCGCCGGGCCGGTGCGGCGCCGGCCAGCACGCGAGAGCCCGCCAGCGTGGTGAGGTCCGCCACGTCGAACAGATTCTTCACTGCATAGGGCACGCCCGCCAGCGGCGGCAGCCGCGCGCCCTGGGCGCGCAGCGCATCGACGCGGCGCGCCTCGCCCAGCGCGCGCTCGCGCGTCACGGCGGTGAAGGCGTGCAGCAGCGGGTCGCAGGCCTCGATGCGCGCGAGCGTGGCGGTGGCCACATCCAGCGCGCTGCGCGCGCCGGTGTCGATGTCACTGCGGATCGCCAGCGCGGATTCGAACACGGGATCGCGCGCGCTCATGGCCGGTACACCGGAGCTGGCTCATCGTGCGCATCCAGCGGGTGCGCCAGCATGGGCGCTGCTATCGCGGCCACGCGCAGGAATTGTTCGATCACGCGCGTCTCGGCGTCCTTGGGCAGCTCCAGCCCGTGCAGCTTGAGCGCGCTGCGGGCGTAGTGCGCCAGCGTCTCGTCGCAAAATTGGGTCATGGCGTTTCTCCGGGAATTCGCGGGTCTCAGGCTGCGGCCGTTGTGCCCTGCTTGTATGCGATCTTGTATGCAAGCAATGGCTGTGCCACGTGCGGCGCGACGCGATGCACGGCGTGCGGCAGGATTCCACCCGCCGCGCTGCACCGCTTGGGGGCGAGGGTGCAATGCCAGGTGCGCACGCGCGGCGTGATTCACCGCGGCAGTGCGTGCGCCGCAGCGGCCTTGGTGCGCCTGTGCGTAGCGCCTGCGCTTGCAGGCACCACCTGGCGAGGCGTCCAGTGTCCTGCGCAGTGGCATGAACCTTGCGCGGAGCGCTTTGTCACGGAGGGCGCGCGCGTGGTCATTCTGGTGATGCGCGCACCGATCCACACTGGCACGCGGTGACATTGCCTGATGTGTGCCTGAGGCGTGCCGGACGCGTCACCATCTAGTGCGCGTGAACCTGTGGAGGTGCGATGCCGATCCTTCTTGTCGTGTTGGCGCTGCAGGCCCTCGTGCCGGGTGCTACGTCCTTTGCCGCGCTGGTGCGATACGACAACGCGCGCACCGCGGTTTGCACGCGGCTGGACGGGCTTCCCTGACATCGTCCGGCGCTAGTGCCGCCCCGTCTTGGCATCCGTCCCCCCAAAAGTCCCCCCAAAGCCAATCCAGAAACCAGAGGAGCACAAATGAATCGCAGCGATATCACCGACCTGATCATCGAAGCCAAGGTCACCAAAGGCATCAGGTGGTCCGATGTGGCCGAGAAGGTCGGCAAGAGCAAGGAGTGGACGACCGCCGCGTGCCTGGGCCAGATGGCCTTCGACGCGCCCGGCGCGCAGGCCGTGATGGAGATCTTCGGCTTGCCGCCGGAGGCCGAGCCGTGGCTGCGCACCGTGCCATACAAGGGCTCGCTGCCCACTCCCGTGCCGAGCGATCCGCTGATCTACCGCTTCTATGAACTGGTCAGCATCTACGGGACGACCTTCAAGGCGCTGATCCATGAAGAGTTTGGAGACGGCATCATGAGCGCGATCGATTTCCGCATGGACCTGCAGCGCGAGGCCGATCCGAATGGCGATCGCGTGAAGATCGAGATGTCGGGCAAGTTCCTGCCCTACAAAACCTACTGACCGGGGCTGGCACCCAGGCGCCTTGCGCCACGCAGAAACGGGTACGCCCCCTGTTCCGGCCTGCTGAAAATCACGCAGAAACGGGTACGGAGCGGGTTCTGTGGATCACGCAGAAACGGGTACGCTTTGCATTTGCGGCCCGTTTTTGCGCATGGCTTTCGCCCTATGCCCCATACAGTTGCGCTGCTGTCATCCCTGCCGGCAGGCGGGTGAGCGGCAGCGGCGGCGGATCCAGCGGCAGGCGCAGCGCCTGGTAGGCGGCCTCGCTCGAAAGCCCGTAGGGCGCGGCGTCGGCATTGTCGAAGGCGTAGTACACCGCCTGCACGCCGGTCATGATCAACGCGGCCAGGCACATCGGGCACGGATGGCCGCTGGCGTACACCACGGCACCCTTGAGGCTCGGCCGGCCGAGCTTGCGGCACGCGGCGCGGATGGCCTGCATCTCCGCGTGCGTGGTGGGGTCGAAGCTGTGCACGATGTCGTTGACGCCGGTCGCCACCTGCTCGCCATCGAGCGTGAGCACCGCGCCAAAGGGGCGGCCGCCGCGTGCGCGATTGGCGTGTGCCAGGCGTACAGCTTCCCGCAGGTGTTGTTCATGCATAGACATGGGGGATCTCCGGGAGGGGGAGTGTGGCTAGGGCAGAAGCAGACCGCCCTTTACCGCACGCGATGCGCGTAAATATGAAACCTGGCGCATCATGGTATTTGAAAAAAATGATATACAATGGCGACGCTGAATCCCGCCATTGCGCCTGCCCAAATCCTAGGCTGGCGTGCCAGGGCCGACCTGCAAGGTCACCACCAGCGACTGCAGCACGGACATCGGGATTGGCTTGGAAAAGACACGGATATGCCCGGGAATACCGCCGCGGTCCGCAATGGCATGCTTGTCCAGCGAGGTCACCACGACGATGCGTGTGGCGGCAAACTCCTGCTGCGCGTCGATGGTCCTGCACAGGCGGAAGCCATCGATGCCAGGCATGATCAGATCCAGGAGGACAAGGTCGGGTTTGCTGCTGCCAATGAGCAGCAGGCCGTCGTATCCGTTCGTGGCCTCGAGTATTTCGACCGACGGGTTGAGGGTTTCCAGCGCCATGCGGTAAATCTGCAGCAGGTGCTCGTCGTCTTCCACCAGCAGTACGCGAAACGCCCTTCCCGCCGGGGCGGCTGCCGCTGTCGTGGGTGCGGCGGTCTGGCTGCGCTGGTCGGCCACCATGCGGTCGACCGAATCGGCCGGGATCCTGCGATGTCCGCCGTCAGTCTTCCACGCGGGCAGCCGGCCATTTTCGACCCAGAGCTGGACCGTGCGCAGGGAGACGCCCAGCATCTCGGCAGCGGTCCTGGTGGAATAAAAGCGCAGATCGGTCATATGGCCTCTTCAACTGACGCAACGCGCGCCGGGCGAGGCTGCGGCGTTACGTATCGTATTGTTTTCATTATTCTTCGGAAAGCTGCCTAAGCGCAACTTAATGCCAGGAAAACACGCAATTATGATAAAGCCTCGCTGAACCGTTGAAGTTAACGCTTCGCGATGCACCTGGCCGGCTACGCCGGATATCCCGGGGCGATGGGCCAGTGCGAGCGGACTGGCGCAGCCGAATAGATCATACTGTGAAGTTTTGCCGCAAGCAGGCTGCCTTCAGGCAGCGGCACCCGGGGGGTGCGCGGGGCGCACGCACGCGCTGACTAGTATCGAAGGCTGCGATTCACGGCTGTGATGAACAATATATTCGTTTTTTGGTAGCTTTCCCATGAGGCTGGAAATCTACCGACAGGTATTGGCAGGTGCGCATCGCTCCGCGAGACGCCCGTTCTGGTCAGGCATTGTCATCGTGGCCTGCATCTGGTGCGCGCTCGCCGGCTTGGGGCTATGGGACCGCGCGGCCGAATTGCGGCACGTGCATGCCGGCCTGGCCCGCGTGGCCGGGCTGCTCGGCGAGCACGCCGAGCGCACGCTGGCCGAGGCCGACCAGATCGCATCGCTCGTTGGTGGCGCCGTGGTGGAGCGCGGGCCCGCGCTGCCGCTGGCGCAATGGAAGCGTGGCGGCTACCTTGCCGTCGCCCCCTTTCTCGAAGTATCCGTGCTCGACCGCGCCGGCAGGCTGCGCGCATCCACCAGCGCGGGCTTCGAGTCGGCGGACCTGAGCGACCGCCAGTATTTCCGCGTGCACGAGAGCCGCGCGCTGCCGTCGCTGTATGTCGGCATGCCCCTTGTCGGGCGTGTCAGCGGCCACTGGTCCATGCCATTGTCCCGGGGCATCGTGGGCGCCAAGGATGGCCGCTTCTCGGGCGTGGTGGTGGTGTCGCTCGACCCCGGCTACCTGTCGAGGGTCTACGCCAAGGCGGGCCTGGGGGAGTCCGGCACCGTGCTGCTGGCGGGCACGGACGACTTCGTGGTGCGCGCGCGCTGGAGCCAGGAAAGCAGCCAGCCGGGTCAGGTGCTGATGCCCGGCTCCGCGTTGCGCGGGGTGCTGGCCAGCGCGCAGGACAGCCTCATCACAGCCGTTGGCGGGTTGGATGGCGTTCGCCGTATCTACGCTATCCAGCGCTTGCCCGGGCGCAATCTCGCGGTGCTGGCAGGCATCAGCAGCGATGCGGCCCTTGCCAGCTATCACGACCGCTTGCGCGCCGGGATCGCGATCGCCGGCATGGTCACCGTGCTGGTGATGTTCTTCCAGGTCAGGCAGTTCATCGGGGGGGGACAACTCGCCGCATCGGCCGAACAAGGAAAAATGGTGGGGGGGGTTCCTGCCG